>JAGWVA010000032.1 GCA_028875855.1 Paracoccaceae bacterium
GCGAGGCGCGCCTGCGAATGGGTCAGCGCGCCTTCGGCCATCTCGCGCGCGACGGGTTCGGACACCGCGCCATGGGCGGCCAGCGTCTCGGCCCGCACGCCCAGCATCTCCTGCTTGGCGGCGTTGGAATATGTGACGAAGCCGCGATCCACGACGTCCGATGAGCCGGGAACATCCGTCAGCGCCGCCGCCACCATCCCGCCTGTGCAGCTTTCGGCGGTCGCAATCATCACGCCAGCCGCCCGGGCGGCGGCCAGCACCGCCTCGGCGGTCATCGGGCGATCAGCCCGTGATAGACGCCCGCCGCGACGATCACCACGGCGGCGGCCATGAGACCTGCGTAGATATCGTCGAGCATCACGCCCGCTGCGTCGCCCCGCCGGTCGGCCCGGCCGACGAACCAGGGCTTCCAGATGTCGAACAGGCGGAAGGCAAGGAAGGCGGTGACATAGCCCGGCCAGGGAAAGGTCCAGCTGTCGAGCCCGGCGAACCAGAACCCGGCAGAGGGCGCGCACATGGCGATCCACTGGCCCGCCACCTCGTCGATCACGATCTCGGACGGGTCGGTGTCGCCGGGGTCCCGATCCGCCAGATCGCGCGTCACCACGGCAAAGCCCAGCACCGTGACGGCGAGCGTGCAGACCAGCAGCATCGGAAAGCCGCCGATCCCGTGCAGGAAGATCGCCAGCACCACCGCCAGCGCCGAGGCCCAGGTGCCCGAGGCGGGTTTCGCATAGCCCACGCCGAACAGCGTGGCGACCATGCGCGCGGAGCTGAGGTTCTTCGGCGCGCTCATGCCTGCACCAGCGTCGCGGTGGCCAGCGCCGCGATCCCCTCTTCGCGCCCGGTGAAGCCCAGCCTCTCGGTCGTCGTCGCCTTCACGCTGATGCGGTCCATGTCCATCTCCATGATCTGTGCCAGCGCCGCGCGCATCGCCTGAGCGTGGGGCCCGATCTTCGGGCGCTCGCACAGCAGCGTCACGTCGCAATGGGTCACGATGTAGCCCCGCGCCCGGGCAAGTCCCGCGGCATGCGCTAGGAAGATATGCGAGGCCGCGCCCTTCCATTGCGGGTCCGACGGCGGGAAATGCCGCCCGATGTCCCCCTCGGCCAGCGCGCCGTAGATCGCGTCGGTCAGCGCGTGCATCCCCACATCGGCATCCGAATGCCCCAGCAGGCCCTTGTCATGGGCAATTTTCACGCCGCAGAGCCAGACGTGATCGCCGGGGCAGAAGGCATGAACGTCAAAGCCGTTGCCGGTGCGGATATCCATGGCGGTCCCTTTTCTCTGGCGCAGGATCTGTTCGGCCCGGTCGAAATCGCGGGCATAGGTCAGCTTTATGTTGTCCTCTTCCCCCTCGACGATCCGCACGTCAAGGCCGGCGGCGCGGGCGACCTCGACATCGTCGGCGGCAGGGCCCGGATGGGCGCGGTGCGCGGCAAGGATCGGGGCAAAATGGAAGGCCTGCGGGGTCTGCGCACGGTAAAGCCCGTCGCGCGGCACCATGGCGGAGACAAGCCCCCCCGCGCCGCGCCACAGCGCATCGGTCACGGCCAGCGCGGGCGCGGCGGCGGGGCCTTCGTCCAGCGCGGCGATCAGCCGCCGGATCAGCGCCGGTGAGATCAGCGGCCGCGCGCCGTCGTGGATCAGGACGCGGCTCACGCCCGTGCCCTCCAGCGCCTCCAGCGCGTTGCGCACCGAGGCGTCGCGGGAGGCGCCGCCCGCCACGATCCGCGTGCGGGCGTCAATCCAGGGCATGGCGCGGTCGATATCGTCGGGGTGCAGCACCAGCACGATCGGCCCGACCTCGGCCACCGCGCGGAAGGCCGACAGCGTATGGGCCAGAACCGGCTGCCCGGCCAGCAGGCGCCATTGCTTGGGCAGGCCGCCGCCGGCACGGGTGCCGCGTCCTGCGGCGACAAGAATGGCTGCGATGGTCATGCCGCTTTTCCTGCTGAGGGCCCTGTGGAAAGGCCTTGTCTTTACGACCCCTTCTCTACGAAAGGACACACGTCCTGACAACGGTGCGGGCAGTTGCGGCATAACTGCACAATAATTAGGCATTGCCTGTTTGTGCGCCTGTCGTGATACGGTGGCAGATTGCCAAGGGCTGGCGCCGGGGCGTAGCCCGGTGGATGACGCGCAAGGAATAGGCAAGTGACGATAGAACTGGCAGGTTTCCCCCTGACACCCCCGGTGCTTCTGGCGCCGATGGCGGGGATCACCGATCTTCCGACGCGCCGGATCGTCGCGCGCTTCGGAGCGGGGCTGGTCGTAAGCGAGATGGTGGCAAGCCGCGAGGTGGTCACGGCCCGGCCCGAAGCCCGCGCCCGGGCCGAGCTTGGCCTGAACGAATCCGCCACCGCCGTTCAGCTTGCGGGCCGCGAGGAAGACTGGATGGCCGAGGCCGCGCGGCTGGTCGAAGGGCAGGGCGCGCGGATCATCGACATCAACATGGGTTGCCCCGCGCGGCGCGTGACCTCGGGCTATGCGGGGTCGGCGCTGATGCGCGATCTCGACCATGCGCTGCGGCTGATCGAGGCGGTGGTGGGCGCGGTCAAGGTGCCGGTGACGCTGAAGACGCGTCTGGGCTGGGACGATACGCTACTGAACGCGGCCGAGCTTGCGCGGCGGGCCGAAGGGGCGGGGATCAGGATGATCACGATCCACGGCCGCACCCGCTGCCAGTTCTACAAGGGGCAGGCCGACTGGGCCGCGATCCGCGCGGTGAAAGAGGCCGTGTCGATCCCCGTCATCGCCAACGGCGACATCACCAGCCCCGCCGAGGCGCGGCAGGCGCTGGCGCAATCGGGGGCGGACGGGGTGATGGTGGGGCGCGGCGCACAGGGAAAGCCCTGGCTCCTGGCCGAGATCGCCCACGGCCTTGGGTTCGGTCCGGCGCCCAAGGTGCCCGAGGGCGCGGCGCTGGCCGACCTGATCGCGGAACATCACGCGGCCCTCCTGTCCTTCTACGGGGCCGAACTGGGCCTTCGCGTCGCGCGCAAGCACCTTGGCTGGTATCTCGACGGGATTCGGGCTGACGCTGCCGAACGGCGCGAACTTTTGACGGCCGAGGCGCCGGGGCAGGTGGCGAGGCTGATCCGGACGGTCTTTGGCTCGGGTGAAAGGATCGCCGCATGACCCATCCCGCGCCCGGCATCATCTGGTCGTCTCTGCCGATCCCGGCGGTGCTGATCGCGCCCGACAATCGCATCAGCCACGTGAACCCGGCGGCCGAGACCTTCTTCAACGCATCGGCCCGGTCGCTGACGGGCGCCCTGGCGCTGGATCGGCTGGCGATCGACGCGCCGCTTGCGGAAGCCTTCGCCCGGGTGCGCGACAATCAGGCCGCGCTGTTCGTGAACGATGTCGATGTCAGCGTCGGGGATCGCCCGACGGTGCAGTGCAACGTGCAGATCGCGCCGATGTCGGATCAGCCGGACGTGCTGCTGATGCTGATCTCGCCGCGCGATATCGCCGACCGTCTGGGCCGGGCAATGAACGTGAAATCGGCGGCGAAATCCGCCATCGGCATGGCCGAGATGCTGGCCCACGAGATCAAGAACCCGCTGGCGGGAATTTCCGGGGCGGCGCAGCTTCTGTCGATGGGGCTGACCGCCGAGGACCGGGAACTGACCGACCTGATCGTCGAGGAGACGCGGCGGATCGTGAAGCTTCTCGAACAGGTCGAGCAGTTCGGCAACCTGCGCCCGCCCGAGCGCCGCGCGGTCAATATCCACGACGTGCTGGACCGCGCGCGCAAATCGGCGCTGGTGGGCTTTGCCGCGCAGATGCAGATCGTCGAGGATTACGACCCGTCGCTGCCGTCCGCCTGGGCGGATGGGGACCAGTTGTTGCAGGTCTTCCTGAACCTTCTGAAGAACGCCGCCCAAGCGGCTGGAAACAAGGGCGGAACAATCCGCATCCACACCTTCTACGACCAGTCGCTTCGGGTGCGCCACCGCGACGGGCGTCGGCTTGCCCTGCCGCTTCAGGTCGAGATCATCGACGACGGCCCGGGCCTGCCGCCCGAGATCGCCGCCGATGTGTTCGAGCCCTTCGTCTCGGGGCGCGAGAACGGCACCGGGCTTGGCCTTGCGCTGGTATCAAAGATCATCACCGATCACGACGGCTGGATCGCCGTCGACTCGGTGCCCGGCCGCACCGTCTTCCGCGTGTCGCTGCCGGTCGTTCCCAGAAACATGGAGGCAGAGTGATGGACGGCACGGTTCTGGTCGCCGACGACGACCGCACGATCCGGACGGTTCTGACGCAGGCGCTGACGCGGGCGGGCTGCAAGGTGCATGCGACCTCGAGCCTGATGACGCTGATGCGGTGGGTCGAGGAGGGCAAGGGCGATCTGGTGATCTCGGACGTGGTCATGCCCGACGGCAACGGGCTGGAGGCGCTGCCCCGGATTTCCAAGGAGCGGCCCGGCCTGCCGGTCATCGTGATCTCGGCGCAGAACACGATCATGACGGCGATCCAGGCGGCCGAGGCCGAGGCCTACGACTACCTGCCCAAGCCCTTCGATCTGCCCGACCTGATGAAGCGCGCGGCCCGCGCGCTGGAAACCAAGCGCCGCGTGGTGCCGCGCAAGCCCGACGCCCCGCGCGAAGCGGGCGAGGACCTGCCGCTGGTGGGGCGCACGGCGCAGATGCAGGCGCTCTACCGGCTGGTGGCGCGGGTGATGAACACCGATCTGGCGGTTCTGATCACGGGCGAGTCCGGGACCGGCAAATCCCTCATCGCCCGGGCGATCCATGACTTTTCCGACCGTCGCAGCCAGCCCTTCGTGGTGGTGTCGGGCACCGATCTTGCCGGGATCGACGGCCCGTCCTCGGTGCTGGCCAAGGCGCGGGGCGGATCGATCGTCTTCGACGAGGTGTCGGATTACGACGACGACCAGCAGGCGCGCATCGTGCGGATGCTCGACTCGCTGGGCGACCACGCCCCGCGCGTCATGGCGACGAGCCAGATGGACCTGACCTCGCGCATCGAGGCGGGCACCTTCCGGCGTGACCTGTTCTACCGGCTGGGCGGCGTGACGCTCTCTGTCCCCGGCCTGCGGGAACGGGTGGACGACATCCCGCTGCTGGCCGACCATTTCCTTGCCCGCTGCGACCGCGAGCTGGGCACGCGGCGGCATTTCTCACCCGAAGCGTTGGAACTGGTGCGCGCCTACAGCTGGCCCGGCAACGTGCGCCAACTGGAAAACACCGTGCGCCGGCTCGTCGTCACCTCGCCCGAGGAAGAGATCACCCGCACGGAGGTCGAATCCGTGCTTGGCAGCCAGCCCACGATGGAGCCGATGCGCGGCAGCGAGACGGAAAAGCTCTCGGCCTCGGTCGCGCGGCACCTCAAGCGCTACTTTGACCTGCACGGCGGCGCGCTGCCGCCCCCGGGTGTCTATCAGCGCGTCCTGCGCGAAGTCGAAATGCCCCTGATCGAGATCGCGCTGGACGCGACGGCGGGCAATCAGGCGCGCTGCGCCGACCTTCTGGGCATCAATCGCAATACCTTGCGCAAGAAGATCACCGACCTTGATATTCGCGTGACTCGTCGCCGAAAGTTGATGTAAAAACGCAACAGCGGCGTGGCATATAGGTGTCAGCCGCCAATGCGATACCAACATCTGGGGGAGGGTGGCGGCCCTTCCCGGCGAGGGCAGTTTGCAGCGCGCAATGCGATCAGGAACCCTTGAGCGGCTCACAAGGCTGCGGCGGCAGCGCCGGTTCCAGACCATCGCAACGCTGATGCTGGTGGCGCTGGCGCCGCTGCTTGCGCTTGGAACCTATCTCGTTTTCGGGCCTTTGGGGCATTTCGCCTCCTCTCCGCTGCTTCGGGTCGTTCTGCTGGGAGACCTGATCTACGTGCTGACCGTCGCGGCGCTTGTCGCCGCACGCGTCGCGCGGATGATCGCGGATCGACGGTCGAAGTCGGCGGGCTCGCGGCTGCACATGCGGCTGACCGGGGTCTTTGTGCTGATCGCGCTGATTCCCACCATCCTCGTCGCCACCTTCGCCGTGCTGACGGTGAACGTCGGCCTCGAGGGGTGGTTCTCGAACCGGGTCCAGCAGGTGGTGGCCAGTTCGCTCGCCGCGGCGGAGGCCTATCAGGGCGAACACAAGCGCGACCTGACGACCGATGCCGACACGCTGGCACGATTCCTCGAACGCGCGAGGCAGACGCAGTTCTTCGTGGACGACGGGCAGTTGCGTCAGCTTCTGATGGCAGGGCAGGCGCAGATCCAGCGCGGGCTGCGGTCGGCCTTCGTGATCGACGGCACGGCCGAGATCCGCGCAAGGGGCGACCGGTCCTACCTTTTCAACTACACCCCGCCCAAGCCGGCCGATCTGAAGAAGGCCGCCGAGGGCGAGACGGTCATCATTACGGATTTCAAGGACAACGAGATGCGCGCGCTGGTCGCGCTGACGCCCTATCCGGACCGCTATCTTTACGTCTCGCGCGATGTGGACGGCAAGCTCTTGAACCTGCTGGGGGAAACCACGCAGACGGTTCGGCTTTACCAGCAGCTTGAACGCAGCCGGGGCAAGCTTCTGTTCGAATTCGGCCTTCTGTATCTTGCCTTCGCGCTGATCCTGATCCTTGGCGCGATCTGGCTGGGGTTGTGGTTCGCCGAACGTCTGTCGCGCCCGGTGGGGCGGCTTGCGGGGGCGGCACAGCGCGTCGGCGCGGGCGATCTCGATGTGCAGGTGATCGAGGAAGAGGGCGACGACGAGATCGCGATGCTGGGGCGGATCTTCAACCAGATGACCCGGCAGCTCAAGGGCCAGCGCGAGGCGCTGATGTATAACCACCGCCAGAGCGAGGCGCGGCGGCGGCTGTTCGATTCGGTGCTGTCCTCGGTGACGGCCGGGGTGATCGGGCTTGATGCGCAGGGGCGGATCGACTTCATCAACCGCTCGGCCCAGCGGCTGCTGGCGCTGGATGGCGGCCACGACACCGGGCGCGATCTTGGCGCGGCGGCTCCGGAACTGGAACATCTGTTCGAGAAGCTTCGCAGCGGCGCCTCGGCGGTCGTGCAGGAAGAGATCAAGGTGAGCCGCAAGGGGCGGCTGGAAAGCCTGCTGGTGCGGATGGCGATGCGGCGCGGCGAGGACGGGCGGCTGGAAGGCTACGTCGTCGCCTTCGACGATGTGACCCAGCTTGTCGGCGCGCAGCGCATGGCCGCCTGGGGCGACGTCGCGCGCCGCATCGCGCATGAGATCAAGAACCCGCTGACCCCGATCCAGCTTTCGGCCGAACGCATCCGGCGCAAGTTCCGCAATCAGGTCAGCGTCGAAGAGGCCGAGGCGCTGGACCAATATACCGAAGTGATCATTCGGCAAACCAATGACTTGCGGCGCATCGTTGATGAATTCTCGCGCTTTGCCCGGATGCCTGAGCCAGAGCGTGCCGAGCATGACCTTGTGCGGCTTGTGCGCGACGCCGTTGTGCTTCAGGAACATGCCCTGCACGGCGCACAGCTGACCGCCGCGCTGCCCGACCATCCGATGATGATGGAACTTGACGCGACGCTGATGTCCCAAGCCTTTACAAACCTGTTGAAGAATGCCGGGGAAGCCATTGAAAGCTATGCCGAACATGGCGCCGAGGAGGGCTATCGCCCTGAAGTGCGCGTGGCCCTGGTCGAAGAAGCGGACGCGGTCGTGATCCAGATCGCCGACAACGGGGTCGGGCTGCCGGAAGACCGGTCGCGTCTCTTCGAGCCCTACGTGACGACGCGCGCGAAGGGCACGGGGCTCGGCCTGCCGATCGTGAAGAAGATCATCGAGGAACATGGCGGCACGCTGGCGCTGGTCGATGCGCCGCCCTTTGCCGAGGGCGCCCGGGTGGGCGCCATGGCTGAAATTCGCCTGCCGCCGGCCGCCCGGATTGCCCGGGCCGCAAAGGCACAGGCCCCCGCGCCGGGGACACCCGACACGGCGCACACCAGACCAACGGGGACGGAAGAATGAGCAGCATCCTGATTGTCGACGACGAACGCGATATCCGGGAATTGATCTCGGACATCCTGCGCGATGAGGGCTATGTCACGCGACTTGCAGGAAATTCCGACGAGTGCATGGCAGCGATCAACGAAGAGGCGCCGGCGCTGATGATCCTCGACATCTGGCTCAAGGACAGCCGGATGGACGGGATCGACATCCTCAAGACGGTCAAGCGCGACAACCCGGACGTGCCGGTGGTCATCATCTCGGGCCACGGCAACATCGAGATCGCCGTCGCCGCGATCAAGCAGGGCGCCTATGATTTCATCGAGAAACCCTTCAACATCGACCAGCTGATGGTCGTGGTCAGCCGGGCGATGGAGACCTCGCGGCTGCGGCGTGAAAACGCGGACCTGCGCAGGCGCGACGCCGGATCATCCGAGATGATCGGTTCATCCAATGCTTTCAAAGCCTTGCGGTCACAACTTGAGAAAGTCACGAAGTCGAACGGACGGGTGATGCTGACGGGGCCTTCGGGCTCGGGCAAAGAGGTCGCGGCGCGCTTCATCCATGCCCAGTCGAACCGCGCGGCGGCGCCCTTTGTCACCGTCGCCTCTGCCGCGATCCAGCCCGACCACATGGAGGCGGTTCTGTTCGGCCGGGAAACGGCCGAGCGCGGTGTTGAAAAAGGCCTTCTGGAACAGGCACATGGCGGCGTCATCTACTTCGACGAGGTGGGCGACATGCCGCTTGGCACGCAGTCGAAGATCCTGCGCGTGCTGGTCGAACAGCAGTTCACGCGGGTGGGCGGGACGGACAAGGTGCGGGTGGACCTGCGCGTCATCTCGTCCACCACGCGCAACCTCAAGGCCGAGATCGCCGCCGGCAACTTCCGTCAGGAGCTTTACGACCGTCTCAACGTCGTTCCGATCAGCGTGCCCGCGCTGGACGAACGCCGCGACGACATTCCCGATCTGGCACGCCATTTCATCGAACTTCTGAACGCCACGCAGGGCCTGCCCGCGCGCGAACTGTCGGACGAGGCGACGGCGCTCTTGCAGACGATGCCCTGGCCCGGAAACGTGCGGCAGTTGCGCAACGTGATCGAGCGGGTGCTGATCCTTGGCGATGGCAGCGGCCCGATCGAGGCGCGCGAAATCCCGGGCGGCGGCGCGGGCCCGAACGGCGAGGGGCGGGTGGTGCTGTCGGGCGGGCTTGCGACGCTGCCGCTGCGCGAGGCGCGCGAGCTGTTCGAAAAGGAATACCTGATCACCCAGATCAACCGGTTTGGCGGCAACATCAGCCGCACGGCAAGCTTCGTGGGCATGGAGCGCTCGGCGCTTCACCGCAAGCTGAAATCGCTGGGCGTGGTGACTTCGGGCAAGGGGAATGGCCTGCACGGGCGGGCCGGCGCGGACGAGGATGACGACGACTAAGGTAACAAACTGATTTTAGGTCTGGAATCTTGTCGGTTCCCGATTCATACTTGTGAAGGGACACCCGGTGCGCCACGAGGAGCGGCCACCGACACTGCATGACAAGAATAAAGGCACAAGATTCATGGCCGCCGACAAACAGAATTTGCAGGATGCTTTTCTTAACCACGTTCGCAAGACGAAGATCCCCGTGACGATCTTTCTGATCAACGGGGTCAAACTTCAGGGTGTCATCACCTGGTTCGACAATTTCTGCGTCCTGCTGCGCCGCGACGGTCAATCCCAGCTTGTTTACAAGCATGCGATTTCCACCATCATGCCGGGCCAGCCGATCAGCCTTTACGAGGGCGAGGACTGAGCCCCGCGAACGCGACGGACATGACTGACAGCGCGATCACCCGCGCCTTCGTTCTGCATCCCGATCTGAAGTCCGCAGACCGGAAGCGGACGGCCGAGCATGCGCTGGCCGAGGGCGTGGCGCTTGCCGCGGCCCTTCCCAACCTGTCGGTCGAGGGGGCAGAGGTCGTTCGACTGCCGCGCATCCTGCCGGGAACGCTCTTCGGGACGGGCAAGCTTGAAGAGCTGAAGGGGCGGCTCAAGGCGGCCGAGGTCGCCCTTGTGCTGATCGACGGGCCGGTCACGCCCGTGCAGCAACGCAACCTTGAAAAGGAATGGGGCGTCAAGGTTCTCGACCGGACGGGCCTCATCCTCGAGATCTTCGCCGACCGCGCCCGCACGCGCGAGGGCGTGTTGCAGGTCGAGCTTGCCGCGCTCAGCTATCAGCGCACGCGGCTGGTTCGGGCCTGGACGCACCTTGAACGCCAGCGCGGCGGCTTCGGCTTCGTCGGCGGACCGGGCGAGACGCAGATCGAGGCGGACCGCCGCGCGATCGACGAACAGATGGTCCGGCTGCGGCGACAGTTGGAAAAGGTGGTGAAGACGCGCGAATTGCATCGCGCCGCGCGCCGCCGCGTGCCCTTTCCGGTGGTGGCGCTGGTGGGCTACACGAACGCCGGGAAATCCACGCTTTTCAACCGGATGACCGGGGCCGAGGTGCTGGCCAAGGACATGCTCTTTGCCACGCTCGATCCGACGATGCGGGGCGTCGTGCTGCCCGCGGGGCGCAAGGTGATCCTGTCGGACACGGTGGGCTTCATCTCGGACCTGCCGACGCAACTGGTCGCAGCCTTCCGCGCCACGCTGGAAGAGGTGCTGGAGGCCGACCTGATCCTGCATGTCCGCGACATCTCGCACCCCGAGACCGAGGCGCAGGCCGAGGACGTGGCCGCGATCCTCGCCAGCCTTGGCGTGCGGCGCGAGGTGCCGCAGCTCGAGGTCTGGAACAAGATCGACCTCGTCGCGCCCGAGGCGCGCGCCGCGCTCGAGGCGCAGGCCGCGCGCAGCGAAACGATCTTCGTCGCCTCGGCGCTGACGGGCGAGGGGCTGGATGGCCTGCTGGACGCGGTCAACAGCCACCTTGACGAGGAACGAAGCGAACGCGTGTTCACACTCCCGTTCTCGGACGGCCGCCGGCGCGCCTGGCTGCATGAAGAGGGCGTCGTGACGGCCGAAGATCAGGTCGAGGACGGCTATCGCCTGACCGTCAACTGGACCGCGCGGCAGGAAAAGCGGTTTCGCGACCTCTGACGTTCATCCTGGTCAAAATATCCATGCGCGGGGGCGGCGGCGGGCGACCGGTCAGCCGCCCTTGCCCCCGGCCGGCGTCAGCACCGTGATCCCGACCGCCGCGGCCTTTGCCAAGGCGGGATCGAGCGACATCGGGATATAGTCGCCCCGCCGCCACAGCGTGCCAAGGTTGTCGTAGAAGCGGCTGAGGGGATGGCCGGATTCGCCGGTCGAGATGATGAAGACCGAACTGTCGGGATCGGCGAAATCATAGACCCCGCGATAGCCCGGCCCGTGCACGTCAAGGTAGGGATCGGGGCCCGACCCAAGGCTCTGACCGCGGTTGAGCGTGTTGTCGCCCCCGCTGATCGGCTGGCGCAGGTTGACGAAGTAGCGCAGCACCGGAATACGCCCCAGAACCTGATTGTTCTGCGCCGCCTGATGCGCGTCGCCCCATTGCCAGCTTTCGATATTGGGCCCGTAATGCTGGCGCAGCCACAACAGCGCGTCATCCAGCGACAGCTTCGCCATGTCGTCGCAGGTCTCGACCGGCGTCGATTGCACCACGTCGCACCATTTGGCCGCGCCGTCGATATTCCTGAACACGCGTTCGATAAAGACCGGCATCAGGTGGCGGAACTGGTCGGCCAGCGGACCCAGCTCGTCGCGGATGATGCGGTCCTGAAGGAAGTGCATCCAGGCGGCATAGATCAGCGGCTCGGGCATGTGTTCGTTCATGTCGCCGTTCCAGTTCGCCAGAAGTTGCAGCGCCTTCTGGCGCATGGCAAGCGGCGTGCCCTTGGGCGCGGCCTCGCCGCTGTACCACAGGTTCCTTGCGATCAGCGGCAGCAGGCGGCGCGCGGTCGGGCTGACGGTGTCAAGCTGCGCCTCGATGAAGCTTTCGCGGGTATGCACGTCGCGGCTTTTCATCAGCGTCAGCCAGCGCTGGATGCGCTCGGTATCGCCCCAGCTTGCGCTGAAATTGTCGGGGAAGGGGCGGTCCACGATCTTGTTGTTGGTATTGCCAAGGATGCCCGAGGGCGGGTCGATCCACTGGGGATTGTCGGAATAGGGTCGCATCCCCAGCCAGCGGTTCTGCGGCAGCCAGCCCTGGTTCGGCATCTCGCCGCGCGTGGTGTTGCGGGCGTCGCGCTTCGGCATCTGGCCGATCACCTGCATCGCGATGCCGTGCTTGTCGGCCAGCATCAGGTTCTGCGAGGGCGCCACGTAAAGCTGCCCGGCCTTGATCGCCTGAGAGATCGTCTGCGCGTGGTTGAGCCGGATCGCCGCCGTGATCGAGGTGTCATCGGGCGACAGCGCCGTCCAGCTCAGCGACATCACATAGCCGGGGGGCGTGATCTCGCCCAGGTTATAAAGCGACGGTGGCAGCACGGGGCCGTTCTCGGTCCAGCGCAAGGTGATCGTCTTCGGCGGCTGGCCCTTGATCGTGATGATCGACTGCCGCTCGGTGAAGGGCTTCCAGCCGTCGGGCGTGAGATATTCGTTCGGGTTCTTGGGGTTCAGCCGCTCGATATGAAGATCCTGATCGTCAAGATACGAGGTGGTGAGGCCCCAGCCAAGGCTTTTCGACCGCCCCACCAGCACGACCGGAATGCCCGGGATCGTTCCCCCGATCACGCCTCCGCTGGAAAGCTGAAGCCGCGCCAGATACCAGATCGAAGGGGCCGTGAAGCCAAGGTGGGGATCGTTGGCCAGAAGCGAGCCGCCGCCCGCCGCCCGCGCGGGCGCCGCCGCCCAGGCGTTCGAGGCGCCCGCGAAGGCGCGGTCCTTGATCGGCGACAGCGGGTCGCGCGGGATGTCGAGACCGGCATAGCTGGGCTGCACCCCCGGCGCGATGGACCCGTATTTCGGCAGCGCCGCGATCGCGGGCTGCGTGTCGGTGGACAGCAGGTCGGTCACCTGGTTCGGTTGCAGGATCAGCGACAGCCGCGCGCGCAGCACCTCGTCCTCGAGATGCGAGGAAAGTTGCAGCGCCATGAGCTTCACCAGCGCGATCGAATCCGCGGGCGTCCAGACGGCGATCTTGGGCGGAAACAGGAAATACTCGGGCGCCCCGCGCCCAAGCGAACGTTCGTTGACGATCTTGATCCAGGCGTTGACTCCCGCGGCATAGGCCTCGAGGTCGCGCTTGGTCTCGGCGTCCTGCGCCGCGAAGGACTTCACCGCCAGCCCGTAAAGATCCAGCCGCCGCATCAGCTCGTCGATCTTCTCGGTCCGCGGCCCGAACAGCTCGGACAGCCGTCCCTGCACCGTGCGGCGCATCGTCATCATCTGCCACAGCCGGTCCTGCGCATGGACGAAGCCCAGCCCGAAATAGCTGTCGGCGTCGGTCGTGCCGAAGATATGGGGCACGTCCTCGTTGTTGCGCACGATCTGCACCGGGGCCGAAATGCCCGCGATCGTGTAATGGGCGTTGTAATCGGGCAGCGAGCGCGACAGGAAGTAATAGGCAAGCCCGGCGCCCAGCAACGACAGGACCAGAAGGCCCGCCACGATGCGGATGAACCAGCGGATCAGGGTGAGCATCAGGGCCTCGGCTTGACGGCTTGCGCAGAGCGGTTAGTTAGGGCTGGACTTAGCGGAAACGAGAACAGGGGGGAAGACATGGCGAAGGTTGCGTTTCTCGGATTGGGCGTGATGGGGTTTCCCATGGCGGGCCATCTGGTGAAGGCCGGTCACGAGGTCACGGTTTATAATCGCAGTTGCACCAAGGCCTCGGACTGGGTTGGCAAGCACGGTGGCCGTTCGGCCGCGACGCCCGCCGAAGCCGCGGCCGGTGCCCAATTCGTGATGGCCTGTGTCGGCAATGACGACGATCTGCGCAGCGTCTGCCTTGGCGAGACGGGGGCCTTTGCGGGCATGGCAAAGGGCGCGGTCTTCGTCGATCACACCACCGTCTCGGCCCGCGTGACGCGGGAGTTGTCGGCGGTCGCGGCGGGGCAGGGCCTTGGCTTCGTCGATGCGCCGATCTCGGGCGGACAGGCGGGGGCGGAAAACGGCGTGCTGTCGGTGATGTGCGGCGGGACCGAGGGCGACTATGCCCGCGCCGAGCCGATCATTGCCGCCTATTCCCGCATCTGCCGCCGCATCGGCGAAAGCGGCGCGGGCCAGATGGCGAAGATGATGAACCAGATCTGCATCGCGGGCCTTGTGCAGGGCCTGTCCGAGGCGCTGCGCTTTGGCGAGAAGGCGGGGCTTGACGGCAAGGCGGTGGTCGAGGTCATCAGCCAGGGGGCGGCCGGGTCGTGGCAGATGGCCAACCGTCATGCGACGATGCTGGACGGCAAGTTCGACCATGGCTTCGCGGTGGACTGGATGCGCAAGGATCTTGGCATCTGCCTCGAGACCGCCGACGAGATCGGCGCGCCGCTGCCTGTCACCGCGCTGGTGGACCAGTTCTACAAGGACGTGCAGGCGATGGGCGGCAACCGCTGGGACACCTCTGCCCTGATCGAACGTCTGCGGCGGCTGAGCTGACAAAAGCCGGGGGCCCTGCGCCCCCGGTTTTCCTTGGGCCGATGGCCCGATTACGGAATGATCCGGGTGTATTTCGTGCCGCCGAGCGAGGCGCCCGCGATCAGCCCCGCCTGACCGAAGACCAGCGCGATGACCGGCGCGGTCTCGGTCGCGGTCGAGATGCCCGCATTGCCGCCCTTGTCGGAAAAGGCGTAAGTCAGGTTCGCCCCGGCCGTCCACCCGCTGGAGCTGCGGAAGTCCTGAAGCGCGGGCTGCGTCATGAAGAACAGCACATGCGCATATTGCTGCGCGCCGATCTGAAGGCCGAACGACGCCTTGGTCGCCGAATAGTAATCGACCGTCACCCCGTTGATGCGCAGCGCGCCGCGCCCGTAGGCCCCGCCCACGAACAGGCCCGCTTCGGTGATGAGCGGCATGTAAAGGACGCCCTGCGCCTTGCGCGTCAGCTCGTCGGTGCCCGGAAAATGGCTGTGAAGGAAGCTTACCGTCGCGTCCACCCGCGCGTCGATGACGGCGGCGCCGTTCCCGCCCACGCCGTTGCCGCAGGCCGCCAGCGTGGCCGTGGCGCCGGTTGCGGCAATGAAGCCCCGCCGCGTCAGAAGGGTCGATCGGTTGCTCATGTCTGACTGCCCCGAATTATTGCCTGATATTGCGTCCGGCCAAGGCCGATGCACGAAGGATAGTGGTTTTGCATCCCGCTGTCATCCGCAGAGATCGGATCGGCGGAGCCTTGCGTGCCCCCTCAATAGGCCCCGTTGGCCAGCTTTGCAGCCGCCTCGGGCGCGAAATAGGTCAGGATGCCGTCGCAGCCCGCGCGCTTGAAGCCCAGAAGGCTTTCCATCATCACCTTCTCGCCGTCGATCCAGCCGTTCTGCGCGGCCGCCCGGATCATCGCGTATTCGCCCGACACCTGATAGGCGAAGGTCGGCACGCCGAAGGCCTCCTTGACCCTGCGGCAGATGTCGAGATAGGGCATCCCCGGCTTCACCATGACCATGTCGGCCCCCTCGGCCAGATCGCGTTCGACCAGACGCAGCGCCTCGTCGGAATTGCCGGGGTTCATCTGGTAGGTCTTCTTGTCGCCCTTCAGCGCCGCCGAGGCGCCCACCGCGTCGCGGAACGGGCCGTAGAAGGCGCTGGCATATTTCGCCGCATAGGACAGGATCGTCACCTTCTGATGCCCCGCCGCCTCGAGCGCCTGCCGGATCGCACCGATGCGGCCATCCATCATGTCCGAAGGCCCAAGGATATCCGCGCCCGCCTCGGCCTGCGCCAGCGCCATCTTGACCAGCGCCTCGACGGTTTCGTCGTTCACGATCTCGCCATCGCGGACGTAACCGTCATGGCCGTTGATGTTGTAAGGATCGAGCGCGATATCCGTCATCACCGCGATCTCGGGCACCGCCGCCTTGATCGCGCGGATCGCCCGGTTCGAGATGTTGTCGGGGCTCCACGCCATCTCGCAGCTTTCGGTGCGCGCCTCCATCGAGGTGTAGGGGAAGATGCAGATCGCGGGAATGCCAAGCCGTGCGGCGCCTTCCGCGGCCTTCACCACGCGGTCCACCGACAGCCGGTTCACGCCGGGCATCGAGGCGACGGGCTCTTCCACGCCCGCGCCCTCGCGCACGAAGACCGGCCAGATCAGGTCCTTCACCGTCAGCCGGTTCTCCTGCGTGAGGTCGCGCAGCGCGGCGCTTGCGCGGTTGCGGCGAAGGCGGGTGGCGGGAAACGGGGCAAGGGTCGGGCGCATGGCGAAATCCGGTCTGAAGACGTTCCTTCTTGCGTTGCACGGATTTCGCCGTATCTCAAGGGCATGGATGCCGCGCCCGTCCGGTTGCGCGCGTCACGAGATCAGGAAGGCCCCGACCCTTGCATCAACCCCTTTCCCTGTTCCAGCTTCTGGACCTGCGCAGTTTTTCCAACCTCTGGTTCTGGATCGTCCTTGCGGTGACTTGGTCGATGGCCAGCCACTGGGTGCTGGGCGTGCCCTATGACATGGTGCTGCGCGCACGCCGCATGGGCGGCAAGGCGCAACAGGATCTGGAGGAGATCACCCGCATCAACGTGGACCGCCGCCTGTATATCGCGGACCGCGCCGGGCCATGGCTGGTGGCGGCCCTGTTCTTCATCCTGTCCACCTGCGTCTTCATGGGCTTCTGGTATGACAACGAATTCTCGCAGGCGATCTTTCTGCTGTTCACGCCGCTGAGCCTCGTGTGGTGGCTGTCGATGGCCAGCGCGCGCCGGATCGCCGCCGGAGAGGGGCAGGGCGACGCGCTGCACCGCCGCCTTTACGTGCACCGCTTCACGACGCAGGTGATCGGTCTGGCGGCGATTTTCGTGACCGCGCTCTGGGGCATGTATCAGAACCTTCGGCTTGCCATCTTCCACCATTGACACCGGGGCAGGTCCGGTTAGGTGAGCGCCATGACTGACACGACGCGGATCACGATGGGCGGCGCGCCCGAGGGCTTTGACGGCCGCCTTCTCGCCCGCGAGATGGAGAAGACGGGCAAGCCAGTCATCCACATCGCCCGCGACGACAAGCGGATGGAGGCGATGCGCGCGGCGCTGGCCTTCTTTGCGCCCGAGGCGGTGGTGCTCACCTTGCCGGCCTGGGACTGTCTGCCCTATGACCGCGTCTCGCCCAACCCGGATGTCTCGGCCGCGCGGATGGCGACGCTGGCGGCGCTCGCGGCGGGCGTGCCGGGGCCCTTCGTGCTGCTGACCACGCTGAATGCGGCCACCCAGCGGCTTCCGGCGCGCGAGGTGCTGCGGGCGGCGTCCTTCTCGGCGCGCGTGGGCGGGCGCGTGAACGAACCCGCGCTGCGCGACTTTCTGGTGCGGATGGGGTTTTCCCAGACCTCCACCGTCTCCGAGCCGGGCGATTACGCCGTGCGCGGGGGCATCATCGACATCTTCCCGCCGGGCGAGGGCGGACCGGTGCGGCTTGATCTTTTCGGCGACGTGCTGGACGGCGCGCGCCGCTTCGACCCCGCGACACAGCGCACCATCGAGAAGCTGACATCGGTCGATCTTGCCCCGGTGTCCGAGGTGATCCTGGACGAGGCCGGGATCACCCGCTTTCGCCAGAACTACCGGCTGGAATTCGGCGCGGCCGGGACGGACGATCCGCTTTACGAGGCGGTCAGCGCGGGGCGCAAGCATCAGGGGATGGAGCATTGGCTGCCCTTCTTCCATGACCGGCTCGAGACGCTGTTCGACTACCTGCCCGGTGCCTCGGTCCTGCTCGACGATCAGGTGACGCCCGCACGGCTGTCGCGGTGGGAAAGCATCGCCGATCAATATGACACGCGCCGCGAGGCGATGACCGCCAAGGGGCGGCTCGACAGCGTTTACAAACCCTGTCCGCCGGGCCTTCTCTATCTTGACGATGCCGCATGGGAGACGGCGACCGCGCCCCTGCGCGTGATCCAGCTCAATCCGCTGCCGCAGGGCACGGGGCCGGGCGTTCTGGACATGGGCGGGCGGATCGGGCGCAATTTCGCGCCGGAACGCCAGCTTGAGAATGTCAGCCTTTTCGGGGCTTTGGCGGATCATCTCAAGGACAGGCGCCGGACCGGCCAGATCGTCGTGACCAGCTATTCCGAAGGCGCGCGCGAACGCGTCAAGGGGCTGATGGAGGATCAGGGCGTCGCGGGTGCAACCCCGATCTCCGACATCCGCGACGTGCCCGAAGGCAAGGGCGGGCTGTTCCTGGCGATCTGGCCGCTGGATCACGGGTTCGAGGCGCCGGGGATCACGGTGATATCCGAGCAGGACGTGCTGGGCGACCGGCTGATCCGCGGTCAGAAAAAACGCAAGAAAGCCGATAACTTCCTGACCGAAGCTCAGTCGCTCTCGCCGGGCGATCTGGTCGTGCACGTCGAACATGGCGTGGGCCGCTACAAGGGGCTCGAGACGATCACCGCGCTTGGCGCGCCCCATGAATGCATCGCGCTGGAATATGCCGAGGGCGCGCGGCTTTACCTGCCGGTCGAGAATATCGAGCTACTGTCGCGCTACGGCCATGAAGAGGGGCTGCTGGACCGTCTGGGCGGCGGCGCGTGGCAGGCCAAGAAGGCGCGGCTGAAGGAACGCATCCGCGAGATCGCCGACCGGCTGATCCGCATCGCGGCCGAACGGCAGCTTCGCCACGCACCCATTCTCGAGGCGCCGCATCAGATCTGGGAGGCCTTCGCCGCCCGCTTCCCCTATCAGGAGACCGACGACCAGTTGTCCGCCATCGAGGACGTGCTGGGCGATCTGGAACGCGGCATCCCGATGGACCGGCTGGTGGTGGGCGATGTGGGCTTCGGCAAGACCGAGGTGGCGATGCGCGCGGCCTTCGTCGCCGCCATGTCGGGCACACAGGTCGCGGTGATCGCCCCCACGACGCTGCTCGCGCGTCAGCATTACAAGGGCTTTGCCGAACGTTTCCGGGGCTTTCCGATCAACGTCCGCCCGCTCTCGCGCTTTGTCAGCGCGAAAGAGGCGGCGGCGACGCGGGCGGGACTGGCCGACGGCACCGTCGATATCTGCGTGGGCACCCATGCGCTGCTGGCCAAGGGGGTGAAGTTCAAGAACCTCGGCCTTTTGGTGATCGACGAGGAACAGCATTTCGGCGTCACCCACAAGGAACGGCTGAAGGAAATGCGAACGGACGTTCACGTCCTGACGCTGACCGCAACGCCGATCCCGCGCACGCTGCAACTGTCGTTGACGGGGGTGCGGGACCTGTCGATCATCGGCACGCCGCCCGTGGACCGGCTGGCGATCCGCACCTATGTTAGCGAATTCGACACGGTGACGATCCGCGAGGCGCTGCTGCGCGAGCATTACCGCGGCGGGCAGTCCTTCTTCGTCGTGCCCCGGATCAAGGATCTGGCCGACATGGAGGAATTCCTGCGCGAGCAGGTCCCCGAAGTCACCTTCATCACCGCGCATGGACAACTGGCGGCGGGCGATCTGGACGACCGGATGAACGCCTTCTACGACGGCAAATACGATGTGCTGCTGGCCACGACCATCGTGGAATCGGGCCTCGACATTCCGACGGCGAACACGATGATCGTGCACCGCGCCGACATGTTCGGCCTTGCGCAGCTTTACCAGATTAGGGGACGCGTTGGCCGGTCGAAGACGCGGGCCTATTGCTACCTCACCACCAAGCCGCGCGCGCCGCTGACCGATCAGGCGGTGAAGCGTCTCAGGCTTCTGGGCAGTCTCGACAGCCTTGGCGCGGGCTTCACGCTGGCCAGTCAGGACCTCGACCTGCGCGGGGCGGGCAACATCCTTGGCGAGGAACAATCCGGTCATATCAACGAGGTCGGATACGAACTTTACCAGCACATGCTGGAAGAGACCATCGCCCGGATCAAGTCGGGCGAGTTGCAGGGAATGCCCGCCGACGACCAATGGGCGCCGCAGATCAATCTTGGCGTGCCGGTGCTGATCCCGGAACCCTATATCCCCGACCTCGACATCCGGCTTGGGCTTTACCGCCGGCTTTCGGGCCTGACCACGAAGGTGGAGCTTGAGGGGTTTGCCGCCGAACTCATCGACCGCTTCGGCCCGCTGCCCAAGGAGGTGAACACGCTCCTGCTGGTCGTCCGGGTCAAGGCGATGTGCAAGCGGGCCGGAATCTCGCGGCTTGATGTGGGGCCAAAGGGCGCGACGGTGCAGTTCCACAACGACAAGTTCGCCAATCCCGCGGGCCTTGTGGAATTCCTGCAGGCGCAGGGCGGCAATGCGCGCGTGAAGGACAACCGGATCGTGGTGGCGCAGGTCTTCCCGACCGAGGGCGACCGGATCAAGGGCGCCTTCGGCATCGCGCGCGATCTGGCCGAAAAGGTCGTTCAGGCCGAAAAGGCGAAAAAGACGGCCTAAGGTCAGGCGTGGCGGGGCAGGGTCTTCATCAGCAGGAGGCCCAGCCCGCAAAGCCCCGAGATCGCCGCCATCAACGGCACCGCCGTCCCGTCGAAGGCAAGCCCCACCGGGGCCGCGATCAACACCGCAAGGACGGTCGCCAGCGCCCCGCTGACAGAGGCGGCCATGCCCGCGATATGGCCCAAAGGCTCCAGCGCCAGCGCATTCAGGTTGCCCAGCGTCAGGCTGGTCATGAAGAAGATGCCCGTGGTCCAAAGGAGATAGGCCGGAAAGTCGAGCCATGCCGGCATCAGGTTGCCGGCCGTCAGCATCAGCATGAGGACCGAAAAGACCGTCTGCGCGCCAAGCGCGACCGTGGTCAATCGCCGCATCCCGAGCCGCACCACCAGCGTCGCGTTCAGCAGGCTGGCCGCCCCCGCCGTCAGGGCGATGGCCGCAAACCACAACGGAAAGCTTTCGCCCCGGTGATAGGTGATGTCGAAGATCTGCTGTTCGGACGAAAGCGAGGCGAAGAGCGCGCCATAGACCAGCGTCTGCGTGGCGATGGCGGTCATCACCGTGCGATGCGAGACCACCTCGCGCGCGGCATCGAGAAGGGGCGCAAGGCGCAGCGGGCGGCGGCGTTCCCGCGGCAACGTCTCGGGCTGGCGGCTGGTCATCCACGCGGCGGCGATGCAGGAAAACAGGATCAGCGCGCCGAAGATCCCGCGCCAGCCGAAGGCCGCGATGATGAGCGTGCCGACGGACGGTGCCACGGCGGGCACCAACGTGAAGATCATCATCGCAAAGGACACGATCCGCGCCATCTGGCGCCCCGCATGCAGATCGCGCACCATCGCCAGCGTCACGATGCGCGGCCCGGCCGAGCCGAGGCCCTGAAGCACCCGCGCGGCCAGCAGGATGCCAAGGCTCGGCGCCATCGCCGCGGCCGCCGCGCTTAGCGCATAGATCGCCACCCCGCCCAGGATCGCGGGCTTGCGTCCCACCGTGTCCGAGATCGGCCCCGCGAACAGCGTCCCGATGCCCATGCCAAGGACGAAGGAGGTCACGACAAGCTGGGCCCGGTTCACGTCACCGGGTGTGAGCTCCGCCGCGATCCGGGGCAGGGCGGGCAGCATGCCGTCGATGGAAAAGGACACGATTGCGAACAGCATCGCCATCATGGCGATGAATTCGGTCTGGGGCATGGGGCGTTTCGGCATCTGGTCCCGTCACGGGGCCGTCCGCTGAACCCCTGTCATTCGTCTTCGTTCACCTGACGCGAGACGTATAGGCCGATCTGCTGGACCGCCAGTGCAAAAACGCCAAGGCCCACGAAGATCAGGATCGTGGCCCCGATCTTGCCGATGTCGGTATGGGGGGTCATGTCGCCGTAGCCCACCGTCGAAAGCGTGACGACGGTAAAGTAATAGGCGTCGATCCAGGCCCAGCCTTCGACATAGTGGAAGAAGGTCGTCGCCACCATGACGACGACGAAGACAAGGCCAAGCACCGTGCTGATGATGAACCGCATCCGGCCTTCCACTCCTGACCGTCACCGGGGGCGGGCGATGGGCCGCGGCAACGTCTTCTGGCTGTATAAGGCCGATTGTGTTGATGGGAAATGAAAATCCCGGGATCAGCCGGCCCCGGACTGCTGCGCAAGCTCGGCGATCACCTGATCCCAGGTTTCCGAGGGCTGCGCGCCCGGCACGGCATAGCGGTTGTCGATCAGGAAGGTGGGCACCGCGTTCACGCCCCTTTGCCGGGCATGGGCGTCGCGGGCTTGGATGTCGGCGCGGTCTGCGTCGCTGTCCAGAAGCCGGGCGACCATGGCGCGGTCCATGCCCTGCGCCTCGGCCAGATCGGCCAGAACCGCGGCATCCCCGATGTCACGCCCCTCGCGCCAGTAGGCACGGAAAAGCGCCGCCACCACCGGCGTCTGGCGCCCCTCCAGCCCGGCCCAATGGATCAGGCGATGGGCGTCGAGCGTGTTCGGGATGCGGGGAATGCGGGCGAAGTCGATCTCGATCCCGGCTTGCCGGGCGGCCTGTTCGATGCGGTCATAGATCTCGGCCGCGCGCTCGCGTCCGCCGAATTTCATCGCGAGGTATTCGGCCCGGTCCATCCCGCCCGGCGGCATGTCCGGGTTAAGCTGAAAGGGATGCCATTCCACCGCGAAGGGGTGATCGCCTGCGCGTTCCAGCGCGCGGTCGAGGTAGGTCTTGCCGATGTAGCACCACGGGCAGACCGGGTCGGAGAAGATATCAAGCCGGATCACTGGTGTCCCCCAAACTCTGCCGCAGCGCCCGCCGCGACAGCTTACCATTGGCCCCGCGCGGCAGACTGTCCACCCGCCGCCAGAGCCTTGGCTGTTTGTAGCGCGCAAGGCGGGTGGCGGCAAAGGCTTCCAGCTCGGCCTCGGACACATCGTCTCCGGTGTAGGCCAGCGCGATGATCGAGGCGTCCGCCTTCACCCGAAGCTCCACCGCCACGCAGTCGGTGATGGCGGGATGGGCGGCCATGGCGGTCTCGACTTCGAGCGGCGAGACGCGGTAGCCGCCCGCATTCATCATGTCGTCGCTGCGCCCGAGATAGGTGACGGCGCCATCCTCGGCCATGCGAACAATGTCGCCGGTGAGGAACCATTCGCCGTGGAAGCGGTCTTTTGTTTCGGCTTCGGGAGCAAGGTAGCCAAGGAAAAGGCCCGGATCGCGGTTCGAGATCGCCAGCATCCCGGGCAGACCGCGCGGCACGGGGGCGCCCGCGTCCTCCAGAACGGCAAGCCTGCGGCCCGGCTGCGGATACCCCGTGGCCCCCGGCGGCGCGGGCCGGTGGGGGCTCGCCGAGACGAAGGTGGAGCATTCGGACATCCCGAGCGCCTCGTGCACCGGGCGGCCTGTCGCGGCCTCCCATGCCGCGCGGGTGGTGTCGGGCAACTTCTCGCCCGCCGACAGACCATGGCGCAGCCTGGGCAGATCGAGCCGCGCGCCGGACTTCAACATTTGCCGGTAAACGCCTGGCGCGGCAGCGAAAATCGTCGCATCGAAGCGCTTGAGCAGCAGCCCGAGCGCCTGCGCCTCGACGCCCGCCCCCGGGATCAGCGCCGTGGCCCCCGCGGCCCATGGGTCCATCAGGCCGGTGCCCAGCGTATAGGTCCAGTTGAACGCGCCCGCATGCAGCAGCCGGTCGGCGGCGGTCAGGCCATACCAGCCCGCCCACATCATCCGCCGCGCCCAGATCGCGCGATGGGCATGCACCACCGCACGCGGCCGCCCGGAACTGCCCGAGGTGAAGACGATATAGGCCGGCCGGTCGGAGGGGCCGCGGTCGATCCGGCAGGGCGGCCGGTCGTGGAAGGCGGACACGGCGGCAGCATCAAGCACCGGCCAGTCGCCCTCCGGCAGGGCGACGCCGGGCCCTGCCACGATCAGCTTCGGCTCCACGGTCCGGGCCAGCACCGTCGCCTCTGCCGCCGTCAGTTGCGCCGAGGTCGGCACCGGGATCAGGCCGGCGGCGATGGCGCCAAGGAAGACGACGGGGAAGTCCACCGTATTGCCCAGCCGCATCAGGACCCGGTCGCCGGGGATCAGCCCAAGGGACAGAAGCCCGGTGCCGGTGCCCAGCACCGCCGCCGAAAGGCGGGCATAGCTCCAGCGTTCCGCCCCGGTCGGGCGCACGATCTGCAACGCGATCTTTTCGGGCGTCGCGGCGCCTCCGGCCAGAACGTAGTCCGCCAGGTTGAACGGCTCGGGGCAGGGAGACGGCGCGCCGTCGTCGAAGATCGCATCCATGCCCCTTCGCTAGTCCCGCGCGCATCCTGTTGCAAGCAGGCCGCGACATGCCGTATCTCACGCCCATGACAAAGCCCGATCCGACCGCCATCATCCGCATCGCCCGCGAAAGCGGGGCCGAGGTCACGCCGCAACCGCTCGACCTTGGCAACCGGGTGCGCGAGCTGCGCAAGGCGCGCGGCTGGACGCTGGAACAGGCGGCGGTGCAGGCGGGGCTCGCGCGCTCGACGCTCTCGAAGATCGAGAACGGGCAGATGTCACCCACCTATGACGCGCTGAAAAAGCTGGCGTTGGGCCTTGCGATCTCGGTGCCGCAGCTTTTCACGCCGCCGTCGAAGACGCAGGTGAACGGGCGGATGGCGGTGACGAAGGCCGGCGAGGGGCAGGGCCACGCCACCGCGACCTATGAACACGAGCTGCTGGCGGCGGCGCTGACAAAGAAGCAGATGCTGCCCTACCGCGCCCGCATCCGTGCCCGCTCGGTCGAGGAATTCGACGGCTGGGTGCGCCACGACGGCGAGGAATTCCTCTATGTCCTCACCGGCACGATCCGGCTTTACACCGAATTCTACGAGCCACAGGACATGCGCCGGGGCGACAGCGCCTATTACGACGCCAGCATGGGGCACAACGTGATCTCGACCTCGGAAGAGGATGCGACGATCCTGTGGGTCACGTCTCTTCTGTAGGATTTGGGCGCCTGTAGGGGCCGGGGGCGCCGTGTCGTCCGAAATAACGGGGCGCCCCCGGCCGTCAGGTCATTTCCCCATCCACCAGACGTCGGGCAGGAAGCCGATCCAGTCGCCGTAAACGGGGATCGTCTTCGGATAGTGCAGGTCGGCCTTGTAGGCGAGCCGCGAGACGTTGGAATACCACACCGGGATCACGTAGCGCCCCGCCATCAGCGCCCGGTCCAGCGCCCTGACAGCTGCCACGAAATCCTCATGCGAGTTCGACGACACGATCTTGTCGATCAGCGCATCGATCGCGGGCTGGTTCGCGCCCATGAAGTTGCGCGTCCCCGGCTCTTTCACGCCCGACGATCCCCAGTAAAGCCGCTGCTCGTTGCCCGGCGACAGCGACAGGGCAACGCGATACTGCGTCATGTCGAAGTCGTAACTCTCGGTGCGCTGCACGTATTGCGCGGAATCGACCGTCGTCACATGGGCCGCGATCCCCAGCCGCTTGAGCGCCGAGATGTAGATCTGCGACACCGCCATCATGTCCGAGGCGCCCTGCGGCAGCAGGATCTCGAAGCTGAAGGCCTCGCCCTTCTTGTTGCGCAGCACCCCATCCGCGCCGGCCTGCCAGCCGGCCTCGGTCAGAAGATGCACCGCCGCGCGAAGGTTGGCGCGGTTTGCCTCGGTTCCGTCGGACTTCGGCAGCGCATAACCCGAGATCGCGCCGGGCAAGAGCGTGTCCTTGAACGGCTCCAGATCGGCCAGCACCTTGCCCGTGGCGGGCCCCGTCGCCATCCCCAGTTCCGAATTCGAGAAATACGAGGCGATGCGCGGCTCTGCCCCACCGTTCAGCGTCTTGTTGATGAACTCGAAGTTGAAAGCGTCGATCAGCGCCTGCCGCACCCGCCAGTCGGCAAAGATCGCCTTGCGGGTGTTCATCACCAGCCCGTTGATGCCCGAGGGACGGTGATCGGGAATCTCGGCCTTCACGATCCTGCCCGAGGTGACGGCGGGGAAGTCGTAGGAATTGGCCCATTTCGCCGGGTTCGGCTCGCGCCATGTGTCGATCAGCCCGGCCTTGAAGGCCTGGAACATCACGTTGGCATCGGCGTAATATTCGTCGCGGATCTCGTCGAAGTTCCAGCGCCCGCGGTTGAAGGGCAGGTCCTTGCCCCACCAGTCGGGGTTCTTCCTGAAGCTGATGAAGCGGCCCGGCTCGAACTTGTCCACGACGTAAGGTCCGGAGCCGACCGGCACGTCCAGCGTCGAGGAGGCGAAGTCCTTGCCCTGCCACTGGGCCTTTTCCAGCACCGGGCGCAGCGCAAGGATCAGCGGAAGCTCCCGATCGGGCGTGTTGAAGGTAAAGCGCACCGTCTCGGGGCCGACCTGCTCGGCCTTCGACACCTGCCGCCAGGCGTTGATGTAGCGGGGGTTGCCCACCGTGCCGAGCGTCTGGAAGGACCAGATCACATCGGCCACCGTCACCGGCTGGCCATCCGAGAACTTCGCCTTGGGGTTCAGCGTGAATTCGACCCAGGACCGATCCGGCGGCACCGTCACCGATTCGGCCAGCAGGGGGTAAAGCGTGAAGGGTTCGTCGTAACTGCGCCCCAGAAGCGTCTCGACCGTCAGCGGCGCCAGCCAATAGGGCGCGCGGCCTTTCAGGATGAAGGGATTGAGCGAATCGAAGCTGCCGACATCGCCCATGACATAAGTGCCGCCCTTGGGCGCGTCGGGATTGGCATAGGGGAGGGACACAAAACCCTGTGGCAGGGCAGGGGCCCCATACATAGCTATGCCCGGATCGGCCCCGGCAGGCCCGCCCAAGGCGAGCCCCGCAGCCGTCAGCGCGGCCGCGCCGAGGGTGTGGGAAATTCGCCGCAGGCAGGTGGAAAAAAACTGTCTCATCACGCGAACGATCCCTCGATGCCTTGTTTTCTTACCTCTACGCCTAACCGCGGTTGCAAGGAAATTCAAACTTCTAGCTTTCCTTGGGCGGCAGTTCTGCGTATAAAAGGCTTACTGCTCGATAGGTTTCTTGCCTGTATGAAACCTGCCTCAATAACTGAACGCCGGCCTCGCGCCGGCGTTTTTTTTACCCTCATTGTGACCTGCCGTGCGGCCGGCACGGGCAGACCTTCGCCCGCAGTCGTGCTATGGAGCCCCGGGCTGGCAAGCGCCAGCCTTCCTTGTTCACAGTCCTGCGAAGGAGACGTCATGACGCTGAAA
Source organism: Paracoccaceae bacterium (assembly GCA_028875855.1). Taxonomy (GTDB): domain Bacteria; phylum Pseudomonadota; class Alphaproteobacteria; order Rhodobacterales; family Rhodobacteraceae; genus Solirhodobacter. Next base: position 27,087 of record JAGWVA010000032.1, read on the forward strand.
GGCAAGACCGCCATCATCACCGGGTCCACATCGGGCATCGGCCTCGGGATCGCCCGTGCGCTGGCCGCTGCCGGGGCGAACGTGGTCCTGAACTCCTTCACCGACAGCGATTCGGATCACACGCTGGCCGAGTCGCTGGCCAGCGAACATGGCGTGACCGCGCGCTATATCCGGGCCGACATGTCCAAGGGCGAGGACTGCCGCGCCCTGATCGAGAAGGCGGGCCGCTGCGACATCCTCGTGAACAACGCGGGCATCCAGTATGTCTCGCCGATCGAGGACTTCCCGGTCGAGAAGTGGAACGCGATCCTTGCGATCAACCTCTCGTCGTCTTTCCACACCATCGCCGCCGCCGTGCCGGGGATGCGCGAGGCGGGCTGGGGCCGGATCGTCAACGTGGCCTCGGCCCATGGTCTGCGCGCCTCGCCCTTCAAGTCAGCCTATATCGCTGCCAAGCACGGGCTGGTCGGTCTGACGAAGACGGTCGCGCTGGAAACCGCGCGCGACAAGATCACCTGCAACGCGATCTGCCCGGGCTATGTGCTGACCCCGCTGGTCGAGGCGCAGATCCCCGACCAGATGAAGGCCCACAACATGGACCGCGACACCGTCATCCGCGAGGTCATGCTGGACCGCCAGCCGTCGAAGGAATTCGCCACGGTGGAAGAAATCGGCGGAACGGCCGCCTTCCTGTGCTCGGACGCCGCGGCGCAGATCACCGGCACGACGATCTCGGTCGATGGCGGCTGGACGGCGATGTGATAGGCGGGGGATCGAGACTGCGGGGCGGCCGGGACATGTTCCCGGCCGCTTTCGTTTCGGGGGGCCGGCGACCGGGCTGAAGGCCCCCTTACAGCAGGCTGCGGATCAGGCTTGCGGCAATCGTCCACATGGTCACGCCGATGACCGCGTCCAGCACCTGCCAGGCCCGGCGGCTTTGCATCACGGGTGCCAGCAGCCGCGCGCCATAACCCAGCGAGAAGAAGAAAAAGAACGAGGCGGAGCCCGCGCCGATGCCGAAGGCGGTCTTCATCTCCCAGCCGTGGAACCGGGTCGAGACGGCCCCGATCAGCCCCAGCGTGTCGAGATAGACATGCGGGTTCAGCCAGGTGAAGGCCGCCCCCGCCGCAAGCGTCGCCCAAAGGCCACGATCCCTGCCGGCGATCTCGATCACGTCGTCGGCCTTCCACGCCGCCCGCAGGCGCAGGCCGCCGTACACCGTCAGGAAGGCCGCGCCAAGGGTCGAGAAGATCGCGGGCAGGGCCGGGGCCGCCTGCACCGCCGCGCCGAAGCCCACGACGCCCGCCGCGATCAGGACGGCGTCCGACAGCGCGCACAGGAGCACCAGCGGCAGCACATGCGCCCGCAACAGCCCCTGCCGCAGCACGAAGGCGTTCTGCGCCCCGATCGCAAGGATCAGCGACAGCCCGGTGGCAAAGCCCGTGATCCAGGCAGCGATCATGCCTTGGCCTTGAGCGCCTTCGCGGCCGCGTCAACCGCCTTGGGCGATGGATAGACAAGGCCCGCCGAGATGATGAGCTTGGCCGCGTCCTCCACCGTCATGTCAAGGATGATGACCTCGGAGGCGGGAACATAGAGCAGAAAGCCCGAGGTCGGGTTCGGCGTGGTCGGCAGGAAGACCGACAGGATCTGTTCCTCTGACGGGACGCGGCTGGCGATCTCGCCCTTCGCGGCGGTCGAGACGAAGCCGATGCCCCAGATCCCGCGGCGCGGATATTCGACGAGGCAGGCCCGCTCGAAGCTTTTCTCGGACTGGGCAAAGACGGTCTCGGCGATCTGCTTGAGCCCGTTATAGATCGACCGGACGACGGGCATCCGGTCAACCAGCCGCTCGGCCCGGCGGATCAGGGTGCGGCCGATCAGCCCCTTGGCCAGCCAGCCGATCACGACGGTGAACACAAGGAAGATCAGGACACCGAGGCCCCGGATCGTGACCGCAGCCCCCGGCCCGAAGACATGGCGCAGCAGGACCTCCGGCCGGTAGGGCGACGGGATGAAGGGCAGCACCCAGCTGTCGATCCAGCCGGTGACCGACCAGATCAGATAGACCGTGAGCGAGATCGGCAGCAGGACGACCAGCCCGGTCAGGAAATTGGCCCTCAGTCGGGCCAGCAAGCCGCGCCGGTGGTGGTCTGGTTCGTCACTCATCGCGCCCTCGGGGTTCAGTCAGCGGAAGGTAGGCATTCGCGCGCATGGCTGCAATCTCAGCCTGCGCGCCGGGCGGCGATTTCCGCGGCAATCGCGGCGCCGAGGCGGGCGTTGTTGAGCACCAGCGCGATATTGGCCGCCAGCGATCTGCCCGCGGTCAGTTCGAAGATGCGCTGAAGCAGGAAGGGCGTCACCGCCTTGGCCGCGATGCCCTGCGCCTCGGCCTCGGCCAGCGCCTGCGCGATCACGGGGGCAAGCTCGGCGCGCGGGATCTCGTCCGCGGCGGGGATCGGGTTGGCGACCAGCTGGCCGCCGGGCAGGCCAAGCGCGCCGCGCGCGACATGCGCCGCGGCGATCTCGCCTGCGCTGTCCATGCGCAACGGCGCGGGCAGGCCGGAGGCGCGCGACCAGAAGGCGGGCAACTCGTCCTGTCCGACGCAGATCACCGGGACGCCCAGCGTCTCCAGCACCTCGAGCGTCTTCGGCAGATCGAGGATCGCCTTCGCCCCCGCCGAAACCACCGTCACCGCCGTTTCCGACAATTCGCGCAGGTCGGCCGAGATATCGAAGCTGAGTTCCGCCCCGCGGTGCACCCCGCCGATCCCGCCGGTGGCAAAGACCTCGATGCCGGCAAGCCGCGCCACGATCATCGTCGCGGCGACCGTGGTGGCGCCGGTGCGCCCCATGGCGAGGCAGGCCGCCAGATCGGCGCGCGAAAGCTTCATCACGTCCTTCGCCTGTGCGAGCGCGGTCAGTTGATCCTCGGTCAGACCGACGTGGATGCGGCCCGCGATGATCGCGATGGTCGCCGGCACGGCGCCAGCGGCCCGCACCTCTGCCTCGACCCGCCGGGCGGTCTCGGCGTTCTGCGGCCACGGCATGCCATGGGTGATGATCGTCGATTCCAGCGCCACGATGGGTTTGCCGGCCGCGCGGGCGGCGACGACTTCGGGGGATAGAACAAGCTGCATGGGGCCTCCGGCACGGGTTGCGGATGGTATCTCAGGGCTGATGCCGGCGTGCAAGGGCAGCGCGCGCGAAAGGGGCTAGCCGACCTCGCCCGAGACGTAGTCGGCCGCCGCCCGCAGCGCGGCCTCCAGCGCCTCATGCGGGGACGCGCCCCGGATCTCGGCCACGATATGGGCCGCCATGAAGGTATCCCCCGCGCCGGTGACCCGCGTCACCATGACCGGCGGCGGCGCCATCGTCAGCACCCCGCGCGCCGATCCCTCGGCGCAGGCCCGGCCCCCGTCCGTCACCAGCACGCGCGACGCCCCGCGCGCGCGCAACCCCTCGGCCGCCTGCGGCGCGGTGTCGAAACGCGTCTGGCACAAAAGCCCCGCCTCTTCGAGGTTCACATAAAGCGTCGCGCGCGGGTGGCCGATCAGCGGGCGGAGCCGTTCGGCCTTGCCGGGCGAGGCGGGCGCCACGCGCAGATCGGCGGCAGCGAACAGCGGGCTTTCCGCGATCTCGGACAACAGCGCCACGGTCAGGTTGCCATCCAGCGCCACCGGCCCCGGCCAGGGCGCCTCGGCCGCGCCAAGCCGGCCGTCCGCCATCGGGCGCAGAATGCGCGCGCCCGCCGCCTCGAGCGAATGGGCATCGGCCACCGCCGCGATCAGCCCGTTCGCCCCCTCGACCGCCATGTAGCGGTCGGTCGGCAGGTCGTCGGATCGGTAGATGTAGTCCGTCACCAGCCCCAGCGGATGGCAGGCCGCGACCAGCTCGTCGCCCTCTGCGTCGCGGCCCACCGCCGTCAGCAGCGCCGGCCGCAGCCCGAAGCGCGCGAGCGTCATCGCGATGTTCATCGCCACACCGCCGGGCAGACGCGTGATCCGGCCCGGCACGTCGGAGCCCACCCGCATGTGCGAGGGCGCGCGGCCGATGATGTCCCACAGGACCGAACCGATGCAGAGGATGTCGGGGCTTGCGATGCGATCTGTCATGGGCCAGATGTGCCCGTGCGCCGCGACGCTGGCAAGAGGCGCCTTTTGCCGAACCGGGCGAGGTTTTTCGCGCGTTTGCGCGGCGGGGCCTTGCCAAAGGACCGCCCGCGCGGTAAAGGCGCGGCACTTCACAGGCAAGGTTTGGGCCTTGCGGGGGAGAAATCCCCGCAGGTCCGCCGGTTGGGGGCAACCCTGAGACACCTTGCTGCGGCGCAAACCGGAAAGGAAAGACCATGGCGCTTCCCGATTTCTCGATGCGTCAGCTTCTTGAAGCTGGCGTTCACTACGGCCACCAGACGCAACGCTGGAACCCCCGCATGGGCGAGTTCATCTACGGCGAGCGCAACGGCATCCACATCGTTGACCTGACGCAGACCGTTCCGATGCTGGACGCGGCGCTGCAGGTCGTGCACGACACCGTCGCCAAGGGCGGCCGCATTCTTTTCGTCGGCACCAAGCGTCAGGCGCAGAAGCCGGTGGCGGAAGCCGCCGAGAAATGCGCGCAATACTACATGAACCACCGCTGGCTGGGCGGCACGCTGACCAACTGGCAGACCGTGTCGAAGTCGATCCAGCGCCTCAAGCACCTCGACGAAATTCTGGGCGCGGGCGCCGAAGGGCTGACCAAGAAGGAACGCCTCGGGATGGAACGCGAGCAGGCCAAGCTTCAGGCTTCGCTCGGCGGCATCCGCGAAATGGGCGGCCTGCCGGACCTGCTGTTCATCATCGACGTGGGCAAGGAAGACCTCGCCATCCTCGAGGCGCAGAAGCTCGGCATCCCGGTCGTGGCCGTGGTCGATACCAACTGCTCGCCCAAGGGCGTTGACTACATCATCCCGGGCAACGACGACGCCGCCCGCGCCATCAGCCTTTACTGCGATCTGGCCGCCCGTGCCGCGCTGGAAGGCATGTCGGCCCAACTCGGCGCCGCCGGCGTCGATATCGGCGCGATGGAAGAGGTTCCGGCCGAGGAAGAGGCCGAGGCCTGATCCCGTCCCGTTACCGTTCTGTTACCGGGCGGGGGTAAGCCCCGCCCGAATACATGTTTAGACATCGAGGAGAGCCGCAATGGCAATCACCGCCCAGATGGTGAAGGAACTGCGCGAAAGCACCGGCGCAGGCATGATGGACGCCAAGAAGGCGCTGACCGAGACCGACGGCAACATGGAAGCCGCCGTTGACTGGCTGCGCACCAAGGGCCTTGCGAAGGCCGCGAAGAAAGCCGACCGCGTCGCCGCGGAAGGTCTGGTTTCGGTGGCCGTCACCGACGGCCGCGGCGTCGCGCTGGAAGTGAACTCGGAAACCGACTTCGTTGCCAAGAACGAGGATTTCCAGGCGCTCGTGCGCGACATCACCAACGTGGCGCTGGACGTGGGCGAGTCGGTCGAGGTCGTGAAGGCCGCGCATCTCAACGGCAAGACCGTGGAAGGCGTGCTGACCGACGCGATCGCCCGCATCGGCGAGAACATGACCCTGCGCCGGATGCAGATGCTGGAAGGCGACACGATCGTGTCTTACGTGCACTCGGCCGCGACCGAAGGCATGGGCAAGATCGGCGTTCTGGTCGCGCTGAAGGGCCCGGCCGACAAGGCGCAGGAAATCGGCAAGCAGATCGCGATGCACATCGCCGCGACCTCGCCGCTGTCGCTTTCGGAAGCCACGCTGGACGCGGCCGTGGTCGAGCGCGAGCTGGCCGTGCAGACGCAGAAGGCGCATGAGGAGAACAAGTCCTCGGCCAAGCCGAAGCCCGACGCGGTGATCGAGAACAACATCATCCCGGGCCGGATGAAGAAGTTCCTTTCCGAAGTGACGCTGCTGAGCCAGGCCTTCGTCATCAACCCCGACGTGACCGTCGAACAGGCCGCGAAGGAAGCGGGCGTCGAAGTCACCGGCTTCGTCCGTCTCGCCGTTGGCGAAGGCGTCGAGAAGAAGGAAGAGGATTTCGCCGCCGAAGTCGCGAAGACGCTCGGCGCCTGATCTTCGGACCAGACGGCAAGACCTTGAACGGGCGGGGCAGGCGCGGCTTGCCCCGCCCGTTTCCTTTGGGGCGCGCGATCAATGGGGCAGGGGCCGCCCACGGACCTTTCCCGGCGGATGTAAAAAAGGGTGGTGCGGCAAACCGCACCACCCCGTTTCGCGCAAGACGTTTGGGGAAGTCCCATGCGAAATACAGCACCGACCAACTGGAAAGACGGCGCGACCCACCGTCCAGGCCCGTAATCGCGGGATGGATCAGTGGAAATTTCTAGTTAAATCAATACCCTCGCAACGTGTGCACCATGCCGCGACGTTGACTTTGAGGAAAGTCAGGATTTCCCTACCTTGTTAACCCGGCAGGAAGATCTGGTTGAGGCGGATCGCCTTTGCCACCGCATGGGATGTTTTTTCGACGTCCAACGCTATGCGTGCAAGGCGCAAATGCTTTTCAACCATGGCGACAGAAATGCCCATCAGCAAGGCGATATCTTGCGTCGTCTTGCCATGCGCCACCCATTCGAGCGCCTCACGCTGCCGGGGCGTCAGCGCGGTCGTCTTGGGGTGGGGGAAGCTCGACATCCTCAGATGCAGAACCGTCGCCGTCGTCAACACCGTGCGGCCGACTCGCTCCCATAGCCCGTCGATCTCGTCCTGCGTCGCCTCGGGGGCCCCCACGAGGCCCAGGGCGCCCTTGGACAGGGTGGAGGCATCGCGGAAGCTGATCGAATACCCCGCGTTCACCCCCATCTTGCGATTGAAGTCGATCACCTTGCGCTCGGCTTCCGTCAGTTCGCCCGCGGCATAGGCCTCGGCCACGTGACGCCAGGAAGAGGCGCCGACATTGTCGGCCGCCCACCGCACCATGGGGGCGTCGCGATACAGGCCGCGGCCGATGAAGCCTTCGAGATAGGCCGGTTCGTGGTTCGAAAGAAACAGCACCCGCCCCATGTCCGTCAGGGCATCCGCAACGCCGTCGCGCGTGAAACCATAGATTGCGCGCGGAAAACCCGTCTCGGCCATCGCCTCGGTGAAAATCCGCCAGAGATCCTCCACCGACTCCGCAGCCAACATTGATTCAATAAGCGATAAAGTTTGCTCCAATACGCAGCCGGGACACCCCTCTAATGGGGTCTTATCCCGCTCCTCACTACTTCCAATTGTGGACATTTTTGTCATTTGTCCATCCTCTTGTCGAGGCACCTTGCCGTGAAACCGCATTCGACCAAAGTGGGCATGGAATTCGGAGGAAGGCATGACTGAGTCGTGGGATGTGGTTATCGTGGGGGGCGCGGTCATGGGCGCGTCCTCCGCCTATTGGCTGACGCGGCTCTCGCCCGGCCTGCGGGTGCTGGTGGTCGAGATGGACCCGACCTATGCGCGCTCGGCCACGGCGCTGTCCGTCGCCTCGGTGCGCCAGCAGTTCTCCAACCCGGTGAACGTTGCCGTCTCGCGCTTCGGCGTGGCCTTTATCCGCGATTTTCAGCAGGCGCTTGGCCATGACGTCGGGATCGCGTCGCTGGGGCTGAAGGAAAACGGCTACCTGTTCCTGACGGGAGACGCATCCGGCCGCGCGCGGCTGGAGCGTCTGGCCGCCATGCAGCGGGACGAGGGGGCGGCGACCGAGGTGCTGACGCCCGAACAGATCACCGCGCGGTTTCCCTGGCTCTCGGTCGAGGACGTGACCGCGGGCGCATTCGGACCACGCGACGAAGGCTGGTTCGATAACATGGGGCTTCTCAATGGGTTCCGGGCCGCAGCTCGTGCACAGGGGGCCGAATTCTTGAAGGACCGCGTGACGGGGTTGGAAAAACAGGCCGGGCGCGTGACCGGAGTGACACTGGCCTCCGGGCGGCGGGTCTCGGCGGGCGCCGTGATCAACGCAGCCGGCACGCGCGGCGCCGAGGTCATGCGGATGCTGGGTGAGCATCTTCCTGTAGAGCCCCGCAAACGCACGGTTTTCCTGATCGACGCGCCGAATGCGCGCCATCCCGACGGCCCGCTTCTGATCGACCATACCGGCTTTTACATGCGCCCCGAGCATGGCCAATGGATCATCGCCACGGTTCCGAACGATGACGCCGCCGTGGACCCCGAGGATTTCACGCCGGATGCCGATCAGTTCGACGAGATCATCTGGCCCTTGGTCTATGCGCGCGCGCCGGGCTTCGATGCGGTGAAGGTGCAACGCTACTGGGTCGGCCATTACGATTACAACACGCTGGACCAGAACGCCGTCGTCGGCCGTTGGCCAGGGTTCGAGAACCTGTATCTGCTCAACGGATTCTCGGGGCACGGGCTTCAGCAATCACCGGCCATGGGGCGTGGCATTGCCGAGTTGATCCTGCACGGCGCGTATCAAAGCCTTGATCTGGGGGCGCTCGGGGCGGAACGCCTGATGACCAACACGCCGTTCCTGGAAGAGGCGATCGTTTGAGATCAAGGGATTGCATCGTTTGAGATCAAGGGATTGCAGGGGATAGCGCAACCAACGCCGTTCGCAGATCCCCGTTCCGGCTGATCGGTATATATTACATAATATTGATTATACGATAAACGGAACGCCTCGAATGGGTGCCCCCGTGCTACGGATGCTAGGCCGTGAGCTTGCCCAGAACAGACCGCGCCGCACGAAGCCCCGGCGGCTCTCCCCCGCGGCCGAGCCGGTCCATGCAGCTGTCCATCGCGGCCAGTTGAGCCTCACGCCCCGGTCCCGGTTGCAGGATCTTCACCACCTCGGGCGCGATCTTTTCCGGCCGGCAATCATGGCCCAGAAGCTCGGGCACGGTGCGCGTGTCGGTCACGAGGTTCACCAGCGTGACCGTATTCACCTTCGCCAGCCGCCAGATGATGAAGCGCGACACGGGGTTGAAATCATAGGCCACGACCATCGGCACACGGTTTGCCGCAAGCTCCAGCGACACCGTCCCCGAGGCTGCGAGTGCACCGTCCGCCGCGCGGAACGCCGCGCGCTTGGCCGCCGCGTCGGCAAGAACGACCGGCTGACCCGGCCAGTCCTTCACCATCCCGGTCACCATCTCCGCCACGCCCCGCACCGTCGGCACAACGACCCGGATGTCGGGGCGCGCCGCGATCACCTCGCGCAGCGCCGCCCCGAAGCGCGGGCCAAGGCGACCGACCTCGCCGCGCCGCGATCCGGGCAGCACCAGCAGCAGCGGCGCATCGGTCGGAATGCCCTGCGCCTGCCGGAAGGCCGCGGCCTCGGCCGGGCTTGCGAGCGCCTCGCCCACAACGGGATGGCCGACAAAATCGCAGGTCATGCCCGCGGCTTCCATGTAGGGCGGCTCGAACGGCAAGAGCGCCAGCACATGATCGATGACCTTCGCCATCTTGGCCGCCCTTCCCGGCCGCCACGCCCAGACCGAGGGCGCGACGTAATGGATCGTCCGGAGGCCCGGCCGTTCGGCGCGGGCGCGATGGGCGACGCGCAGGCAGAAATCCGGGCTGTCGATGGTGATCAGCGCGGCGGGATCTTCGGCCACGACCGCCTCGGCCGTCTGGATCATGCGCCGCCGCAGGGCGCGGTATTTCGGAAGCACCTCGGCCAGCCCCATGACGGATAGCTCTTCCATCGGGAAAAGGCTTCTCAGCCCCTCGGCCTCCATCAGCGGGCCGCCGACGCCGGCAAAGCTGACGTCCGGCACAAGCGTCCTCAACCCCGCCATCAGCGCGGCCCCCAACCGGTCGCCCGAAGGCTCTCCGGCGATGAGGAACAGCTTCATGGCTCGCGCGCCCAGAGGAACAGGCCCAGCCGGTCGGCCTCGGCGATCATTGCGGCGCGGTCGAGCATCAGGACACCGCCCGCCTCGAAGGCGATCCCGGCAAGGCCAGCGGCGGCGGCCGCCTCGACCGTGCGGGGCCCGAGCGTCGGCAGGTCGATGCGACGGTCCTGCCCGGGCTTCGGAGCCTTGCAGAAGACGCCGCGCCCCTTCGCGGGATCGGGCCGCAGCGCCGGCTCCATCGCCGCCACCCCGCGCAGCAGCGCATCCGTGCCGGGCAGCGCCTCTACGCCGAGGCAGAGCCCCTGCGCCACCACGACCCCCTGCCCCAGATCGAGCGCCCCAAGCGCCGCGAGGATCTCTGCGCCCCGCGCGGCGTCCTTCTGATCGGCCCGCGTCGGCTCGACGGCGCCCAGAACGCCCGCACCCGGCACGAGGTCGGGCGCCACGTCCGCGACGCCCACGACCCGGAGCCCGGCATCCTCGAAAAGCGCGATCACGGCGCGCAAAAGCCCGTCGTCGCCCTGTTGCAGCATCGGCAGGATGCGTGGCACCAACGCAGCCGTCTCGGGGTCGAAAAGCGACGGATCAAGCCGGGGACGGCGCACGGCACCGGCAAAGACGACCTCTTCAACGCCTTGATCCAGAAGGGATTTCAGGAAGGGCGCAAGGCGTTCGACTCGGAAATACAGATCCGGCGCGATGCCTTCGACCGTGTAGCCTTCGACCCCGGCGACCAGCGCCCTGCGCCCCGCGGAGGCCAGGGCCGTGGCAAGATGGGCGGGCAAGGCCCCCGTTCCCGCGATGATGGCAACCGGCGCGGTCATTTCGGGGTCAGGAACGAACGGTCGGAGTTCGACAGGATGAAGTCGGTCACTTCGCGCACGTAGGTGCTTTCCGTCTCGTCGGCCAGACGGCGGGCGCGGTCGAGGAAAGCCCCCTCGCCCTGCGCGAGCATCTGGTAGGCGGCCCGCAGCGCGGTGATGTCCGACCGCTCGACCCCGCGCCGCTTCAGGCCCACGAGGTTCAACCCGTCAAGCTCGCCGCGCGGACCTTGCACGAGGCCGAAGGGAATGACGTCGTTCGTCACCATCGTGATCGCGCCGATGATCGCGCCGTGACCGACGCGGACGAACTGGTGTATGCCCGACAGGCCGCCGATGATGACGTCGTCCTCGATCAGGCAATGTCCGGCGATGGCGACCTGATTGGCCAGCACGATCCGGCTGCCAAGCTGGGCGTCATGGCCGACATGGGCGCCGGTCATCAGAAGGTTGTCGTCGCCGATCCGGGTGACGCCGCCGCCGCCTTCGGTCCCGGTGTTCAGCGTTGCGCCCTCGCGGATACGGTTGCGCTTGCCCACGACAAGCCGCGTGCGTTCGCCCTTGAACTTGAGGTCCTGCGGCACCTCGCCCACGCAGGCGAAGGGCCAGATCACGGTGCCCTCGCCCACCTCTGTCCAGCCGGTGACGACGGCATGGGATTTCAGCTCGACCCCGGGGCCAAGCGTCACTTCGGGGCCGACGATGGAAAACGGCCCGATCACGCAGCCGGGGCCGATGCTGGCCCCCGCCTCGACCACGGCCGAGGGATGAATGCGGGCGCTCGGATCAACGCCCATGGGTCAGGATTTCCGCAGGTCGATCATCGCGGTGAATTCGGCCTCGCAGGCCAGTTCACCGTCAACCGTCGTCTGGCCGAGGAATTTCCACACGCGTCCGCCGCCGCGCTTCACCGTGACCAGCATCTCCATCACGTCGCCGGGCACCACCTTGCGGCGGAACTTGCAGCCATCGATGTTCATGAAATAGACCAGCGGGTCCTTGTCCACCAGATCGAGCGTCAGGCTCACCAGAACGGCCGAGGTCTGCGCCATCGCCTCGACGATGGTGACGCCCGGCATGATCGGCACACCGGGGAAATGGCCCTGAAACTGCGGTTCGTTAAAGGTGATGTTCTTGATCCCCAAGGCCGAGATGCCGGGGCGGATGTCGCGCACCTTGTCGATCAGCAGGAACGGGTAGCGGTGCGGAATGCACCGGCAGATGAGCGCGTGATCGGCTTCCAGCACGGCCCCCGTGGCGTCGGTCGGCACGGTAGCGGAATCTTGCGTCATGCTGGTCTCCTTCACTGGGCGGGTCGCAGACTGACTAGCAACTTGCCCCAAAGCTGGCAAGTTGGCGCGGCAGGCGGTCGGGGCTAATTTCCCGTATTGCCCGCCGGTTGCGGCACAGGTGCCGCCTTTTGCCCACCCTGGGGCGCAGTCGTGCCGCCGCCCGTCGTGTCGCCCGGCGTCTCAGGCGTCGCAGCCGGCTTCGATCCATCCCCGATCTTTGCATCGATCGCGCGGATCGCACGGTCCGTCACGTCGATGCCGTGATAGGACAGAAAGACCGTCTGCCGGTTCAGGATCGCCACCGCCCCAAGTTCCCGCATGACAGAACCGAGGATCGGCACCACCCGTTGCAGGAACTTGTCCCGCTCGGACTGGCGCGCGTCTTCAAGCTCGCGGGTCTTGGTCTCGCGCGCCGTGCGGATCGCCTGCACCTTGGCGTCGAAGGCATCGGCGAGCTTGCGAAAATCCTCGGGCGACAGCGTCGCGCGCTTGGCGGTCAGGTCCTTTTCTTCTTGCGACAGCTGCGCCTCGATCCTGCGGTTCTCGGCCGCCAGCGCCTTTGCCTTGTCGGCATAGACCTGCTCGATCCGCTTGCCATAGGCGGATTCGGCAAAGAGCTTGTCGATGTCGATGGTCAGGATCGGGCTGGGGATGGTGACATCCCTGGGCGCCGACAGGGCCTTGGGCGCGCTTGACGCGGGCGGGACGGTGGGCGCGGGCGTCGTCACCTGCGCCACCGCGGGCAGGGCCCCTGCCCCGACCGCGATCAGCGCTGCCAAGGCCCGGGCCCGCATCAGAACCGCGTGGCGATCGAGAAGTTGAAGTTCTGCACCCTGTCGTAGCTCATCTTCTGGACCGGGCGCGAGAAATCGAAGCGCAGCGGCCCGATCGCCGTATCCCAGTAGATCGTGAAGCCGATGGCCGAGCGAAGATGGAAGCTGTCATCCACGTTCACGCCATAGGTGTTCTTCAGACCCCAGACCGAACCCATGTTGAAGAAGACGCCGCCGCTGATCCCGTAGTTGGCCGGAAGCCCCAGCGGGAAGGCCGCCTCGAACCGCGCGGCCGCGTAATAGTTGCCGCCAAGCGCGTCCTGTCCGGGCACCGTCAGGTCACGCGGACCGACCCCGTTGGGCGAGAACCCGATGATCTTGTCGTTCAGGAAATAGCGGTCGGCGACCGAATTGTCCTGCCCGCCAAGCGGCGTCATCACGCCGCCTTCCAGCGTCGCGCGCAGGGTGACGGCCTGCCGGGCAAGCTTCGTCTCGGCCGAGGCAAGCGCGGTGGTCGAGACATAGCGCGTCGAGCCGCCAAAGCCTGCGAGGTCCTGCCCGAACTGCAGGCGATAGAACGTGTCCGGGCTCAGCCCATCCTGGTTCGAGTTGAAGCTGTAGGTGTAGCCAAGCGCGCTTGGCGTCGAGGTCTTGCGCTCGGACTTGATGATGGTCGAGGCGGTGGTGTCGATGTTCGTCAGCGCCTTGCGGGCGATGGAATAGCGCAGCTCCAGCCGGCTCAGGCGGCCGACCGGGAAGGTGATCGCCGGCGACAGGCCGATGTTGGTCAGGTCGTAATTGGCATAGCTGTGCTTGATGGTCGTGTATTGCGCGTTGAAGCTCAGCGCGACATTGCGGCCATACAGCGCGGGGTTGGTGAACGAGATCGTCGAGTTGCGGTTCGTCCCGGTCGTGTTGATCGAGGCGGAGACGTGATCCCCGGTTCCCAGGAAGTTGCCTTCCGAGAAGTTGATCGCCACGCCGAAGCCGTCGTTCACGCTGTAGGTGCCGCCCAGCGACAGGGTGCCCGTGGGCTGTTCGACCACGTTCACATCGACGATCGCCTGATCGGCGGCGGTCCCCGGCTTGGTCGTGACCTGCACGCTCTTGAAGAAGCCAAGCGCCTTGATCCGCGCCTCGGCGGCCTTCAGCGCGCGGGGATTGAGCGGGTCGCCCTCTGCCGCGTCGAACTGCCGGCGGATCACCGCGTCCTGCGTGGTGGAGTTGCCCTGGATGTCGATGCGCTGGATGAAGATCTTTGGCGCGCGGTCCACCACGAATTCGACGTCCACCGTCTGGTTGCGGTCGTTGCGGGTGATCTTGGGCGTCACGCGGATGAAGTTCAGCCCCTCGCGCACCGCCTCGTTTTCCATCCGCGTCACGGCGGCATCGACGGCGGTCGCCGAATAGTCGCCCCCGCGCGAGATGTCCACGCGCGATTCCAGCGGCTTGAGGTTCAGCCCCGGAAGCGTCGAGGTCACCGAGGTCTTGCCAAAGCTGTATTTCTGCCCTTCCGAGATCGTGAAGGTCATGAAGAACGCGTTGCGCTGCCGGTCGAGCTGCGCCGAGACATCGAGCACGCGGAAATCGAGATAGCCGCGCGCCTTGTAGAAATCGGTGAGCTGCTTCTTGTCCTCGGCGATCCGGTTCGGGTCGTAGGTGTTGTTGCGGAACAGGAAGTGCAAAAGCCCCGCCTGTTGCGTGGAAAGCACCTGCCGCAGACGATAATCCGAGAAGTCGTGATTGCCGATGAACGAAATCCGCTGCACCTCGACCGTGTAGCCTTCGTCGATCTTGAAGACGAGATCGACGCGGTTCTGGCTGCGCGGGATGATCTGCGGCGTGACGATCACGTCATAGCGCTTGCTCTGGCGATAGGCTTCCGTGATCGTCTGGGCATCGGCCTCGGCCTGCGCGGCCGAATAGACATAGCGCGACTTCGACTTGATGATCTTGGCCAGATCCTCGCTCTTGATGCGCTGATTGCCTTCGAAGTTGATGACGTTGACGGTCGGGTATTCCTTTACCTCGATCACCAGGGTCGAGCCCTGCGGCGTCAGCGTCACGGTCTGGAAAAGACCGGTGTTCGCGATCCGCTGGTAGGCCTGGTTCAGATCGGCGTCGCTTACCGGCGTGCCGCGGGGGATCGCCGCATCGCGCACGACCGTCGCGGGCGCAACCGCCTGCGTTCCGACGACCTTCACGGTGGTGAATGTGTAGCTTGCGGCAAGTGCGGCCGAGGCTTGCAGCACGATGCTGCCGGCCATCGCCAAGGAAATGCCAAGGCCCGCAGTCCCGCCGCGGGCCGTCCGCCGCCCCTGCCCCGTCTTTCGGGCGCCGCCGTCGTCCTGCATTTGTCCCTGCCGTCCGTTAGGAATCCTTACAAACTGACTAGCGAGTCTGGGGGGGGATGTCAAAAGCCCCGACAGGTCCAGAGGGGCGCAAGGCGCCCCCCGATGCCGGCTGGCGTGTCAGGTCCGGTCAGGAAAAGAACGGCATGGCCTGGGCAAGGAACGACCCGGCCAGCAAAGCCGCGAGAACGGTCCCCAATGCCTTCAGGAAATCCCAGTTCAGCCGAAAGGCCAGCGAGAAGCCACCGACCTCGTTCATATGTGCGATGCGTTGCATGAGCCCCACTCCTTTACATCCAACGTCCACAACTTGGGCGCGCAATCTGGCCGAAATGGGGCGAAGTTGGGGAGTCCTGAGGGCTATGCCCGTCAGGGACAAAGAAGGTCGTTGGACAGCGCAAACAGCATCAGCGACAGAATCAGCACCAGCCCGCCCCCCATGAGCACCCGCAGCGCGAAATCGCTCGGCGGGCGGCCGGTGACGGCTTCCCATGCGTGAAAGACCAGATGCCCACCGTCAAGCACCGGAACCGGGAACAGGTTCAGAAGGCCCACGGCGGTCGAGAGCATGGCGATGAAATTGAGAAAGCTCATCGTCCCCTGACTGGCCGCCATGCCCGAGGTCTCGGCGATGCCGATGGGGCCATGCAGGTTGCACGAGCTGATCGCCCCCGTGATCATGTGGTAAAGCCCGCTCAGGCTGGTGACGACGGTATAACGCGTGGTGTCGAAGGCGCGGCCCAATGCCTCCAGCACGCCCGGCATCCGGGTGTTGGGCGTGAAGGCAAGGCCCCCGGTGATGCCGATCAGCCAGCGCGTCTCGAACCCGCCAGATGCCGTCGGCACGTCCGACCGCCGCGGCGTCAGCGTGACCTGACGCACCGCGCCGTCGTGCCAGACCGTCAGGGCCAGCGGCTTCCCCTGCGAGGCGGTGACCGCCTGCCGAAGCTGGTCGAAGGCATAGACCGGCGTGCCGTTCACCGCCTCGATCACGTCGCCGAACTTGAGACCAGCGGCTCCGGCCGCGGAATCGGGCGCCACGCCATCGGCGCGAGGCGGCATCGGATAGGGGCCGTCAACGGTCATCTCGGTGCCGTCGCGCCGGATGCTGTAGCGCACCGTCGGCGCCGGATCGAGCTTTGCCGCAAGACCGGCCAGCGTCACCGTGTCGGGCGTCGGCATCCCGTTCAGAGCAAGGATCACGTCCCCCGCCTTGAGCGTTCCCGTCTGCGCAGGCGGCAGCGGATCGAGCCGGCCCACCGTCGGCGGATTGGTGGCCACCCCTGCGGCCAGGTATAGCCCCGTCAGCAGCAGCACCGAGAAGATCATGTTGAAGGCAGGCCCCGCCAGCACCGTCGCCGCCCGCGCCCAAAGAGGTGCGCCGTGCATGGTCTGACGGCGCTCGGCGTCGGTAAGCTGGATGATCGCCTCGCCGTCGCGGCCCGATGCGGCGTCGCTGTCACCCAGGAACCGCACGTAGCCGCCCAGCGGCAGGACCGAAAGCTGCCAGCGCGTTCCGCGTTTATCCACGCGCGACACAAGCGCCGGCCCGAACCCGAGCGAGAAGACCTCGGCCTTGATCCCGGACCAGCGGCCGACGATGTAGTGACCGAATTCATGCACCGCGACGATGATCGACAAGGCCACGACAAAGGCAATGGCGGTGTAGATCACCCCCCCGAACGACGGTATCAGCGCGCCCATATTTCTTCGAACACTCCCCTCGGGTCCAGCGGTTCTGCGCCTCAGGCGGCGCGGGCTGCGACCACCTCTTCCGCGCACCGCCGTGCCCTTCGATCCATTTCCAGCACAACCTCAAGGCTGGCTGGGGCATTCCTTAGACAATTTTCGCCCGAAAGCTGGGCAAGAACATCTTCAACAATAGCCGACATTTCCAGAAACCCGATCCGGCGGGCAAGGAAATGATCCAGCGCAATCTCCTTTGCGGCATTGAAGGCCGCGCCGGCAAGCCCGCCCGTCTTCATAACTTCGCGCGCAAGGCGCAGCGCGGGGAAGCGGTCGGCATCGGGCGCCTCGAAGGCCAGCGTGCCGATCTTTGCCAGATCCAGCCGCGCGACGGGCGTCTCGCGGCGGTCGGGCCAGTTCAGCGCATATCCGATCGCATGCCGCATGTCCGCCGCCCCCATATGGGCCATCAGGGCGCCATCGGTAAATCCTACCAAAGCATGAACGATGGACTGGGGATGGACCAGAACCTCTATCCGGTCAGGTTCGATCCCGAAAAACTCGCGCGTTTCAATAAGTTCCAGCGCCTTGTTGAACATACTGGCCGAATCGACCGAAATCCGCTGGCCCATTGACCAGTTGGGATGGGCCACCGCCTGTTCGGGCGTCGCGCGGGCGAGCTGGTCGCGGGTCCATGTCCGGAAGGGCCCGCCCGAGGCGGTGATGATGACGCGCTCGACCGCCCCCGCATCCTCGCCCACCAGCGCCTGAAAGACGGCGGAATGCTCGCTGTCCACCGGCAGGATCGTCGCTCCGTGCCGCGCCGCCTCGGCCATCAGAAGCGGCCCCGCGGTGACAAGGCTTTCCTTGTTGGCCAGCGCCAGCGTCGTGCCCTGAGCCAGCGCGCGGAACCCCGGCGCAAGGCCCGCCGCCCCGACGATGGCCGACATGATCCAGTCCGCCGGCCGCTCTGCCGCCTCGACCAGCGCCTGTGCGCCCGCCGCCGCCTCGATCCCGCTGCCCGCCAGCGCGGCTTTCAGCGCGTCATAGCAGTCCTCATGCGCGGTCACGGCCATCTCGGCGCGCAATTCGCGCGCCTGTTCAGCCAGCAGCGCCACATTGCGCCCCCCGCTGAGCGCGACCGTGCGATAGCGCTCCGCCCCGCCCTGCCGCCGCACGAGGTCGATGGTGTTCTGCCCGATCGAGCCGGTCGCCCCGAAAATCGATATGCGCCGCATCTTCAGTTCCTCATCACCGGTGCGGCCAGA
>JAGWVA010000001.1 GCA_028875855.1 Paracoccaceae bacterium
CCGTCACACCGGCAGCGCGCGTTCCACCAGCCGGGCGAAGAAGCTTGCCCCGATCGGGGCCGCGGCATCGTTGAAGTCAAAGGTCGTTTCGTGCACCATCGGCCCCTTGCCCTGCCCGAGGAACAGGAACGCCCCCGGCCGCGCGGCCAGCATGGCGCCGAAATCCTCGCCGCCCATGTGGGGATGCGGCGCGATCTCGACGGCGCCCGTCACCTCGCGCGCCACCTCGACCGCGAAATCGGTCTCGGCCGCGTGGTTCACCGTGGGATCGAGGTCGATGGAGCCGCCGATCTCGACGCTGACGCCCATCGCCGCCGCCACGCCCTCGCAGACCTCGCGGATGCGCCGGCGCAAGAGGTCGCGCGTCTCGACCGAAAAGCTGCGGATCGTGCCGCGCAGCCGCGCCTCGGCCGGGATCACGTTGAAGGCGGCCCCGGCCTCCAGCGCGCAGATCGACAGCACCGCCTCCTCCTCCGCCGCGACGTTGCGCCCGACGATGGTTTGAAGCGCATTGCCCATCACCAGGAGCGCCGCCACCGGATCGGCCGCCTTCTGCGGATAGGCCCCATGCCCGCCCCGGCCCCGGACCGTCACGTCGAACTCTCCCACCGCGGCCATGAGCGGCCCCGACCGGGTCGAGAAGACGCCAAGATCGTGCTGCGGCGAGGTGTGGATGCCCCAGACCCGCTCTACGCCGAAGCGGTCCATCAGCCCGTCGGCCAGCATCGCCTTCGCGCCCTCGCCCGTCTCCTCCGCCGGTTGGAAGACCAGCACCACCGTGCCCGCGAAATTCCGCGTGGCGGCAAGGTATTTTGCGGCGCCCAGCAGCATCGTCGTATGCCCGTCATGGCCGCAGGCATGCATCCGCCCTGCCACGGTCGAGGCGTGATCCGCCCCCGTCGCCTCATGCATCGGCAGCGCGTCCATGTCGGCGCGCAGACCGATGGCGGGGCCTGACGCACGGCCCCGGATGATCCCGACGACCCCGGTGCGCCCCACGCCCTCGTGCACCTCGTCCACGCCGAAGTCCCGCAGCCGGGCCGCGACGAAGGCCGCCGTCTCGCGGCACTCCATCCCGATCTCGGGGTTCATGTGCAGGTGGTGGCGCCAGGCCGTCATCTCGGCGGCGCTGGCGGCGATGGAGTTCAGAACGGCCATTGGACTCTCCGGTGCGATCAGGGATAGTCCGAGGGAAGCCCAGATTTCCGAGGATCGCAATGCCCCATGACTCCGACGCCCTGATCCACGACCCGCAGGGCGGCATGGCCCGCCTGGTCGAAATCATGCGCCGCCTGCGCGACCCGAAGACCGGCTGCCCCTGGGACGTGGAACAGGACTTCGCCACCATCGCCCCCTACACGATCGAAGAAGCCTACGAGGTCGCCGACGCGATCGAACGCGAAGCCTGGGACGAGCTGCGGGGCGAACTGGGCGACCTGTTGTTCCAATCCGTCTTCCACGCCCAGATGGCGGCCGAGGCGGGGCATTTCACCTTCGACGACGTGGTCAAAACCATCGCCGACAAGATGGTCGCCCGGCACCCCCACGTTTTCGGCGACGAAAGCTGCGACAAGTCGGCCGATCAGCAGACGGTGGACTGGGAACGCATGAAGGCGGCCGAGCGCGCGGCCAGGGCGCAGACGGGCGTGTTGGACGGGGTGGCCGTGGGCCTGCCCGCCCTGCTGCGCGCGCTGAAGCTGCAAAACCGCGCCGCGCGCGTGGGCTTCGACTGGCCCTCGACCACCGAGGTGCTCGACAAGATCACCGAAGAAGCCCGCGAACTCGTCGAGGCGCGCGACACCCTTTCGCCCGAGGAACAGGCCGAGGAAATGGGGGACCTGTTGTTCGTCATGGCCAACCTCGCCCGCCACCTGAAGATCGACCCCGAGGCCGCGCTGCGCGCCGCGAACGCCAAATTCACCCGCCGCTTCCGCCATATCGAGGCGGAACTGGCGAAGACGGGCCGCCGCCCCGAAGACAGCACGCTCGCGGAAATGGATGCACTCTGGAACGCCGCCAAAGCCCTTGAAAAGACGGCGAAAGCCTGACGTCCCCTTCTTTCTGGCGCAAATATCCCCGCCGGAGGCTCCGCCCTCTCCGCCGCGCCCGGACGTCGGGACAAGGCGCACCCACTCGACAATCCCCGTGCCATCCGCTTTCCTGCCGCCGAACAGGAGGCGCGCATGACCGCACGGAAAATCATCATCGACACCGACCCCGGACAGGACGACGCCGTCGCCATCCTTCTGGCGCTGGCCAGCCCCGAAGAGGTCGAGGTTCTGGGCATCACGGCGGTGGCGGGCAACGTGCCCCTGCCGCTGACCGCAAAGAACGCGAGGATCGTCTGCGAACTCGCTGGAAAACCTGACACAAAGGTCTTTGCCGGCTGCGACGCGCCGCTGTCGCGCAAGCTGGTCACGGCGGAACATGTCCACGGCAAGACCGGCCTCGACGGCCCCGTCCTGCCCGACCCGACCATGCCCCTTCAGGACGCCCATGCCGTCGATTTCATCATCGACACCCTGCGGTCAGAGGCGCCGGGCACGGTCACGCTCTGCCCGCTCGGGCCGCTCACGAACATCGCCACGGCGATCCGGAAGGCCCCCGACATCGTGGCCCGCATTCAGGAAATCGTCCTGATGGGCGGCGCCTATTTCGAGGTGGGCAACATCACGCCTGCGGCCGAATTCAACATCTATGTCGATCCAGAAGCCGCTGATATCGTGTTCAAATCCGGCGCCCCCCTGACGGTGATGCCGCTCGATGTCACGCACAAGGCCCTGACCACCCGACCGCGCATCGAGGCGTTCCGCGCGCTCGGGACCGAGCCCGGCCGCATGGTCGCCGAATGGACCGATTTCTTCGAACGCTTCGACATGGAGAAATATGGAAGCCAGGGCGCGCCGCTCCATGACCCCTGCGTTATCGCCTACCTGATCCGGCCCGACCTCTTCTCTGGCCGCCACATCAACGTGATGATCGAGACGGCGGGAGACTTCACGCTCGGCATGACGGTGGCCGACTGGTGGCGAGTCACAGGCCGCGCGCCCAATGCGATGTTCATGGGCGATGTGGATGCCGACGGCTTCTTCGCGCTTCTGACCGACCGGATCGGAAGGCTCTAGCATGGACGAGAACCCCGCCCCCGTGACCGGTGGTTGCCTCTGCGGCGGCGTCCGCATCGTCGCGCGCGGACACCCGTGGCGCGTCGGCCTCTGCCATTGCCTCGATTGCCGCAAGCACCACGGCGCGCTCTTTCACGCCTCGGCGGTCTTCCCGGCCGAGGCCGTCACCGTGACAGGCGAGACCCGCAGCTACCGGGGGCGCCACTTCTGCCCCACCTGCGGCTCCCCCGTCTTCGGACGCAGCGGCGACGAGACCGAGGTAAACCTTGGCGCGCTCGACGCCCCCGACCGCTTCAGGCCGACCTACGAGCTCTGGACGATCCGGCGCGAGGGCTGGCTGCCGCCCTTCCCGCTCGCGCATCATTACCCCCGCAACCGGGCGGGCGAGGGCCGGACCGAGGACTGAGGGGCGGCGCGGGCAGATGCCCCCTTCCTTCCCGCGCCCGACAGCCTATCTTGAGGCCATGTTGCATTTCACCTTCGACAACAGCTACGCCCGCCTGCCCGACCGCTTTTACGCGCGCCTCGGCCCCACCCCGGTCGCCGCTCCCGGCCTGATCGCGGTGAACGAAGGCCTCGCCGCGCGCCTCGGCCTCGACGCCGCGGTGCTGGCGGCGCCCGAGGGGGTCGCCATGCTCGCCGGCAACGCCACCCCGCCGGGGGCCGAGCCGCTGGCGCAGGCCTATGCCGGGCACCAGTTCGGCAATTGGGTGCCGCAACTGGGCGACGGCCGCGCGATCCTGCTGGGCGAGATCGTGGCCCCCGACGGCGCGCGGTTCGACCTGCAACTGAAGGGCGCAGGTCCCACGCCGTTCTCGCGCCGGGGCGACGGGCGGGCGGGGCTCGGTCCGGTGATCCGCGAATACCTCGTCTCCGAGGCGATGCATGCGCTTGGCGTGCCCACCACCCGCGCGCTCGCCGCCGTTACCACGGGCGAGGAGATCCAGCGCGAGACACCCCTCCCCGGCGCGGTCCTTGCCCGCGTCGCCACCTCGCATCTGCGCGTCGGCACCTTCCAGTTCTTCGCCGCCCGGCAGGACACCGAGGCGCTGCGGCTGCTGACCGACCAAGCCATCGCGCGCCACTATCCGCAGGCCGACGGGCCGCTCGGCCTCCTGCACGCGGCCGTCGCCGCGCAGGGGCGGCTGGTCGCGCAATGGATGGCGCTCGGCTTCATCCACGGGGTGATGAACACCGACAACGCCCATGTCGGCGGCCTGACGATCGACTACGGGCCCTGCGCCTTCATGGACGACTACCACCCCGCCCGCGTCTTTTCCTCGATCGACCGCTTTGGCCGCTATGCCTACCAGAACCAGCCGCAGATCGCGGTCTGGAACATGGCGCAGCTCGCCTCCTGCCTGCTGCCCCTGATCGCGCCCGAGCGCGAGGCCGCCATCGAGGCCGCGACCGAGGCCGTCAACGCCTTCGCCGCCGCCTATGAAGGCGCATGGCTCGACCGCTTCCGCGCCAAGATCGGCCTGACCACCGCGGACGAAGGCGACGCCGACCTGATCCAGTCGCTGCTCGGACGGATGACGACGCTTGGCGCGGATTTCACCCGCACCTTCCGCGGCCTTGCCACCGGGCAGGCGCGCGCGGAATTCACCGAGGCCGAGGCCTGGGACACCTGGGCCACCGACTGGCAGGCCCGCCTTGCGCGCGAGGGGCGGACCGTCGCCGATGCGCAGGCCCTGGCCCTGACGGTCAACCCCGCGATCATCCCGCGCAACCACCGCATCGAAGAGGCCATCGCCGCCGCGCTCACCGGCGACTACGCCCCCTTCCACCGCCTGAACGCCGCGCTCGCCGCGCCCTTCACCCTGCGCGACGGCGACGAAGACCTCACGCTCCCGCCCCGCCCGGAGGAGGCGGTGCGCACGACCTTCTGCGGCACATGATGATGACGCCCGCGCTTGCCCCCCCAGCGGATGGCGCCCTGCGCGTGGCCTCATGGAACATCCGCAAATGCCTCGGGATCGACCGCCGGCGCGACCCCGACCGCACCCTGCGCGTGATCGAGGCGAGCGGCGCCGATGTCATGGTGCTGCAGGAAAGCGACCGCCGCATCGCCCCGCGCCCCGCCGCCCTGCCGCCCGGCCTGATCGCCGAGAAAAGCGCCTATGCCCCCCTGCCGCTGGGCCAGAGCGCGGTCAGCCTCGGCTGGCACGGCAATGCGATCCTCGTGCGGCCGGGGCTGGCGCTCGATGCGGTGCACCGCCTCGACCTGCCCTCGTTCGAGCCGCGCGGCGCGGTGGCGGCGGACCTGCACCGCGACGGCCTGCCCTTCCGCATCGTCGGCGTCCATCTCGGCCTGCGGGGCGCGGACCGGCTGCGCCAGTTGGGCCGGCTCGCCGACTGGATCGCGCGCCAGCCGCCGCGCCCGACGCTGATCCTTGGCGATTTCAACGAATGGTCGCCGCATGCGCCCTTTCCGCCGCTCGCCCCCGGCTTTCACGTCATCGCCCCGGGGCCGAGCTACCACGCCCGCCTGCGCCTTGCGCCGCTCGACCGCATCGCGCTCAGCCATGGCATAAAGGCCCATGCCGTGGGCCTGATGGACGAGGGCGAGGCCGCGCGCGCCTCCGATCACCTGCCGATCTGGGCAGACGTGAAGATCGCCCCCTAACCCTTTCACTTTGGCACAAATATCCCGGGGGTGCGGGGGCAGCGCCCCCGCGACTACCCGGCCTTGGGCGCGCGCGTGATCAGCACGATCCCCACCGCCACCATCGCCGCCGCAAGCAGGATCGCGGCCGAGATCGGCTCGCCCAGCAAGAGCCAGCCAAAGCCCATGCTCAGGATCGGGGTCAGAAAGGAAAAGCTCGACACCGTCGAGGCGGGATAGACCGACAGAAGCCACAGCCACAGGATGAAGCCCGCCGCGACCACGACCACGATCTGGAACAGCAAGCCCCCGACCGCGAGCCATGTGAGGTCCCGCACCAGCGGCCCGAAAAAGATCGAGGCCGCGATCAGCACGGGGCCCGAGACGCCCACCATCCACAAAAGCTGCATGTCGGGGCGCACCCGCGCCATCGCCGAGGCGCGCGACAGGAACGCCACCCCCGCCCAGGCCAGCGCGCCGCCAAGCGCGAGAAGATCGCCCGAGACGCTCGCCTGCCCATGCCCCGCGCCGCGATGGAGAAGCGCCCAGGCCACGCCCGCGAAGGCCAGCGCAAGGCCCATGGCCTTGAGCCAGGTGATCCGCTCGCCCGGCAGGCCGTAATGCGCGGCAATCGACAGCCAGAGCGGCATGGAATAGAAGATGATCGAGCTGCGCACCACCGTCGTGCGATCCAAGGCCATGAAAAGGCACAGGAATTCGGCCGAGAACACCAGCCCGATCAGCACCCCCGCCCCGACCGTTCCCGGCGCGATCCGGGGCGGGCGCCCCTGCCAGACCATCCAGCCCCAGATGCAGACAAAGGCGCCAAGCGAGCGCAGCCCGGCGAAGAATACCGGCTGCAATCCGGCATCCACCACCTTGATGACGACCTGATTGATGCCGAACAGCACCGCCGACAGGGTCAGCAGCGCCACCCCGACACCGTCCAGCCGATCCTTGCGCATGGGTCCCCCTTTGGCTTTGGCGCCACTTTGCCGAGGCGGGGGGCCGTGTCAATCGCCGAGCCCCGCCCCCGAAAGGGACTAGCCTCCCCGCCCGCCATCGCGTAAACCGCTGCCCGAGACGGACCCCGGAGCGGCCATGACCCAAGCCCTGATCGCTTTGCCCCATCGGGCGGCCATCGCCGCGGCGCGGGATGCGACGGGCAGGGATCGTCTTCCTTGCAGGACAGACTTGTTACACAGCGCGGATAGAAGCCGTCTGGCCCACGGCCCTTGCCTTCCGGTGCCCCGCAGGGCGCCTCCTCAGCCGAAAAGGACATGACATGAGCACGATCGTAGATATCCACGCACGCGAGATCCTCGACAGCCGCGGCAACCCGACCGTCGAGGTGGACGTGATGCTGGAAGACGGCACGATGGGCCGCGCTGCCGTTCCCTCGGGCGCCTCGACCGGCGCGCACGAGGCCGTCGAGAAGCGCGACGGCGACAAGGCGCGCTACATGGGCAAGGGCGTGCTGGAAGCCGTCGCCGCCGTGAACGGCGAGATCGCCGACACGCTGGTGGGGTTCGACGCGACCGAACAGGTCGCCATCGACCGCGTGATGATCGAGCTTGACGGCACCGACAACAAGGGCCGGCTGGGCGCGAATGCGATCCTCGGCGTCTCGCTCGCCGCCGCGAAGGCCGCCGCCGATTTCACCGCGCAGCCGCTTTACCGTTACGTCGGCGGCACCTCGGCCCGCGTCCTGCCGGTGCCGATGATGAACATCATCAACGGCGGCGAACATGCCGACAACCCGATCGACATCCAGGAATTCATGATCATGCCGGTAGGCGCCGACTCGGTGCGCGAGGCGATCCGCATGGGCTCGGAAGTCTTCCACACGCTGAAGAAAGAGCTGTCGGCGGCGGGCTTTGCAACCTCGGTCGGCGACGAGGGAGGCTTTGCGCCGAACCTGTCGTCCACCCGCGACGCGCTCGACTTCATCCTGAAGGCGATCGAGAAGGCGGGCTATGCCCCCGGCGACGACATCGCGCTGGCGCTCGACTGCGCCTCGACCGAATACTACCGCGACGGCGCCTATCACATGGCGGGCGAAGGCAAGGTGCTGACCTCGGACGAGAACGTCTCCTATCTCGAGGCGCTGGTGCGCGACTACCCGATCCTGTCGATCGAGGATGGCTGCGCCGAGGATGACTGGGACGGCTGGCGCACGCTGACCGAAGTGCTTGGCAAGCGCGTGCAGCTTGTGGGCGACGATCTCTTCGTGACCAACACCGAACGTCTGGCCCGCGGCATCGCCGAGGGCTGCGCCAACTCGCTGCTGGTGAAGGTGAACCAGATCGGCACCCTGACCGAGACGCTGGACGCCGTCCGCATGGCCGACCGCGCGCGCTACACCAGCGTGATGAGCCACCGCTCGGGCGAGACCGAGGATTCGACGATCGCCGACCTCGCCGTGGCGACGAACTGCGGGCAGATCAAGACCGGCTCGCTGTCGCGGTCTGACCGGCTGGCGAAATACAACCAGCTGATCCGGATCGAGGAAATGCTGGGCGAGACGGCCGAATACGCCGGCTGGTCGATGCGCCGCTGAGGCGGAACGACCGCGCAGAACCGATGGGCCCTTCCCCGGTCACGGGGGAGGGCCTTTCAGTCTGGAGGGGCCCGGAGCAAGGGCAGCGCCCGTCCGTCAGCCGAACGAGACAGAAGCCCCCTATCCGCCCGGGCGGCTGATCCGTCCGCCGCCCACGGCCGCGCCGACCCCGGTCGTTGTCGGGCAGGAGGTCGGCAGGCCGCGCAGCACCCGCACGGCAAGGAAGGCGAAGGCCTGCGCCTCCAGCATGTCGCCATCCAGCCCCGCCTCTTCCACCGGCAGCAGCGGGAAGGGCAGGCGCGCCGCGATCATCTGCATCAGCGTTGCATTGTGCCGCCCCCCGCCCGCGACCAGCATCCCCTCGACCGGCGCGGGGAAATGCTCGACCGCGGCGGCGACAGCGGCGGCGGAGCAGGCCGTCAGCGTGGCGGCGGCATCGGCCTCCGACAGGTCCGCCACCGCCGTCAGCAGGCCCGCGAAGGCATCGCGATCCAGCGACTTCGGCGGCATCCTGCGGAAATAGGCCCCGCGCAGGAAATCCTCGACCACCGCCGCGTCCACGGCGCCCGATGCCGCCAGCGCCCCGCCGCGATCCTCGGCCAGACCGCGGCGTGCCTGCATCAGGTCGTTGATCGGCGCATTCGCGGGGCCGGTGTCGAAGGCCAGCAGCGCGCCGTCGTCCTCGGGCTTGCGCTTGCGCGGATCGACCCATGTGACATTGCCGACCCCCCCGAGGTTGAGGAAGGCGATCGGCCCCTCGGCCCCGATGTGGCGGGCCAGCGCGAAATGGTAGAAGGGCGCGAGCGGCGCGCCCTGCCCGCCCAGCTTCACGTCCGAGGTACGGAAATCCCAGACCACCGGCAGGCCAAGCACCTCGGCCAGCACATCGCCGTCGCCCACCTGATGCGTGCCCCGCCCGCGCGGGTCATGCGCCAGCGTCTGGCCGTGAAAGCCCACCATCTCGACCGCGTCGAACCGGCTGAGCAGCTCGGCATGGGCGGTTTCGACCACCTCGGCCGCCTCTGTCACGCCCGCCTCGCCGGGCCAGCGGCCAAGAGCCGCGCGCAGGGTGGCGCGTTCGGCATGGCTGTAGGGCCGGTAGTCGAATTGCTCGAACGCCTCGATGCGTTCGCCATCCGTGACGACCACGGCGGCATCCACACCGTCGAGCGAGGTTCCCGACATCGTGCCCACCACCCGGATCGGTCCTTCGATCGCAGCCCTTCCGCGCAAGTTCTTTCCCTTTCCCGAACGCCCCGCTATAGAGGGCGCGAGCCCGAGAATGGACGAAACGACGATGACCTACCACCCGAAATCAGACTTCCTGCGCGTGATGATGGAGCGCGGCTTTCTGGCCGACTGCACCGACTACCAGGGCCTTGACGAGGCCTGCGCCAAGGGCGTGGTTCCGGGCTATATCGGCTTTGACGCCACGGCGGCGTCGCTGCATGTGGGCAGCCTCATCCAGATCATGATGCTGCGCTGGCTGCAGAAATGCGGCGGCAAGCCCATCGTGCTGATGGGCGGGGGCACGACGAAGGTGGGCGACCCGTCCTTCCGCGCCGACGAACGCCCGCTTTTGTCGCCCGCGCAGATCGACGCCAACATCGCCGGCATCAAGCGGGTCTTTTCGGCCTATGTCAGCTTCGGCGCGGCGCCGACGGATGCGCTGATGCTGAACAACGCCGAATGGCTGGACGATCTGAACTACCTCGACTTCCTGCGCGACATCGGGCGGCATTTCTCGGTCAACCGGATGCTGTCGTTTGAATCGGTGAAATCGCGGCTGGACCGGGAACAATCCCTGTCCTTCCTCGAATTCAACTACATGATCCTGCAGGCCTATGACTTCCTTGAACTGAACCGCCGCTATGGCTGCCTGTTGCAGATGGGCGGGTCGGACCAGTGGGGCAACATCGTCAACGGGATCGACCTGACGCGCCGCGTTCTGGATCACGAGATCTACGGGCTGACCTCGCCGCTTCTGACCACGTCGGACGGCAAGAAGATGGGCAAGAGCCAGTCGGGCGCGGTCTGGCTGAACGGCGAGATGCTGAGCCCCTACGAATTCTGGCAGTTCTGGCGCAACACGACCGATGCCGATGTGGGCCGGTTCCTCAAGCTTTACACCGAGTTGCCGATCGAGGAATGCGAGCGTCTGGGCGCGCTTCAGGGGTCCGAGATCAACGCGGCCAAGGTGCGGCTGGCCAATGAGGTGACCGCGCTGCTGCACGGGCCCGAGGCGGCGGCGGCGGCCGAGGCCACGGCGCGCGAGGTCTTCGAGAAGGGCGGCGTGGGCGACGATCTTCCCAAGATCTCGCTCAGCGCAGCCGAGGTCGGCGAAGGCATCGCCAACACCGCGCTTTTCGTGCGGGCGGGCCTCGCCCCGTCGGGCAAGGAGGCCAAACGCCTCTTTGCCGAGGGCGGCGCGCGGATCAACGACGAGATCGTGACCGAGCCACGGCTGATGACGCTGGAGGAACTGAGCGCGGGCCTGAAGCTTACCGCCGGCAAGAAGCGCCACGCGCTGGTGACGGTCGGCTGACACGCGGGCCTTCGGGCAAATGAAAACGCGGGGTCCGAGGGGCCCCGCGTTTGTCTTTCCGGCGCGTATATCCGCGTGGGTGCGGGGGCGGAAGGCCCCCGGGTTCCCTATTGTTCGACCGTGACCTTGGCCATGTAATCGGGCTCCGAGGTCACCATCCCGTTCGGCCCCGTTCCGCGCTTGATCTTGTCCACCACATCCATGCCCGAGATCACATGCCCGAAGACGGTATATTGACCGTTCAGGTTGCTGTTGGGCTGGAACATGATGAAGAACTGCGAATTGCCGCTGTTGGGATCGGAGGCCCGCGCCATCCCCACCGTGCCGCGCTTGAACGGCACGTTCGAGAATTCGGCCGGCACGTCGGGCAGGGTCGATCCGCCCATGCCCGCATGGGACAGATCGCCCCCGCGCTTGCCGTATTTCACGTCGCCCGTCTGCGCCATGAACCCGTCGATCACGCGGTGGAAGACGACGCCGTCATAGGCGCCCTCTTTCGCAAGCTTGACGATCTGCGCCACCGTCTTGGGCGCGACCTTCGGCAGAAGGTCGATCACCACCGTCCCGTTGGCCTGCCCCGCGACCTGAATCACGAGGTGGGGGCCCTTGGTGTCCTTGAAGGGTTTGGCGTCCTTGTTGACGGCGGCCTGCGACATCGGGCTCGTGGCCCAGATCGCCAGCCCGAGGATCGCAAGCCCCGACGCCATCAGCCCGCCGAACAGAAGCGGGGAGCGCTTCGGCCTAGCCATTGGACGCATCCGCAGCGACCCGGACCTTCACCATCCGGTCGGGGTTCGCCGGCGGCTCGCCCCGCGTGATCGCGTCCACATGTTCCATCCCCGAGATCACCCGGCCATAGACGGTGTATTGGCCGTTCAGGAAATGGTTGTCCTTGAAGTTGATGAAGAACTGGCTGTTGGCCGAATTCGGGTTCTGCGAGCGCGCCGCGCCCAGCGTGCCCCGGTCGTGCGGGATGCGCGAGAATTCGGCCGGAAGGTCCGGCAGGTCCGACCCGCCCGTGCCCGCCCGGCGCAGGTTGAAGGACTTTTCCGCGTTCCCGTTCGCCACGTCGCCCGACTGCGCCATGAAGCCCTCGATCACGCGGTGGAACACCACGTTGTCATAGGCGCCCGACCGCGCGAGCGTCTTCATCCGCTCGACATGCCTGGGGGCGACATCCGGCAGCAGTTCGATGACGACATCGCCATCCTTGAGCGTCATGATGATCGTGTTCTCGGGGTCTTTGATCTCGGCCATCGGGCCCTCCGTCGCTGATCTGTTTGGGCCAGACCCTAGACGCGCCGCGCGCCAAGGGGAAGAGGCAAGCCAGCGTTCGTTTGACGCGGATCGGTTGACGCGGGCGCCGCGCTGAGGGATGACACCGGCAAGACCGGCAACAGGAGGGACGGATGGCCTGGAAGACGCTTGACGACATGGACCTTGGCGGAAAGGTCGTGCTGACCCGCGTGGACATCAACGTGCCGGTCGAGAACGGCCGCGTGACGGATGCCACGCGGATCGAGAAGATCGTGCCGACGGTGGTGGACATCATCGACCGGGGCGGCAAGCCGGTCCTTCTCGCGCATTTCGGCCGGCCCAAGGGGCAGGTCGTGCCCGAGATGAGCCTGCGTCAGGTCCTGCCCGCGCTGAAGGCGGCGCTGCCGGGTCGCAAGATCACCTTTGCCGAGGATTGCATCGGGACGCCCGCGAAACAGGCCGTCTCGGCCATGCAGCGCGGCGATATCGTGCTGCTGGAAAACACCCGCTTCCATGCCGGTGAGGAAAAGAACGACGCCCAGCTTGCCGCATCCCTCGCAGCCCTTGGCGATGTCTATGTGAACGACGCCTTTTCCGCCGCGCACCGCGCCCATGCCTCGACGACCGGGATCGCCCATCTGCTGCCCGCCTGCGCCGGCCGCCTGATGGAGGCGGAACTCAAGGCGCTGGAGGCCGCCCTTGGCAAGCCGCAGCGGCCCGTGGTGGCGGTGGTGGGCGGGGCGAAGGTCTCGACCAAGCTCGACCTGCTGGGCAACCTCGTGACCAAGGTGAACCACCTCGTGATCGGCGGGGGGATGGCGAACACCTTCCTTGTCGCGCAAGGGATCGAGGTCGGGAAGTCCCTGGCCGAACGCGACATGGCCGAGACGGCGCGCGAGATCCTGACCAAGGCGAAGGCGGCGGGCTGTGCGATCCATCTGCCGGTGGACGTGGTCGTCGCGCGCGAGTTCAAGGCCCATGCGCCGCACGAGACGGTGGCGGCGAATGCCTGCCCGGCCGATGCGATGATCCTCGATGCCGGGCCGAAGACGGTGGACGAGATCGCCCGCGTGTTCGAGGCCAGCAAGACGCTGATCTGGAACGGCCCGCTGGGCGCCTTCGAGCTGGAACCCTTCGATGCGGCGACCAATGCGGCGGCGGCGAAGGCGGCGGAGCTGACGAAGGCGGGCCGGCTGATCTCGGTCGCGGGCGGCGGCGACACGGTCGCGGCGCTGAACCGCGCCCATGCGGCGGAGGCCTTCACCTACATCTCGACCGCGGGCGGGGCGTTCCTCGAATGGATGGAAGGCAAGGTCCTGCCGGGCGTCGCGGCGCTGGAGGAATAGGGCAGACGGGGGGGCGTGACCCAGCCCGGAACAAGGCGCGAAGCGCCGCCGGGCAGCGCCCGACCGCCCCCCGGGCGGGCGCTTTTCGCCGTTGCGCTCAGAACGCCGTCGGGGGAGGCCGCACCATAAAGTGCTGACCGACACCGTAGGATGCGCCCACCCGCGGTCGGGCACTGCCCTCTGTCGGAACACCCCCCGCGCGATTTTCCCCCTTTCGTGAACCGTTTGCGCTATCGGTCATCACGAAAGCTTGCAACGCCGCGCCCCGCTTTCTACACCGTCCTTGGCCCACATTCACACCCAAGGACTACGGATATGAGAGCGACACGGACGGTTCAGAAGATCCTGAGCCACTACGAGGGCGAAACCCCCGGCGTCAAGGCGAACCTCTGCCGGATGCTGATGACCGGCAAGCTGGCCGGAACCGGCAAGATGATCATCCTGCCCGTCGATCAGGGCTTCGAGCATGGCCCCGCGCGCAGCTTCGCGCCGAACCCGGCGGGCTACGATCCGCACTACCACTATCAGCTGGCGATCGATGCGGGCCTGAACGCCTATGCCGCGCCCCTGGGCATGATCGAGGCGGGCGCGGATACCTACGCGGGCCAGATCCCGACGATCCTCAAGGTGAACTCGGCCAACTCGCTCATGAGCAACACCGCCGGCAAAAACCAGGCGGTGACGGCGAGCGTGGACGACGCCTTGCGGCTGGGCTGTTCGGCGATCGGCTTCACGATCTATCCCGGCTCGGATTCGCAGCTCGACATGTATGAGGAAATCCGCGAGATGCGCCGCGAGGCCGCATCGAAGGGCATCGCCACCGTGATCTGGTCCTATCCGCGCGGCGAGGCGGTGACCAAGGACGGCGAGACGGCGATCGACGTGGCCGCCTATGCTGCGCAGATCGCCGCCCTGCTTGGCGCGCATATCATCAAGATCAAGCTCTCGACCGATCATCTGATGCTGCCCGAGGCGAAGAAGGTCTATGAAGACCAGAAGATCGACATCGCGACCCAGGCCGCCCGCGTGAAGCACTGCATGGATGCAGCCTTCGCCGGCCGGCGCATCGTGATCTTCTCGGGCGGGGCCAAGAAGGGCGCGGATTCGGTCTATGACGACGCCCGCGCGATCCGCGACGGCGGCGGCAACGGGTCGATCATCGGTCGCAACAGCTTCCAGCGCAGCCGCGAGGACGCGCTGGCCATGCTGGGCAAGCTGATCGACATCTACAAGGGCAAGGCGTAACGCCCGCCGGGGATGAGGGGGCCCTGCCCCCTCGTCGCCAATGCGCCCCGCCCGCCCGACGCGCGCGGGCCCAAGGCGGCGTTCAAGCCGTCAGGTCATAGGCCGCCGGATTGTGGCCGAGTGCGGCGCATAGCGCCCAGACGGCCAGCCGGTGATCCTCGCGCTGCGGCAGGCCCGAGATCGTGAGGCACGCCACCACGCCCGCCCCCTTCACCCGGATCGGGAAACCGCCGCCATGGGCCGCGTAGTCGGCCTCGGGCAGGCCGATCCCCTCGCCCAGCGTCCGCCCCCGGATCTCGAGGTCGCGTCCGAAGCCGTAGGACGACCGGTGGACCCGCAGAACGAGGTTCGACTTGCGCCGGATCCAGTCGGCATTGTCCGGGGTGCTGCCGGGCAGGGTCGCGGCAAAAAGGATGCGGGACGGGGTGCGGATGTCGATCGCGATCGGGGCCATCCGGCGCGCGCCTTCCTCGCGGGCGAGGCAGCCAAGACGGAAGGCCGTATCCTCGTCGAAACGGTCGAAGTGCAGATCGGCTTCTTGCCGCGCGATGGCGGCGATGTCGTCTTCGGGCGTCATGGCATCTCCTCGGGCCGGTCAACCGGCCGGGCCAAGACGCGCGATCAGGGCTGCGGTGTCAAGCCCGCCGACGCTGCCCGGGGCGCGGCCGCCTTCGCGCGCGAGCCGGGCCGCGATGTAGCCGTCCGACACGGCCGGCGGCGCCGTCTCGATCAGCGTCGCGGCGGTCAGGAGCGTCGCAAGGCTTTCGGCAAAGCGGCGCGCCTCCGCCTCGGGCGGCAGCGCGGGCCAGAGCGCGCGGTAACGATCCAGCGCCACATCGTAGCGCCGGTCCGCACCCTTCGCCGCATCAAGCGCGGCATCCACCGCCGCCACGGCAGCCGGTTCCTTGCCCACGGTGCGCAGGATGTCGAGGCAGATGACGTTGCCCGAGCCTTCCCAGATCCCGTTCAGCGGCGCCTCGCGATACAACCACGGCAGCGCGGTATCCTCGACATAGCCCATGCCGCCCATCACCTCCATCGCCTCGGCCACCAGCGGCGGGCAGAGCTTGTTCGACAGGTATTTCGCCAGCGCCACCGCCAGCCGGGCAAAGGGCCGACGGTCGGGCGCATCGAAGGCGGCCGCCACCCGCAGGCCAAGCGCGGTCGCGCCCTCCCAGTCCAGCGCCAGATCGGCCAGCACGGCGGCCATCAGCGGCTGGTCGATCAGGCGGCGCTGAAAGGCGGTGCGATGGCTGACCCAGTGATGCGCCTCGGCCAGCGCCGCCCGCATCAGCCCCGCCGGCGCCATCGCGGTATCGAGGCGCGTGTGATGCACCATCTCGATGATCGTGCGCACCCCCTGCCCCTCCTCGCCCAGCCGGTGCGCCAGGGCGCCATCGTATTCGATCTCGGCCGAGGCATTGGCGCGGTTGCCCAGCTTGTCCTTCAGCCGCAACAGGCGGATGGCGTTCCGTTCCCCCTCGAGCCAGCGGGGGACAAGGAAACAGGTCAGCCCCCCGGGCGCCTGGGCGAGCGTCAGAAACCCGTCCGACATCGGGGCCGAGCAGAACCATTTGTGCCCGGTCAGCCGATAGGCGCCGTCGGCCGGCAGCGCCGTCGTCGTGTTGGCGCGCAGGTCCGATCCGCCCTGCTTTTCCGTCATCGCCATGCCCAGCGTCGCCCCGGACTTGGCCGCGACGGGGGCGACCGAAGGATCGTGGCTGCGGCTGAGAAGCTTCGGCCGCCAGAGCGCCGCGACCTCCGGGTTCGCGTCAAGCGCGGGGACGGCGGCATAGGTCATCGTCATCGGGCAGCAGGTGCCGGGCTCGACCTGACTGTGCAGATAGACCATCGCGGCATGGGTCACATGGCCGCCCCGCGCGCCCTCCCACGGCAGCGCCGCGTAGCCCGCGCCGATCCCCTCGGCCATCAGGCGATGATAGGCGGGGTGAAAGACGACCTCGTCCAGCCGCCGCCCGCCCGCATCGAACAGGCGCAGGTCCGGCACGACCCGCATCGCCTCGCGCCCCGCGTCGCGCAGGTCGGCCGTGCCGAGCGCCCGTCCCCGCGCCGCCAGATGCGCCCCGTCGCCGCCCTGCGCGCCCACCCCGTCGCGCAAGGCGGGGTCGCTGGCCCACAGATCGCCATCGCCGCGCGTCTGCGGCTGGTTCATCACCTCGTGTCCCGGCAGGGCCGTCCGTGGCGGCAGCATGATCTCCCCCATCACATTTCCTTATTTCCAAGGGAAAAGATGCCATGGGGGGATTCACAAAGCGACTCACCTGTGCGAGAATCATCTCAACCGGCCGACAACAGGCCGGAATGAGGACGAGCATGGCAGCCCCCACGAAGCGCCCCCCGATCGGTGCGCTGATCTATTTCGCGATCGCCTTCGCGGCCGGGACCTACTTCACCTTTGCCGCGGTCGAGGGGGATTACGGCATCTTCCGCCGGGTGCAGGTCGAGGCGCAGATCGCCTCGCTCACCGATCAGCGCGACGCGCTCCAGCTTCAGCTTGCCTCGATCCGGAACAAGACCAAGCGCCTGTCTGACCGGTATCTTGACCTCGACCTGCTGGGTCAGCAGGCGCGCGACGTGCTGGGCATGATGCGCCCGGACGAGATCCTGATCCGCTGAGCGACAGCGCCCCCCCGCGCGTTGCCCCCCCCGCGCGAGCCATGCAGGCGGCGGGACGGCCCCTTCCGAAAATGCACTCGCCCCGCGCCGCCCGATGCGTTATAAGGTAGTTTAATATTGAACTATCCTCGGCAGCGACAGGAGCCCGAAGGCATGGCGACGCGGAAAACCCCTGCGAAATCAAATACATCAAAGGAAGATTTGCTTCATTTCTACCGTGAGATGCTGCTGATCCGGCGATTCGAGGAAAAGGCCGGCCAGTTGTATGGCATGGGCCTGATCGGCGGGTTCTGCCACCTCTACATCGGGCAGGAAGCCGTCGTCGTGGGCCTCGAAGCCGCAGCCGACGAAGGCGACAAGCGCGTCACCTCCTACCGCGACCACGGTCACATGCTGGCCTGCGGGATGGATGCCAAGGGCGTCATGGCCGAACTGACGGGCCGCGAGGGCGGCTATTCCCGCGGCAAGGGCGGTTCGATGCACATGTTCTCGAAGGAACGCCACTTCTACGGCGGCCACGGCATCGTGGGCGCGCAGGTGCCGATCGGCGCGGGGCTGGCCTTCGCCGACAAGTATCTGGGCAACGACCGCGTGACCTTCGCCTATTTCGGCGACGGCGCGGCCAACCAGGGCCAGGTTTACGAGACCTACAACATGGCCGAGCTCTGGCAGCTTCCGGTGATCTTCGTGATCGAGAACAACCAGTATGCCATGGGCACCTCGGTCGCCCGCTCGACCCGCTCGAAGACTCTCTTCGAGCGCGGCGTCGCCTACGGCATCCCGGGCGAGCAGGTCGATGGCATGGACGTGCTGGCGGTCAAGGCCGCGGGCGAAAAGGCCGTGGCCCACTGCCGCGCGGGCAACGGGCCCTACATCCTCGAGATGATGACCTACCGCTACCGCGGGCATTCGATGTCCGACCCGGCGAAATACCGCACCCGCGAAGAGGTGCAGAAGATGCGCGACGAAAAGGACGCCATCGAACATGTGCGCGACCTGCTGCTGCAGGGCGGCCATGCCACCGACGATGACCTCAAGGCCATCGACAAGGAGATCAAGGCCATCGTGAACGAGGCCGCCGATTTCGCCAAGGAGAGCCCCGAGCCCGCGCTCGAGGAACTCTGGACCGACATCTACGCCTGAGGGGAAGACACCATGGCAACCCAAATCCTGATGCCCGCCCTGTCGCCCACGATGGAGGAAGGCACCCTTGCGAAATGGCTGGTGAAGGAGGGCGACACCGTCACCTCCGGCATGATCCTGGCCGAGATCGAGACCGACAAGGCGACGATGGAATTCGAAGCCGTCGATGAAGGCACGGTGGGCAAGATCCTCGTGCCCGAAGGCACCGCCGGCGTGAAGGTGAACACGCCGATCGCCGTGCTGGTGGAGGAAGGCGAAAGCGTCGCGGATGCCGCGCCCGCCAAGGCCGCCCCCGCCGCCGCGCCGGCCGCCGATGCGCCCAAGGCCCCGGCCGCCGCCGCTGCCCCGGCCCCTGCCCCGGTCTCGAACGCCTCGCCCGACTGGCCCGAAGGCACGGCGATGAAGACGATGACCGTGCGCGAGGCGCTCCGCGAGGCGATGGCCGAAGAGATGCGCGCCACGCCCGAGGTCTATCTGATGGGGGAAGAGGTCGCCGAATATCAGGGCGCCTACAAGATCAGCCAGGGCCTGCTGGACGAATTCGGCGCCAAGCGCGTGATCGACACGCCGATCACCGAACACGGCTTTACCGGCATCGCCGTCGGCGCGGCCTTCGGCGGGCTCAAGCCCATCGTCGAGTTCATGACCTTCAACTTCGCCATGCAGGCGATCGACCAGATCATCAACTCCGCCGCCAAGACGCTGTACATGTCCGGCGGACAGATGGGCTGCCCGATCGTGTTCCGCGGCCCGAACGGCGCGGCCGCCCGCGTGGGCGCCCAGCACAGCCAGGACTACGCCGCCTGGTATGCGATGGTGCCGGGCCTCAAGGTCGTCATGCCCTATTCGGCCGCCGACGCGAAGGGCCTGCTAAAGAACGCGATCCGCGATCCGAACCCGGTCATCTTCCTGGAAAACGAGATCCTCTACGGCCGCTCGTTCGACGTGCCCGTGCTTGACGATTTCACCGTGCCCTTCGGCAAGGCCCGGATCTGGCGCGAAGGCACCGACGTGACCATCGTCAGCTTCGGCATCGGCATGACCTACGCGCTCGAGGCCGCCGACCGTCTGGCCGCGGACGGGATCAGCGCCGAGGTCATCGACCTGCGCACCCTGCGCCCCATCGACTACGACACGGTTCTGGCCTCGGTGATGAAGACCAACCGCTGCGTGACGGTGGAAGAGGGCTGGCCCGTGGGCGCCATCGGCAACCACCTGGCCGCAACGATCATGCAGCGCGCCTTCGACTACCTCGACGCGCCGGTGCTCAACTGCACGGGCAAGGACGTGCCGATGCCCTACGCCGCCAACCTCGAAAAGCTCGCGCTGGTGACGACCGACGAGGTCGTCGCCGCCGTGAAATCCGTCTGCTACCGCTGAGGAGAGAGAGACATGGCAACCGAGATCCTGATGCCCGCCCTCTCCCCCACGATGGAAGAGGGCACGTTGGCCAAATGGCTGGTGAAGGAAGGCGAAGCGGTCAAATCCGGTGACATCCTCGCCGAGATCGAGACCGACAAGGCGACGATGGAATTCGAGGCGGTGGACGAAGGCATCATGGGCAAGATCCTGATCGCCGAAGGCACCGCGGGCGTGAAGGTCAACACCCCCATCGCCGTGCTAGTGGAAGAGGGCGAAAGCGTTCCAGCCGCGGCACCCAAGGCCGCACCCGCGCAGGCCACGGCTCCGTCCGCGGCAGCGCCGCAGGCCTCCGCCGCTGCTCCGGCCGCCACGCCCGCCCCGGCGGCCCCCACGGCGAACGGTCAACGCGTCTTCGCCTCCCCGCTCGCGCGCCGCATCGCGGCCGACAAGGGGCTCGATCTGACAAAGATCGCGGGTTCCGGCCCGCATGGCCGCATCGTGAAGGCCGACGTGGAAGCGGCCACCGCCTCCCCCGCCCCGCAGGCCGCCGCCCCGGCCCCGGCACAGGCCCCGGCAGCCGTCGCGTCCCCTGCGCCGCAATCGGCCTCGGCCGAGACGGTCAAGAAGATGTTCGCCGACCGCGCCTATGTCGAGGTCACGCTCGACGGCATGCGCAAGACCATCGCCGCGCGCCTCACCGAAGCCAAGCAGACCATCCCGCATTTCTACCTGCGCCGGGATGTAAAGCTCGACGCGCTGATGGCCTTCCGGGCAGAGCTGAACGCCAAGCTCGCGTCCCGCGGGGTGAAGCTTTCGGTCAACGACTTCATCATCAAGGCCTGCGCGCTCGCGCTTCAGACGGTGCCCGATTGCAACGCCGTCTGGGCCGGCGACCGCATCCTGAAGCTCAAGCCCTCCGACGTGGCGGTCGCGGTCGCGGTGGAAGGCGGGCTCTTCACGCCGGTGCTGCGCGACGCGGACCAAAAGTCGATCTCCGCCCTCTCGGCCGAGATGAAGGACCTCGCCGCCCGCGCCAAGACCCGCAAGCTCGCCCCGACGGAATATCAGGGCGGCAGCTTCGCGATCTCGAACCTCGGCATGTTCGGCATCGACAGCTTCGATGCGGTCATCAACCCGCCGCACGGCTCGATCCTCGCGGTCGGCGCCGGGGTCAGGAAACCGGTCGTGGCCGAAGACGGCTCGCTCGGCGTCGCCACGGTGATGACCATGACCCTGTCGGTCGATCACCGCGTGATCGACGGGGCGCTCGGGGCGCAGTTCCTGCAAGCCGTGGTCGAGAACCTCGAAAACCCCGTGGCGATGCTGGCCTGATCCGCCGCCACGAAGAGACAATCAAAAGGCCGGGCCCATCGCCCGGCCTTCGTCATTGCAAAGTCGCAGATCCCCGCCGCCCCATTTTCTGTCCGAAAATATCCTCGGGGGGTGTGGGGGGCAGACAGCCCCCCACCCGCGCCCGACAGGACGGCGCGCCCTCAGGCCTCTCCGCCCAGAAGCTGGTCCATCTTGACCGCCGGCTGATCGCAGCCCGCATCGCCCACGACGCGCGCGGGCACCCCGGCCACCGTCTTGCAGCACGGCACGTCCTGCAACACCACCGAACCGGCCGCGATCCGCGAATTGTCGCCCACCCGGATATTGCCCAGCACCTTCGCCCCCGCGCCGATCAGCACGCCGTTGCCGATCTTGGGATGGCGGTCGCCATCCTCCTTGCCGGTGCCGCCCAGCGTCACCGAATGCAGCATCGAGACATTGTCGCCCACCACCGCCGTCTCGCCGATGACGATGGAATGGGCATGGTCGATCATGATCCCGCGCCCCAGCCGCGCGGCCGGGTGGATGTCCACGCCGAAGACCTCGGACACCCGCATCTGGATCAGATAGGCCATGTCGCGCCGGCCCTGGGTCCACAGCCAGTGCCCGACCCGGTAGGCCTGCACCGCCTGATAGCCCTTGAAGAACAGGATCGGCTGAAGAAAGCGATGGCAGGCCGGGTCACGATCATAGACCGCGACAAGATCCGCCCGCGCCGCCTGCCCAAGCGTCGGATCGGCGCCATAGGCCTCGTCCGCGATCTCCCGCAGGATCTGCTCGCCGATCTCGCCCGAGGCCAGCTTGAGCGAGAACCGGTAGGCCAGCGCCCGCTCCATCGTCGCATGGTGCAACAGGTTCGAATGCATCAGCCCGCCCAGCAGCGGCTCGTCGCGCAAGGCAACCCGCGCCTCGTCGCGGATCCGCGACCAGACCGGGTCGATGGCGGTCACTTTCGCGCGCGTCTCTGCCATGATGCACCTCCGTTTGGGACGTTCTACACCAGATAGGCACCCTCTTTCATCCGGAAAGAGAGGACGCGGGAAAAATCGCCGTCAGAGGGACGGAACGCCGATGTCGATGTAGTGCACCGCGAGGCGGATGCCGCCGCCCGCAAAGTCGCCGCCCGCAGCCGTCAGCGTCAGGGGCGTGGCGCTCCAATAGGTCATCGGCGTGCCCAACATCCCGCGCGCATAGGACCCGAGGGCAAGGCCAAGGCCCGCCCCGAACCGGTCCACCGCCCCCGGGTTCCCCAGGGCCCAACTGCTTGCCGTGCCGGTGATGGCCACCGTGACCCGCGCCGTCACCGCGATCACCATGCCCCCCGCCGGGATCAGCCCCGTCGTGACGGATGTGGTTCCCGCGCCCACCGCATGGTCGAACTCCGCCACCCGCAGCATCAGCCCCGCGCCATGGGCCGACAGCGCCACCGCCCCCGCCTGCCAGCCGGTCCCGTCGTGCAGCACCGGGCTGCTCTCGTCCAGCACGAAGGCCCGCCAGCCGCGTTTCGGCGTGGCGAAGACCCAGCCGCCATTGGCGAAGATCGCCACCCGCCCGTCCTGTCCGGCCCAGTCGTTCACCGCGCCCGGCGGCACGCCATAGGCCGTGCCCTCCGCCGCCGCGACGGGGGGCAGGGTCACGCTGCGCGAGGCCAGCACCATCTGCGCCAGCCCGTCGATCCGCGCCAATGCCTCGTTCACCGTCACCGTCTTCTGCGCCTGCGACGGCGCGAGCAGCGGAAGGTTCAGTTGCGAAGTCTCAGCCATTGATCCCCATCTCCGTGAAAGGCCCGGCCCCGAACCGGTCCGAAATCTGCGCGACCGACAGGGTGAAGGCCCCCGTCACGCCATCCGCCGCCCGCTGCGCCGCGCCATAGGTCCAGCTCGGCACCCCGACCGTCGCCTCCCGGACGATGCCCGCCCCCGTCGAGACGCGGACAATGTAGCGTTCCCCCGCCTCGCCCAGCGGCACGTCCGACGAGGACCAGCTTTCGCCGTCGATCCGCGTCCGCCTGATCCAGCTTGCGCGCAGATCGCCCCCCAGCGCGACCGCCCGCAGATGGCAGGGCGCGTAGGGCCTCAGGCCCACGCCAGCGAAGGCCTCGACCAGATGCGTGTAGGACGGATCGTCATAGCCGCGCGCGGCGGGTCCGATCCGGTAATGTTGCGCCACCTCGCGCAGCGAGGCGGGCAGATCGATCTGCTCCACCGCCGCGTTCAGCAGCACGACCGTGCTCCCCGCGGGCCAGGCCTCCGGCATGAGCGCATCCGTCCCCGCCTGCCCCCGCAGCCGCAGCGTCAGCTCGTAGGTCCGCTCGGCCACCAGCGTCGCATTGGCGAACTGGAACACTTCCCAGCCGTCCGGCGATCCATCCCCGATCGCGGCCACATTCGCCCCCGCCAGCACGGCCTCCGCCGGGGCCGAGGACAGCGCCCCGCCAAAGACCTGCACCCGCAGGGCCTCGCCCCGATCCCAAAGCCCCGGCGTGGCCCGCCGCAGCGTGTTTTGCGTGATCCCCACCACCGCCGGCGCAGTCAGCATGAGGTTCAACCCGTAGCCTGCGTCCTGCGCCGCCGAATAACAGGCGACCGACCCCGGCCAGGGCGTCGCCGTCACCGCCAGATGCGGGGCCTGCGGCACCTCGTCTCCGGTCAGCAGCGGCAGGTCCATGAACAGCGGATAGACCGGCACCGGCGCGGCAAAGGCCCGTTGCGCCACCGGCCCCGCCACCGCGTCACTTGCCACATAGACATCGGGCGCCACCCGCACCGCCTCTACCGCCTGGGCCCCGGTGTCCTCCACCCGGTCGATCCGGTAATCCGCGCCCTCCAGCGTCACAACGTCGCCCGCCCCCAGCGCGGCCTGCGACGGCGGCAGCGCGAACTTGACGCCGTCGCGCGCCACCCGCGCCTCGGCCAGCCAGCGTTCGGCGATCGTGCGTCCCTCGGCCTGCGTCATGACCAGCGCAAGATCGCTTTGCGCCACCTTGTGCACGCTCTCGTCCGGGAACAGCGCCTCTGCCGACCGGCCCTGATAATCCCCGTCCGCTTCGGTGAAATTCACCCGCACGCAGCCGGAAACATCCGCCTCCGCCGCACGCAGCGCCTGCACCACGCCCGCCGAACTGCCGTCATCGACCACCGCACCCGGGTCGATCGCCGCCACCGCACCCGCGCCCCGCTGCACGAAATTCACCCGCCCGTCCCGTTCCGCCACGTCAAAGGCATAGGCCAGCAGAAGCGGCTGCAGGGCGGACCGCGCGGTGCCCACCTCGGTCAGGGAATACCCCCGCAGGTAACCGTAAAGCCGCGAGGTATCGACCTCCGTGACCCCCACGCCCGCACAGACCTCGGCCACCACATTCGCAAGCGACTGCCCCATGGCCCGCCCCGTGATCCAGTGGCCCAGCGCATAATTCGCGCCATCCGCCCAAAGCGCCGTGGCGTTCGGAAAGGCCGGATAGGGCCGCGCGTCCCAGCACCAGACATGGGCATGCGCCATATCCACCATCGGCCCGCCATAGACAGCCGAGACCGGATTATGCGCCGCCTCTCCCCAGTAGCCGATCATCGCCCGCAGGTATTGCAACTGCATCAGGTCGTCGCGCGTGCCTCGCGAAAAGCGCGGCAGCGCGGATTCCGACGACTTCGGGTCCACGAACTTGTTGGGCTCGTTCGTGCCCTTGTCGATCGCCGGGCAACCCATCTCGGTGAACCGGATCGGCTTTGCCTGCGGCACCCAGGCCGTGGGCGTCTCGGCCCGCAGCCCGCCGGGGCGCTCGTGATGCGCCTGCCCCCACCAGTTGGTGAAATCCTTGGCCCGGAAGACCCAGGGCTCGCCATAGGCGCCATCCTCGATAGGCCTGCGCAGTTGCACCGCCTCCGCCTGGGGCGAGGGATAGAACCAGTCGTAGTCCTTGCCGCCTTCGACATTCGCCATGAGGTAATCGAGGTTGTAGATCGCCCCCCAACCCGCATCGGCATGGTCCAGCCCGTCGCGCCAGTCCGACAGAGGCAGGTAATTGTCGATGCCGACGAAATCGACCGTCTCATCCGCCCAGAACGGATCGAGCGGGAAGTAGGTGCCCCCCTCCGGGCTCTGGTAGGCGCCGTATTCCGACCAGTCGGCGGCGTAAGAGATCTTCACCCCCGCGCCCAGAATGCCCCGAACATCCGCCGCCAGCGCGCGCAACTGCGCCACAGCCGGGAAGCTGTCCCCCGCGCCCCGCGCCTGCGTCACCCCGCGCAACTCCGACCCCACGCAAAAGGCATCCACGCCCCCCGCCAGCGCCGCCAGATGCGCGTAGTGCAGGACGAAGCGCCGATAGCTCCATTCCGCCGGGCCCGAATAGACGATCTCGCCTTGCGCCACCGCGAAATCCGACGCCCGGACGGTGCCGAAAAAGGCCGCCACCTCGGCCTCGGCTTGCGCGGTGCGATCCGGCGACCCCGCGCGCCCCGGCGCCACGCTCAGGCTGATCCGCCCCCGCCAGGGCAGCGCCGCCTGCTCTGCACCGCCCCAAGGGTCGGGCAGCCCGTTCCCCGCCATCTGATCCATCAGCACGAAGGGATACAGCATCACCTCCTGCCCCGTGGCGCGAATGGCCCGGATCGCCTCGATCACCGATCCGTCCGCGGGCGTTCCGCCATAGATCGGCCGGCCATCGACGTCCGGCACCAGCCGCGCCTCTGCCCGCCCGATCCCGCCCGCCCGCCAGGCCATCCCCACGCCCTCGCGGTCCGCCTGCTCCGCCTTCGGCTCCACCCGGCAGGCGCCGCAGCGCAGATCGCCCCCGAACCAGCTCACCACCAGCGAGACCGACCGGCACCCCGGCAGCTCCTCGCCCAGCACCTCGAGCGAGGTGGCGAAATCCGTCTTCCCAGACACCGTGTTGACATTGGCCGAGACGTTCACGCCAGGGCCGCCGGAATAATGCACCGGCGTTGTCGCCAGCGCATATTCCCCCGTGCCCGGGATCATCGCGACGCCCTTCACCCCGTGCGACAGGTCCGGCAAGGCGGCCGCAAGCTCCCCCTGCGCCGAGCGCATCACCTCGAAGGAGAACTGCGGCACCCGGTTCCCGAACCGCCCGAGGTCAAGATCCTCGATTACCACATAGGCAATCCCGCGATAGGCGGGCGCCATCCCCGCGCCCTGCACCGCCTCGATCTTCGGGTCGGGCTGCTGGTCTTCGCTGCCCGTGTAGACGCGCAGGTTCAGCCCGTCGCGCGCGATCTCCATCCCGTCGGCCCAGATGCGCCCCACCCGGGCGATCTCCCCCTCGCAAAGCGCGATCGCAAGGCTCACGGTATAGGAATAGCGCGTCACCCGCGGCTGGGACGACACGCCCTTGCCCCCGCCCGAGGTCTGGGAATGCTCAAGGAACTGCGTGGCCCAGATCACCTGCCCGCCGATCCGCACCCGCCCCCAGACACGCGACACCGGCGCGCCCTCGCTCGCCCCGGTCAGCGCAAAGCGGCTGACGCGGCCCGTCTCCACCGCCTGCGATCCCGCACCCAGCAATTGCTGGTCGATCACCCGGCCCAGCGTCGCACCGACGGCCCGGCCCAGAACCGCACCCGACAGGCCAAGAACCGTTCCGCCGAAGCCTGCCCCGACGGCACCGCCCGCGGCGGCAAGTAGAATCGTCGCCATCCGGCGCCTCCTTCAGGGAAATTCGAAGCGCGCCACGATCCGGCGCGCCCAGGGGGCGGTCAGCGGGCTCTCGACCACCCGATGCCCCGAATAGGCATGAATGACCGACGCCTCAGCCCCGACCGCCCCCGCGAGCCCCAGATG
Source organism: Paracoccaceae bacterium (assembly GCA_028875855.1). GTDB lineage: Bacteria > Pseudomonadota > Alphaproteobacteria > Rhodobacterales > Rhodobacteraceae > Solirhodobacter. The sequence goes on from JAGWVA010000001.1 coordinate 26,957, forward strand.
CTTGGCGATCCCGCCCGCCCGCATCCGGAACAACAGCACATCCCCCGGCGCCTCGGCGCCCGGGGGCTTCTCCACCAGCCAGCGCCGCGCGGCCGCCCACAGCACCTCTGCGCCCATGGGCTCCGCCCAGTCCGCGGTGTAGGCCGGCACGCCTTCCGGCTCCGCGCCGTAAAGCTCGCGCCAGACGCCGCGCAGCAGGCCAAGGCAATCCGTCCCCGCCCCCTTCAGGCTCGCCTGGTGCAGGTAGGGCGTGCCGATCCAGCCGCGCGCGATCCCGACCGCCCGCGCCCCCGCGCTCATGTCAGCGCCCCGCCATCGTTGACCCCCGAGGACACTGGATAGGATGTCAGCCAATCCGTGCCCGGAATGTCCGGAAAGCCGCGGAAATTCGACAGGTTGGCGAATTTCAGCCGGCAGGTCGCAGCAAGCTTGTCGCAGCCCGCCTCGATCCGCACGCGGTCGCCGGGCACGATCTGCGCGCCAAGCGCCTGCCACAGCTCGACCATCCGGTCCTCGGCCAGACGGTCGTTCTTCACGATCCCGACCAGCCCCCGGGCCGCGCCCGACAGCACGACAAGACGCCCGCGCTCGAACCAGCGATCCTCGAACCCGGCAAGGCGGGCAAAGCGGAACACCCGACCGCCCGTCACCCCTTCCACCGCCACTTCGGTCGCATAGCCCGTCTGGCTCATGTCGAAGCGGCAGCGCCCGTCCCCCAGAACCGCCCCGCAGGTGGTCTGGTAAACCTGCCCCTGAGGCGCGTTCAGCCCCTCGGTCAGCCCGCGCAGCTCGGCATGAAACGCGCCCGCACCGCGCGTGAGCTGCCCGAAATGCCCGGTGAATTGCAGCGCCCGTTGCGACACATCCGCCCAGTTCACCAGCCAGATCTGCACCCGCGCCCCATCGAAGCGCCCCGCGACGATGTCCGCCTCGGTCACAGACGCATCCGACAGCGCCCCCATCGCCACGGCATTGTCGATCGCAAGCCCCGTCGTCTGCAACAGCGCGGACGCCGTCATCCCGGACGAGGCCCGAAACGCGATCCCGTCGAAGGCGATGTCCCGGTCGTGATCGGTAAACCCCAGCACCAGACCATCCGCGCGCGTCACCGCCCAGGCCCGCGCCACGGTCGTCGTGCCCGTCGCAAGATGGGCAAAAAGCGCCGCGTTATCCGCCCCCGCCCCGCTCATAGCCTCAGCTCCACCACCGGCACATGCGGCACATGCCCCGCCTGGAAGTTCGAGACCGAGATCTCGATGCGGTCCGTGTCAAAGCGCACCGGCACGTCGAAGGCAAAGCCCGCCGTCACGGGCACCCCCGCCGCCAGAGGCTCTGCCAGCGTCACGATCCCGGTCGCCGCATCGACCGTGTAGTCAAGGCCTTCGCGCTGCGGCAGATCGGCAAGGGCCACCAGCACCGTCCCCACCACCGGCTTGGTGATGACCCGCTGATACAGCGCCCCGCCCGAGGCATAGGTCTTCACCAACTGGAAATCGCGCGTCGCGCCGTCCCCCGTGCCGATCCGCTGGTCCAGCGGCCCCGGATCGGCCGAGGGGGCGCAGGATTTGAAATCCGCCCAATCCTTCCAGCGAAACCCGTAAAGCTGCCCGCCCCGCGCCTCGAAGAACGCGATCAGCGCCTGCACGTCGTCCAGGCTGCGCAGCCCCATCCCCGCATCGTAGCGATGCAGCGACTGCGACCACGGCGCATTGCGTTCCTCGAACCCGTTCGCCAGCGTCACGATCTCCGTGCGCCGCTGCGGCCCGCCGGTCGAGCCAAAGCCCATGTTGGCCGGAAACCGAACTTCGTGAAATCCCATGGCCGCCCCCTATTGGTTCCGCTGTCCCTGCGCGAGCGCGCGGCCCAGCTGCGCCGCGATCTGGCCCTGGCTGCGCTGAAAGCCCTGCACGTCCGGCGTCGTGATGTTCATCACCACCGACACCGGCGCCGCCGCGCCGCCATGCGTCTGCACGCCAAGACGTCCGTCGGGGCCGCGGGTCAGCGGCATGATCGCCTCCGGCCCCGCCTCTCCCATGAGGCCCGTCGCCCCCCGCATCGCGAAGGGCGTGGGCCCCGTGACGACGCCGCCCGTGGCAAAGGGCACCACCCGCCCCGCGCTGAAGGCCGCGCCCTCGGCAAAGGGCAGCGCCGCGCCGACCGCCGCCTCGATCCCGCCCGCAAGCGCGCCGCCCAGCGCGTTCTGCACCGGCCGCATGGCGCTTGCATAAACCGCGTTCGTCATCGACCGCGCTAGGCCCTGCAACGTGTCCGACAGCGTGGCGCCATCGAAGACCAGACCGTCGAAGGCCCGCTTCAGCCCAAAGCCGATGCTCGTGGACAGCGCGCCGACCTCCCGTCCGGTCACGGCCAGCCCCGCCTGCATCCGCGTCAACTCGCCGTCGAAGGCCGCAACCATCGAGGCCGAGGACCCCAGCGTCGCCTCGAGCGCGGCCACCTGATCGGCCAGCGCCCCCGCATCCCCTGTCACGCCACCCGTCATCTCGTCATCCTCCGCTCATCGGGAAATGCCGCCAGCAGCGCCGACAGCCCGGCCCGCGTCATCGGCCCCTGCCGCTGGTCCCGTCCCGGATCGACACCCAGCAGGATCAGCAGTTCCACCGGCGTCAGCCGCCAGAACGCCTCCGGCGCGAGCCCTGCCCCCCGCATCCCCGCCCGCATCAACGCGGGCCAGTCAAAGCCGCTCATCCCCGCGCCTCCGGCAGGCTGAACGCACGCGCGAGCAATTCGGCCGCAAGCCGCGCCGCCTCCAGCGGGCCGCCGCCGATCTCCACCGTGCGCAGATCCTCGGCCCGGCCCTCCCAGCCGCCGCCGCGCAGCCCCGCCACCAGCAACGCCAGCACGTCGCGCGTCGAGAACCGCCGCGCCTCGAAGCGTTCCACCAGTTCGACCAGCGTGCCGGTCTGCAGCGTCGCCTCCAGTTCCGCCAGCGCCCCAAGGGTCAGCTTGCAGCGGTGCGGCGTGCCATCCAGCACCACCGTCACCTCGCCCGCCCAGGGGTTCGCCATCAAAGCGCCGTGAAGCTGAGCTGCCCGGCCGAGGCGAGCGTCAGCGAATAGGTCGCCTCTCCGTCGTGGTTTCCGGCATATTCCAGCGCGGTGATCTGGAACGCCCCCTGCACCACGCCGAAGGCAGGCACGACGACCTGGAACTGCGGCGCGTCGCCGGCAAAGAACACCGCCCGCGCCCGCGCGTCGGTATCGGCATCCTTGAACACCCCCGACCCCGAGATCGAGGCCGACCGCACGCCCGCACCCGCCAGCAATTCGCGCCAGCCGCCCGTGCTTTCGAGGCTTGTCACGTCCACCGTCTGCGCATTGAACGTCAGCCGCGTCGCGCGCAGCCCCGCCACCGTCTCGAACACCCCGTCCCCGGTCATGTCGAGCTTGATCAGAAGATCCTTGCCGCTCTGGGCTCCCATCGTCCATCTCCGCCTTTGAAATCCGCTTCGGGCGGGGCAAGGCCCACCCGCTCAGCTCACATCTCGACCCGCGCCCGAAACGTCAGGTCGATCCGCCGGCCCGTGTCCTTGCCGGTCCGCCGCGCCACCGCGCGCAGGAAGGCCAGCGACACCAGCCGCCCGCGCGACAGCGCGAGATCCGCCCCCACCAGCGCATCCGACACCGCCACCGCCGCCGCCTTCGCCGCCTGGAACCCCGCCGCATCGGTCACGACCGAGACGATGAAGCGATGCTCCGCCCCGTCCCCGGTCTTGTCCGACTGGTCGCGCACGTCTTCCGGCCCGATCATCAGGAACGTCCCCGTGCCTGATCCGGGCGGCACCGCGTCATAGATCGCGGCCCCCACCAGCGCGTTCAGCCCCCCGTCCGCCTGCAACCGCGCGAACACCGCCGCCTGCAGGGCGGCTGCCACCGCATAGCTCATGCCGGCACCTCCTCTTCCGCAAAACAGGTCAGGTAGCGCGCCGCCCCATCGCGCTCGGCGACGGCAAGGATGCGAAACACCCGCAGCCCGTCGCGAAACCGCTGGTCCGGACGGGGCCGCGAGGGCGCCCCCGAAGGCGCGGCCCGCACCGTGATGCGATAGGGCACCGACGAGGCCGCGATCTGGTCGGCCGCCACATGCCGCCCGGTCCCGGCAAGAACCTCGGCCCAAAGCGTGCCGACCGCCTCCCAGACCTCGACATAGCCGCCCGCGCCGTCAGGCTCGGGCACCCGCGCTTCCAGCACCTGCGCCCGGTTCAGCCGCGGCGCGCTCATGCCGCGCCCCCGCCCAGCACCCGCACCGTGCGCCAGCGCTCGATCAGGGCCATCACGCCGAAGGGCATCGCCCCCTCGCCCGGCCCCGGCTCGTGGCGCAGCTCGTAATACTGCGCCGCGAGCAGGAAGACCGCCTGCCGCAGATCCGCCGGCACATCCGACCAGCCGGGCCCGAAGCCCGCGTCGAAGACGATCTCCACCGTCCCGTCCTCCGGCACCTCGGGAAAGAGCCGCCCGACCGCGCGCAGGCGCGGCCGCTGCATGTCCTTGACCAGCCGCCAGCGCGTCGCCTCCAGCACCGTCTCGGCACCCGTCCCGTCCACCAGCGTGACCGAGGCCACGGCCTGCACCGGGGCAAGCGGCAGCGCCTGCTCGTCCCGGTCGCGCCAGCGCGGCAGACCCAGGTAAAAGGTCCGCTGCACCAGCGCCTTGCCGATCCGCCCCTCGATCGCGGCCATCGCGGCGCGCAGGTAACTCTCGGCAAGCGCGTCCTGCTGGCCGTCATCGGCAAAGCCACTGCCCAGCCGCAGATGGTCCTTGAATTGCACCACCGGAAGCACCGCCTGGGGCACCGGGGCCTGCTCGCTCAGCATCATGACATCTCCGATCTTCCCGCCCGGTCTCTCCGTCAAAGAGGGCGCGCGCCACCCGGCTGCTCGGACGGAGGGAGCAGCTAGACAACCGGGGTCTCCGGCACGCGCCCGGCCCGTGCGGGTCCTTACCCGCCCGGACCCTCACGCCCCCCTCAGGAGGTCGCGAACTTCAGAAGCTTGATCGCCGCGAAATCGCTCACGTCGCCGCCCACGCGCTTGGAGGCGTAGAACAGCACATGCGGCTTGGCCGAGAACGGATCGCGCAGCACCCGCAGGTCGGGCCGCTCGGCCACCGTGTAACCCGCGCGGAAATCGCCAAAGGCCACCGCATAGGCGCCAGAGGCGATATCCGGCATGTCCTCGGCCACCAGCACCGGGTAGCCCATCAGCCGCGCAGGCTCGCCCGCCGCCAGCCCGTCCGCCCAAAGGAACCGCCCGTCGGCATCCTTCATCTTGCGCACCGCGCCCGCCGTCTTCGAATTCATCACGAAGCAGCCGTTCGCGCGGTAGCTTGCGTCCAGCGCATAGACCAGATCGACGATCGCGTCCGACGCATTGGTCGCCGCGAAATCGCCGTCGGCCCCGGTCGGCACATAGCCAAGCCGCCCCCAGCCCCAGGCACCCTCCGCCACTGCCGGATGAGACAGGAAGCCCTTGGGCTTGTCCACCCCGTCGCCCGTGACGAAAGCCATCGCCTCGGCCCGCGCGAATTTCTCGGCGATGCGCCCCGCCAGCCAGCCCTCGATGTCGAAGGCACTGTCGTCCAGAAGCCGCTGGCTCGCCTTTGGCATGGCCGACAACTCATTGAGCGGAATGGTGATCCGCTCGATCGACGGCGTCGAGGTCTCGGCCATGGTCGCATCTTCCGTGGCCCAGCCCGATCCGACCTCGCCCTGGTCGATCAGCACGTCGAAGCTCGTGGCCTCGACCGTCACCACCGAGCTGATCGACCGGATCGACGCCGAGGAGACAAGCTGCGAGCGGATCGCATCGGCGATCTGCGGATTGACCAGGTAGCCGCCATCCGCCGCCACCGCCGCGGACATCGCCTTGCCCTCCAGCACGAGGCTGCGCAGCCCCGCGTCATCGCCCGTGCGCAGATAGGCGTCGAACGCCTTCTGATGCGGCGCCTCGATCTCGGCGGCCATCGAAAGGGCCGGTCGGGCCGAACTCATGGTCTTGCGATCCAGCATGGTCAGTCGCTCTTCCTGTTGTTGCAACGTTGATGTCATCTCGTCCCGAAAGCTCTTGAATTCCCCCAGGAACCCCGCCAGCGCCGCCTTCACGCCGGCAGCCGGCTCCGGGCCGTCGGGCAGCCCCGCGGCCTTTGTCTCGCGTGTCGTCATCTTCTTCCCCCGATGGGTTCACCAAGGCCCGCTCAGCGCGCGGCCATCACCCGGCGCGCCTCGTCGAAAAGCCCCGCCAGTTCCCCGAGCAGCGCCGCGGGCTCGGTGCCCTTGGCCGCCACGCGGGCCTCAGGAAGCATCGGAAAGGTGACCAGCGACACCTCCCAAAGCTCCAGTTCCGTGAGAAGCCGCTGCCCCTTGCTGTCGCGCGCGGCCTTGACCGTGCGATAACCGATCGACAGCCCCTCGATGGCGCCTGCCGCGATCAGAGCCGCCGCCTCGCGGCCCCGTGCCACATCGGTCAGAAGCCGCCCCTTGACCCAGAGGCCCCGGCCGTCCTCGCGCACCTCGTCCCAGATGCCGATCGGCTGGCCGGGGTCATGCTGCCAGAGCAGCTTGACGCTGCGCCCCGCCGCCGCCATCGCCCTGAGCGAGGCCGCATAGGCGCCCGCCTGCACCACGTCGCCGCCCTGGTCCGCCACCCCGAACAGCGAGGCATAACCCTCCACCACCGCGCCATCCGTCAGGGTGACCCCCGGCGCGCCCTGCTGGAACTTCAATTCCAGCCCGTAATCCATTGTCCGCATGCAAATTCCTCACTTCGTGATCGTGTGGATCAGCACCTCGGCGCCGCGCGCCAGCAGGAAGGCCGCCACCCCGTAAACCGCCAGCCACAGCCGCCGCTCGACCCGCTCCAGCGTCGCCTCCATCAGCTTCAGCCGGTATTCCAGCGCGCTCCAGCGCTCCTCCGAAACGCGCTCGTTGGCCTCCAGCCGCGCCGCAGTGGGATCGAAGCTGTCGTAGAGGTAACGCGAGCCCGCCCCCTCGCGCCGCGCACTCACGACGGCCCCGGCGCGGGCGGCAGGCCAAGGAGCACCCGCTTTTCCGCATCGCTCAGAAAGCTCGCCGCCCCCACGCGCGCCCATTGCTGGTCGCGCTCCGCCGCCAGCGCCGGCACCTGGTCCAGATCGGGCCGGATCGTCACCTGCGCCCCGGCATAGGCCGACAGCCAATGCCCCACCGCCGCCGTCACCCGCGTGGCCATCGGCAGCACCGTCAGCCGGTAAAACGCCCGATTCGCCTCCTGGTAATTGGCGTAGGTCGCATCGCCGGGCACCCCGATCAGCATCGGCGGCACGCCGAAGGCCGTCGCGATCTCGCGCGCCGCCGCCTCCTTCGTCTTCTGGAACTCCATGTCCGAGGGCGAGAATCCCATCGGCTTCCAGTCGAGCCCCCCCTCCAGCAGCATCGGCCGCCCGGCATTGCGCGCGCCCTGATGGTAGCTCTCCATCTCCACCACCAGCCGCTCGTATTGATCCGGGCTCAGCGACCCGGACCCGTCCGCCCCCTTGTAGACGATCGCCCCCGAGGGCCGCGCCGCATTGTCCAGAAGCGCCTTCGACCAGGCCGAGGCCGCGTTGTGCACGTCGATCGCGACGGCCGCCGCCTGCAGGGGCGACAGGCCGTAATGGTCGTCCTGCGGGTGGAAGGCGCGCAGGTGACAGACCGGCGCCACCGCCCCGGTCATGTCGAACCGCAGCTTCCGGCTGCCGACGGTATAGTCATAGGCCACCGGCCAGCCGTCCCGCCCCGGCACCGCCGTCACCCGGTCCGAGCGCAGCACATGCACCTCGCCCGGCAGGGGTCCGGTGCCGACCACGGCCTCGAGATAAGCGTTCCCGGTCAGCAGAAGCTGGGAATACAGCGCCTCGAACAGCTCTGCCCGCCCCTGCGCCGCATTGGGCCGCGCCAGCAGCGCCTGCAGCGGATGCGTCTCATAGCGCTGCCCGGTGTCCTGAAACACCAGAGGCAGCGCCGCCGCGGCCTCGGCGATCAGCCGCACCGCGCGAAAGCCCACCGGGTTGCCCATGTAGCCCAGCCGCGTCAGCGTCCCGCTGTCCCGCGCGCTCCAGCCCACCCGAGCACCCGCGCCCGCCCAGGCAATCACCGGCCCGGCGGCCGAGGCCTTGCGTTCCGGCGCAGCCGGCGGCGCCTTCGCCACCTCCCCGCGCCGCAGGAAATCAAAAACCATCCATCCGCTCCTCATGCCGCCTGCCAAAGAAAAAGGGGCCCGCCCAGAACGCGCCCCTCATCTTCTGTCTGGCTCGAATGTCCCGCAGGGCCTTCGGCCTCCGCCACGCTCCAACCGCGCTCTAGAGCCCCCGCACCCGCGGGGCCGCCCCGACCCGCGCCGGCTCGATCATCAGCGCCGTCAGCGCCCAGACCAGCGCATCCACGCGGTCCGGGCTGCCCCGCCCCTGAAAGCCCGTCACCGTCATCTGCCCCATCTCGGCCTCCAGCGCGCCAAGCCCCGGCAGGTGCTTGACCCGCCCCTGCTCGTAAAGCGCCGCCACCGGTTCCGCCCGTGCGGCCTTGCCCCGGCTGGCGCGCACCGCGCGGAACGGCACCATCGCATCGACCTGCCGCACCACGCGCTCCACCAGATCGCCGCCCTGGTTGACCTCCGCCACCAGCCGGTCCGCCCCGTGCCGCTCGACCGCCGCGACCGCCGCATGCGCCCATTGCTGGGGCGAGGCGCCCTCGACGCTCGCATCCTCCAGCACATAGGCCCGCCATTCCTGCGGCGGCCCCTGCATCGACACGCCCGCCACCACGATCCCGCAGGCATCGGCCTTCGCCCCCCCGGTCACCGGCGGGTCCACCGCCACCACGATCCGGTCCAGCTTCGGCGCCGCCGCCACGCTCGCCGTCTCCAGCAGGGCCTGAGGCCACAGCGCGCCGTGCAGATCCTCGACCAGCTCGCCCTGCAGTTCCTGCCGCCCCAGCCGCTGCCCGACATAGCGCGCCCGCATCTCTTCCAGGAACGACTTCGCCAGATAGGCCCGGTTCGCCTCCGTCGGCGCATGCGTCAGCACGGTCGAGGGGTTCTTCAGGATCGCCTTCAGCACCTCGACATTCTTCGGCGTCGTCGTCACCACCTGCTGCGGATGCTCGCCCAGCCGCAGCGCAAACTGCAGCATGTCCCAGGCCTCCTGCCCGCGTTTCCACTTCGCCAGCTCATCGGCCCAGGCGGCATCGAACTGCGGTCCCCGCAGGCTCTCGGGCTCATGCGCCGAAAAGACCTGCGCCACCGCGCCGTTGGGCCAGACCAGCCGCTTGCGCGTCGCCTCCCACTTCGGTCGCCGGTCGGGCGGCGAACAGGCCAGGATGCCGCTGTCGCCAAAGATCATCACCTCGCGCACCTGGTCGATCGTCTCTCCCAGCAGCGCCACGCGCGACGCCCGCCCGGCATCTTCGGGCCGCGCCCCCTCGACCTGCGCGCGCACCCATTCGGCGCCCGCCCGCGTCTTGCCCGCGCCGCGCCCGCCCATGATGACCCAGCTTCGCCAGGCCCCCTGCGGCGGCAGCTGATGCGGCAGCGCCCAGAACTCGAAAAGCCACGGCAGCGCCAGCAGCGCCTCGTCCGACAGCCCTTCCAGAAAGGCGTCAATCGCCTCCGGCGTCGCGGAGGCAAGCCAGGCGGCGCCCGATCTCAGTCCGGGCACGCTCGAAATCGAGCGCCCGCTCAGGTCCGAGTCCCTCACTGTCCTTTCGGAGTTTTTCAATGGTTGCCCTTTCGTTCAGAACGGTCAGCAGCGCCTGACGAAACTCCCGCGCATATCCCAGCGCCTCCTTCGCCGTCTTCGGATCGCCGTTGCGCGCCTCGTTGATCACCAACTCGAACACATCGGCGGCGGTCTCATAAAGCAGCACTGCCTTGGAAAGCATCTTGGCGGGCTCAAGCCCGTCGATCGGTGTCTGATCTGTCATGTGGTTTCGAACCCGCCCCTCTTGCCGGTCCGACCGAGAGACATGAAAAAACGGCACAGGGGTCACCCCCAGGCCGTTCACCCAAGTCTTCTAGCATGTCACAAGGTATAGACCGGACCGCGCGGCAAGTCAATTGAAAAATCAAGCGATATCATGGACTTGCCGAACGGCGCGTTAACCATTCGTTAACCCCGCCGACAGGCGAGGCTCAGTTCCCGGCCTTGTCCGCCTGCTGCTTGGCCTCGAAAGCGCGCCATTGGGCGACGTTCTTGTTGTGCTCGGCCAACGTCTCGGCAAAGACATGCCCCCCCGTTCCGGTCGCCACGAAATACAGGTATTTCGTATCCGCCGGATGCAGCGCCGCCTCGATCGCGGCCTTGCCCGGATTGGCGATGGGCGTCGGCGGAAGCCCCGAAATAACATAGGTATTATAAGGCGTTTTCGCCCGAAGCTCACTGACCCGCAGGCCGCGGCCCAGCTCCCCATGGCCCTTGGTGATCCCGTAGATCACCGCCGGGTCCGTCTGCAGCCGGATGCCCTGCGCCAGACGGTTCAGGAAGACCGAGGCGATCTTGGCCCGCTCGGACGCGACCCCGGTCTCCTTCTCGATGAGAGAGGCCATGATCAGCGCCTCCTGCGGCGTCTTGTAGGGCAGCCCGTCGGCCCGCTTGGCCCAAAGCTCGGTCAGGATCGCCGCCTGACGCGCCTGCATCTTGGCAATCAGCGCGGCCCGGCTCTCGCCCTTCGTCACCTCATAGCTCTGCGGCGCAAGGCCCCCCTCGGGCGGCTCCTTGTCGATGGCGCCGGTCAGGAAATCCGCCTTCTTCAGGCTCTCCGTCACCTGCCAGCTCGTCACACCCTCGGCCAGAATCACGCGGTAACGCGTGTCGGGTTCCTGAAGCGCCTGCGTATAGCCCTCGGGCGCAGGCCCGGATGCCATCGGGTCGAACTTCGCGACCTCCTTCTGGGTGTCGCTCGCCGGGTCCAGCTTGCGCACCACGATCTCGTCGCTCGTCACCCCGATGCGGAAGTTCACCTCCGTCCCGCAGGTGCTCTGCCCGCCCTTGGTCAGCACATCCATGATGTCCGCCATCGAGGCATGCGCCTGCACGAGATAGCTGCCGTAACGCAGGCCCGCCGACTTGTCGGAATACTGCGCCCCCAGACGGAACACCAAGCCGTTGGAAATCGCCCCCTTCGCCAGAAGGTCCCGGCTGATCCCCGCCACGTTCGCGCCCCTGTCCACCCGCACGCAGATCGCCTGCGCCAGCGGACCCGGCCCGTGGTAGGTCTTCTGTCCCCAGGCGATGACGCCCGCCACCGCAAGGAACAGCACGATGAAAAGCGTCAGCGCATTGGAGGCGATAGACCGCCCCATCAGCCGGGCACCCGTCCCAGAACGAGGCTCGCGTTGGTGCCCCCGAAGCCGAAGGAGTTCGACAGCGCCACGTCGATCCGGCGCTTGACGGCCTTGTTCGGCGCAAGGTCCAGCCGCGGCGTGACCGCCGGGTTGTCAAGGTTGATCGTCGGCGGCGCCACCTGATCGCGCAGCGCCAGCACGCAGAAGATCGCCTCGACCGCGCCCGCCGCGCCCAGAAGATGCCCGATGGCCGATTTCGTGGACGACATCGTCGCCTTGTCCGCCGCATCGCCCAGAAGCCGTTCCACCGCGCCCAGCTCGATCGTGTCCGCCATGGTCGAGGTGCCATGCGCGTTGATGTAGTCCACCTTGTCGGCGGTGATCCCCGCGCGCTTCAGCGCGGCTTCCATCGCGCGATAGCCGCCCTCGCCATCCTCGCTGGGGGCGGTGATGTGATAGGCGTCGCCCGACAGGCCATAGCCCAGCACCTCGGCATAGATCTTCGCGCCGCGCGCCTTGGCGTGCTCGTATTCCTCCAGCACCACGACGCCCGCGCCCTCGCCCATCACGAAGCCGTCGCGGTCCGCGTCATAGGGGCGGCTGGCCTTCTGCGGCTCTGCCCCCCGCTTGGTGGACAGCGCCTTGCAGGCGTTGAACCCGGCGATACCGATCTCGCTGATCGGGCTTTCCGCGCCGCCCGCCACCATCACGTCGGCATCGCCCCACTGAATCAGCCGCGCCGCATCGCCGATGGCATGGGCGCCCGTCGAACAGGCCGTCACCACCGCATGGTTCGGCCCCTTGAAGCCGAAGCGGATCGACACCTGACCCGAGATCAGGTTGATCAGCGCGCCCGGAATGAAGAAGGGCGACACGCGCTTGGGCCCGCGCTCCTTGATCAGCACCGCCGTCTCGGCGATCGAGGTCAAGCCCCCGATGCCCGAGCCGATCATCACACCGGTGCGTAGCTTCTCCTCGGGCGACGGATCGTCCCAGCCGGCATCGCGCACCGCCTGCACCGCGGCCGCCATCCCGTAAAGGATGAAATCATCGACCTTGCGCTGGTCCTTGGGCTCCATCCAGTCGTCGGGATTGAACGTCCCGCCCGTGCCGTCGCCGCGCGGGATTTCGCAGGCGTAGGTGGTGGCAAGATGGCTTGCATCGAAGCGCGTGATCGTCCCCGCGCCCGATTGCCCGTCCAGAAGCCGGCTCCAGGTCTCCTCGACCCCGCAGGCAAGCGGCGAAACCATCCCCAGACCCGTGACCACGACCCGACGCATCGGCACCCCCGTTCAGTTCTTGTCGGGGCAGAGATACACGGCCCCCACGCCCCGCGCAATGCAAGAGGGCGCAAGCCGCAAGGACCCGCCGGCGGCATCCCCGCGCAAAGCCGGGCAGAGGGCCCGCCAAAGCAAAACGGCGCCCCGTGGGGCGCCGTTCGCGTGGTCCTGAAGTCCCGATCCGCTCAGACGGCGTCCGAGATGAACTTGACCGCGTCGCCGAAGGTCTGGATCGTTTCGGCGGCGTCGTCCGGGATCTCGATCCCGAATTCTTCTTCGAAAGCCATCACCAGCTCGACGGTGTCAAGGCTGTCCGCGCCGAGATCGTCGATGAAAGACGCGTTCTCGGTGACCTTGTCCTCTTCCACACCCAGGTGCTCGACGACGATCTTCTTCACCCGGCTCGCGATGTCGCTCATGTCAATTCCTCATAGAGTTTCGGGATCTTTCCCGTTGTACTGTCCCGTGCTCGTTCGAGCGGCTCATCCCCGCTTTCGCAAGGTCGTTGGCCCCGGCTAACCGGGCTCCCCGCAAGCGATGCCGCCCACGGTCCAATCAGCGCTCCCTTTAGCACAGTCTTTCCGCAAGGCAAACGCTTTCGCCAAGGCCCCTCCGGGCGGTCAGATCATCGCCATTCCGCCGTTCACATGCAAGGTCGCACCGGTGACATAACCCGCCTCGAGGCTGGAAAGATACAGCACCGCCGCGGCGATCTCGTCGGCATGGCCCATGCGGCCCGCGGGAATCTGCCCAAGGATGCGGCCCTTCTGCTCGTCGTTGAGCTTCTCCGTCATCGCCGTCTCGATGAAGCCTGGCGCCACGCAGTTCACCGTGATCCCCCGGCTCGCCACTTCCGCGGCAAGGCTCTTTGACATGCCGACCATGCCGGCCTTGGCGGCGGCATAGTTGCCCTGCCCCGGATTGCCCGTGGCCCCCACGACCGACGAGATGTTCACGATCCGGCCCCAGCGTGCCTTCATCATGCCGCGCAAGACCCCCCGGCAAAGACGGAAGGTCGAGGTCAGGTTCACCTCCAGCACATCGGCCCATTCCTGATCCGACATCCGCATGAACAGGTTGTCGCGCGTTATGCCCGCGTTGTTCACGAGAATATCGACCGACCCCATCGCGGCGGCGGCCGCCTTGGGCAGCGCCTCGACCGACTCCGCGTCCGAAAGGTTGCAGGTCAGCACATGCGCCCGCCCGCCCAGCTCTTCGGCGAGCGCCGCCAGCGGCGCCTCGCGTGTGCCCGACAGCGCCACCGTCGCCCCCGCGCCATGCAGCGCCCGCGCGATCGCGCCCCCGATCCCGCCCGAAGCGCCGGTCACCAGCGCCGTCTTTCCCGTCAGATCAAACATCTTCTATCCCTATTCATTTTGGTGGGGTGGCCCGCATGGGCACCCCACCCCTCCAGCAGTCAGACCACCGGCCGGGGGCCCCGGAAGGCAGCCCCCGCCGCACCTCACCCGGCGACCGCGGCCGCCACATCCTCGGGTGTCGCCACCGCCCGCGTCGCCACGTCCTTCGCGATCCGCTTCACCATGCCCGACAGCGCCTTGCCCGCGCCGATCTCCCAGATCTCGGTGACGCCCGCGCCCGCCATCCAGAGGACCGATTCCCGCCAGCGGACCGATCCGGTGATCTGCGCGACCAGCAGATCGCGGATCAGCGCGGGGTTGCTCACCGCCTCGGCCCGCACGTTCACGACCACCGGCACGACCGGCGCCGCGATCTCGACCGCGGCCAGCGCCTCGGACATCACCGCCGCCGCGGGCTGCATCAGCGCGCAATGGAAGGGGGCGGAGACGGGCAGCAGCAGCGCGCGCTTGGCGCCCCTGGCCTTGGCGATCTCCACCGCGCGCTCCACCGCCTCGCGATGCCCCGAGACGACGACCTGCGCCGGATCGTTGTCGTTCGCCGCCTGACAGACCTGCCCCTGCGCCGCTTCTGCCGCAACCTCGGCCGCCGTCTCGAAATCAAGCCCGAGCAGCGCCGCCATGGCGCCCACGCCGACCGGCACCGCCTCCTGCATGGCGCGCCCGCGGATGCGCAGAAGCCGCGCGGTATCGGCCACGCTCAGCGCGCCCGCCGCACAAAGCGCCGAATATTCGCCCAGCGAATGGCCCGCGACGAAGGCCCCGCTTTCGACGCCGACGCCCTCGGCCTCGAGCGCGCGCATCACGGCGATCGAGGTCGCCATCAGCGCGGGCTGCGCATTGGCCGTCAGCGTCAGCGCCTCCAGCGTGCCTTCCCAGATGAGGTCCGACAGCTTTTCGCCCAAGGCCTCGTCCACCTCGTCGAACACCGCCTTCGCCGCCGGATAGGCCTCGGCCAGCGCCCGGCCCATGCCCACGGCCTGCGCGCCCTGTCCCGGAAAAACAAATGCCCGTGTCATCTCTGTCCCTTTCCTTTTGCCCCCCGCATACATTCTGACCGGCCATCAGGCAATCTTGACGCACACCGCACAACCCATGCGGGCGGGCCACGCGGGCGCGCCATGCGGGGCGGCGCTGCCCCTTGCATCGCGGCCCCCCGCCCCCTATAAGCCCGCATCCTTCCGCATTACCCATGAACCGGCGATGCCTCTCGTGGACGGGCCGTGGAAGGCCGAAGGCCCGATCCTATGAAGCCGCCCGAAACGAAACGGAGCCCGCATGCCGCTTTACGAGCATGTCCTCATCGCGCGTCAGGACCTGTCCAACGCGCAGGCCGAAGGCCTGATCGAACACTTCTCCACCATCCTCGCGGACAACGGCGGCAAGGTCGTCGAACACGAGTATTGGGGCGTGAAGACCATGGCCTACAAGATCAACAAGAACCGCAAGGGGCACTATGCCTTCCTGAAGTCGGACGCGCCGTCGGCGGCCGTGCTGGAAATGGAACGCCTTGCCCGCCTCCACGACGACGTGATGCGCGTGCTCACGATCAAGGTCGAGGCCCACGAAGAAGGCCCGTCGGTCCAGATGCAGAAGCGCGAAGAGCGCGGCGAGCGTGGCGATCGCGGCGACCGGCCGGAGCGCGGCGACCGCGGTCCGCGGCGTTGATTGGCTTGAGGAAAGGACTCTAAATCATGGCGAACAAACCGTTTTTCCGCCGCCGCAAGGTCTGCCCGTTCTCCGGCGACAACGCGCCGAAGATCGACTACAAGGACGTGCGCCTGCTGCAGCGCTACATCTCCGAGCGCGGCAAGATCGTCCCGTCGCGCATCACCGCCGTCTCGGCCAAGAAGCAACGTGAACTTGCCCGCGCCATCAAGCGCGCGCGCTTCCTCGCGCTGCTGCCCTACGCCGTGAAGTAAGGAGCCAGACCCATGCAAGTCATCCTTCTCCAGCGTGTGGCCAAGCTTGGCCAGATGGGCGAGGTCGTGAACGTCAAGGACGGTTACGCCCGCAACTTCCTGCTGCCGCAGGGCAAGGCGCTGCGCGCCTCGGAAGCCAACATCGCGTCCTTCGAAGCGCGCAAGGCGCAGCTTGAAGCCAACAACCTCGAGACCCGCAAGGAAGCCGAGGCGCTGGCCACCAAGCTCGACGGCCAAAGCTTCATCGTGATTCGTCAGGCTTCGGACTCGGGCGCCCTCTACGGCTCCGTCACCACCCGTGACGCCGCCGAGGCCGCGACCGACGGCGGGTTCACCGTGAACCGCGCCCAGGTCGTGCTCGACCGTCCGATCAAGGACCTTGGCCTGCACTCGGTTTCGGTGGTGCTGCACCCCGAAGTGACCGTGCGCATCACGCTGAACGTTGCTCGCTCGACCGAAGAAGCCGAGCTGCAAGCCTCGGGCAAGTCGATCCAGGAACTGGCCGCCGAAGCCGAAGCCGCCGCGGAATTCGAGATCGCGGAGCTTTTCGACGAGATGGGCTCGGCCGCGTCCGACGACGAATAAGACCGCATCCGCAAGGATCGGAAGCGATTGGCCGCGCCGGACACCCCGGCGCGGCCTTTTCCTTTTGGCCCGTCCGACAGAGCGTCAGCACCCGGCCGCCCGGCGGCGCTGCGCGCCGTGTTCCGGGCCGGGACCGCCAATCCGGGCTGTCGCTCTGTCACAGGCTTTCAAGGCACCCCCCGGCGCCTTTCCGCCCCGAAATGTAAAAATCCTTCACATGCCCCCTTGATCCGGGGCGTGCCGATCCCGATCTTGATCCATGTGAAAACGCTTCACATGGTCTCGAACAGGAGGTTCACATGACCGCTCTCGCCACTTGGCCGACCCAGGCCCAGGACTGGCTCGACGAACGGGGCAAGCCCGCATGGATCGCCGCCATGGTGCTGGGCTTCATCGTCTTCTGGCCGCTTGGCCTCGCCCTTCTCTTTTACATGATCTGGAGCAAACGCATGTTCAACGGTTCCTGCCGTCACCGCCACGGCGCCGACGACTGGCGCGCCCGCCACCGGATGGAACGCTACGGCTTCCGCACCTCCGGCAACTCGGCCTTCGACAGCTACAAGGCCGACACGCTGCGACGGCTGGAAGAGGAACAGGACGCCTTCGAGGCCTTCCTGAAACGCCTGCGCGCCGCCAAGGACAAGACCGAGTTCGACGCCTTCATGGACGAACGCGCCCGCGCGACCCGGGACAACGCGCCCGACACGCCCGATCGCCCGGCGAACTGACCGCCGACCGATCCGGGGGCTTGTATCGCCCTTTCCTCTCCCCAAATCCGTAACGCGTGCCCCGGGCGGCCTGTCCGCCCGGGGTCCGACGCAGGACCGCCCGGCCAAGGACCGCCAGATGTATCGCGACATGCCCTATTCCCGCCTGCCCGACCCGGAATTTCAGGCCGAGTTCTACCGCGACACCGGCCTGAAGCGCGCCGTGGCCTGGGTGATCGACACGGTGATCGTCGCGCTTTTCACCGCGCTGATCGTGCCCTTCACCGCCTTTCTCGCGATCTTCTTCCTGCCCGCGCTCTTCATCGCGCTGAACCTGCTCTACCGCTGGGTCACGCTCAGCCGCGCCTCGGCGACCTGGGGGATGCGGGTTGCGGCGATCGAATTTCGCCGCGCCGACGGCCGCCCGCTCGACCCGGCGACGGCCCTTCTGCACACGATCGGCTATACCGTCTCGATCTCGATGGTGCTGCCCCAGCTCCTGTCGATTGCGCTCATGATGATGAACCCGCGGGGCCAGGGATTGACGGACATGGTGCTTGGCACCGTGGCGATCAATCGCGCGGCGCGCTTCTGAGACCAATTCCCACCTTGGCGGATGGGGTCGGGCTTGCTAACGTCGGCCTTGTCAGCTGAACTCTTACACGCTCCGGATGCGCCACACTCTTCCCATCGCGCCCCAGTTTTATGTGACGGCCCCGCAGCCCTGCCCCTATCTTGAGGGGCGGATGGAGCGCAAGCTGTTCACCGCGCTGCAAGGCGACCGGGCGGAGCGGCTGAACGATGCGCTGTCCAAGCAGGGATTCCGGCGCTCGCAGAACGTGCTTTACCGCCCCTCTTGCGCGGAATGCTCGGCCTGCCTGTCCGCGCGCATCCGGGTCGCGGATTTCGAACCCTCCCGCAGCCAGGCGCGGACGTGGAAGCGCAACAGCTACCTCCAGCGCGAGGCGACCAGCCCCTGGGCGACCGAGGCGCAGTATTCGCTCTTCCGCCGCTACCTCGACAGCCGGCATGCGGATGGCGGAATGGCCGACATGGACATCTTCGAATTCGCCGCGATGATCGAGGAAACCCCCGTTCGCAGCCGCGTGATCGAATATTCCGCCCCCCTGCCCGAGCCCAGCCGCCGGCGCAAGCTGACGGCGGTCTGCCTGACGGACGTGCTCGATGACGGGCTGAGCATGGTCTATTCCTTCTACGACCCGGACCTGACGAGGCAGTCGCTGGGCACCTACATCATCCTCGACCATGTCCAGATCGCCCGCGAGGCGGGTCTGCCCTATGTCTATCTCGGCTACTGGGTGCCCGGCAGCGCGAAGATGGGCTACAAGTCGAACTTTTCCGCGCTGGAAATCTACAAGCACGGGCGATGGCAGCCGATCGGGGACCCTGCGCGGCATTCCTCGGAACTGCACCCCCTGTCGGTCGATCCCATCGCCGAACAGGTGGCGCGGATCTCGCTGCCCGACGGGATGCGGTCGGCCGGCTGAGTCCCCTCACCCGCCGCGCGACCCCATGCCCCACCGCCCGGCCTGCGGCCCGGTTGACGCCTCGCGCCATCTCCGACATAGCTCATTCGACCGGAGACATAACTCCGGCGTGACCAGAGGGGAGCCTGATGCAAGGACTGCTGAAACTATCCCGATGGATCGACGCGACGACGGAGGCGATCGGGAAGTCGGTCGCCTGGCTCATTCTCGTGTCGATCCTCGTCAGCGCCGTGAATGCGACCGTGCGCAAGGTCTTCGACGTGTCGTCGAACGCCTGGCTGGAACTGCAATGGTATCTTTACGGGGCGGCGTTCCTGCTCGCCTCGGCCAATACGCTGCGCCACAATGAACATATCCGCATCGACATCGTCTATGGTGCGCTGAGCCGTCGCACGCAGCACTGGATCGACCTTCTGGGCCATCTGCTGTTCCTGATGCCCTTCGTGCTGCTGATGGACAGCTACTTCGTCCCCTGGGTCACCAAGAGCTTCCTGAGCCAGGAGATGTCCACCAACGCGGGCGGCCTGATCCTGTGGCCGGCCAAAGCCATGCTTCTGGTGGGCTTCCTGCTGCTGACCATTCAGGGCTTCTCTGAAATCATCAAGAAAATCGCCATCATGCGGGGCCTCATGGACGATCCGACCCCCTTCGTCTCCTCTCACGCCTCCGCTGAACTGGAAGGCGAGGCACTGGCAGGGGAGCTCAAGCAATGATCGAGTTGATCGCCCAGAACATGGCGCCGATCATGTTCCTGTCGCTGATGGTCTTCCTGCTCATCGGCTATCCGGTCGCCTTCTCGCTGGCCGCCAACGGCCTTGTGTTCTTCGTCATCGGGGTGATCCTCGGGCCGCATTCCTCGGGCACGATCACGCTGGACTGGCCGCTGCTTTATGCGCTGCCCGAACGCTTCTGGGGCGTGATGTCGAACGAGACGTTGCTGGCCATCCCCTTCTTTACCTTCATGGGGATCGTGCTGGAACGCTCGGGCATGGCCGAGGACCTGCTGGAAACCATCGGCCAGCTTTTCGGGCCGGTGCGCGGCGGCCTTGCCTATGCGGTGATCGTGGTGGGTGCGCTGCTTGCGGCCACGACCGGCGTCGTCGCGGCCTCGGTCATCGCGATGGGGCTGATCTCGCTGCCGATCATGCTGCGGTATGGCTATGACCGGCGTGTGGCCTCAGGCGTCATCGCGGCGTCGGGGACGCTCGCGCAGATCATCCCGCCCTCGCTCGTGCTGATCGTGCTGGCCGACCAGCTCGGCCGGTCGGTGGGCGACATGTATAAAGGCGCGATGGTCCCGGGCCTGATCCTGACGGGGATCTACCTGGGCTATGTGCTGGTGCTGTCGATCTTCAAACCCTCGATGGTGCCCGCGCTCCCGAAAGAGGCGCGCACGCTCGGATCGGGGGTCATGTCGCTCTTAGCGGCGCTGGCCATCGGCTTTGCCATCTTCTGGTTCGCCTCGGGCGCGATGCTGAAGACGCATGGCGACAATGCCGACATCCTGGCCGCGGCCCTTGCCATCGCCGTGACCTACGTGATGGCGCTTCTGGACCGCACGCTGAAGATCAACCTGATGAGCAACCTTGCCCGGCAGGTGATCGTCGTGCTGATCCCGCCGCTCGCGCTGATCTTCCTCGTGCTCGGGACGATCTTCCTGGGCATCGCCACCCCCACCGAGGGCGGCGCGATGGGGGCCGTCGGCGCGCTGATCCTTGCCGCGATGAAGGGCCGGCTGAGCATGACGGTGATCCGGCAGGCGCTGGCCTCGACCACGCGGCTGTCGTCCTTCGTGATGTTCATCCTGCTGGGCGCGCGGGTCTTCTCGCTCACCTTCTACGGGGTAAACGGGCAGATCTGGGTCGAGCACCTGCTGACCTCGCTGCCGGGCGGCCAGCTGGGCTTCCTGATCATGGTGTCGCTGCTGGTCTTCGTGCTGGCCTTCTTCCTGGATTTCTTCGAACTGGCCTTCATCATCATCCCCCTTCTGGCGCCCGCCGCCGAGAAGCTGGGGATCGACCTGATCTGGTTCGGCGTGATCCTTGGGGTGAACATGCAGACCAGCTTCATGCACCCGCCGTTCGGCTTCTCGCTGTTCTACCTGCGGTCGGTGGCGCCCAAGGTGCCCTATGAAGACCGCGTGACCGGCAAGATGATGGAGCCGGTGAAGACCAGCCAGATCTACTGGGGCGCCATTCCCTTCGTCGGCATCCAGATCGTGATGGTCGTGATCGTGATGGCCTTCCCCGGCATGGTGCTGCGCTACAAGGGACCGCCGGTCGATGTGAAGAACGTCAAGATCGTCGTGCCCGGCATCGGCGGAGGCCTTGATGGAGGCCTGGGCGGCGGGCTGGGGGGTGGCCTCGGCGGCGGCCTTGGTGCGCCGAAGTTCGGGAACTGAACCGGGGGCGCCGTGATGGCGCCCTTTCCTCTCCAACTCCCTGCCGTTTGCCTTGACGGTCAAAGGCTCATACATTCCGTTCGGCCGATGTGCGGGCACGGACCTAAGGCGACAAATGTTGCGCGGCTTGAAAAAGCACCATAATGGTGTTACATGACGGACAAGCGCAGGCCAACCTATGACTTGAGCGCGATCCAGCGCGCCGCGGCGACAATGACCATGACGCGCGCGGCCTTGATCGGCGCGGCCGAGATGGGCATGACGCGCGCCGACATGGAAGCGACGATCCGCCGCCTGCGACGCAGGGATTTTTACAAGTCGATGACAACACACGGCGACAAACATGTCTGGATGGATGTCTACCATGGCCATGCCGATGGCTATGACATCTACATAAAGTTCGTTCAGGATACCGTGGCCGAATTTGTCTGCACGTCGTTCAAGGAGAAATGACCATGAAGACAGTACAGGGAAGCCGTCTTCACCCGGAAACCGGGCAGGAACTCGTGCGTGGCGTGAGAGAGATGACGATCAAGTACAAGGGCCTTGCGAAGACCATCGAGATGCCGGGTTGGTATGCCCCGGACGATGCAACCGGCGAGAACGGGTTGCATGATGCGCGCGACATGCGCGTGTCTGACCGGGCGCTTGTCGAACTCAAGGCCAAGGTCAACGGGCTTCTGGCGCCGGATGAAATCCGCGGGATCCGCAAACGTTTGAAGTTGACGCAGAAAAGGGCCGGGGCGCTCATCGGTGGCGGTCCCAATGCGTTTCAAAAGTACGAAGTCGGAGAAGTGATGATCAGCAAGCCGGCGGATACGGCGCTGCGTCTTCTTGCCAAGGATCCCCAAAGGCTGAACGAACTCGTTGAGATCAGAGAGCACGACGCCGCATGAAGCGGCGCTGCCTGCGCCTTGTCCCCCGGCAGATCATGCGGCCGGGCGGAATGGCCCCATGAGAGGCCCCCCCGAAATGCCAAAGGCCCCGGATCGCTCCGGGGCCTTCGTTTTCGTCTTGCGGACAGCTTAAAGCTTGCCGGCCTGCTGCTGGATCATCATGAAGGTGTCGTAGGTGTATTCCGCCACCTGATCCCACAGGAAGCCCTCGCGGATATAGACCGACTGGCTGTCCCAGATTTCCTTGAAGCTCGGGTTGGTCGCCGAGATGTCGGCATAGATCTTGTGGGCCGCGTCGAAGGCCGCCGACAGGATCTCTTTCGGGAAGGGACGCAGCTTTGCGCCGTTCGCCACGAGCCGCTTCAGCGCCGCCGGGTTCACCGCGTCGTAATGCGCCATCATGTCGAGGTCGGCCGCCTGGTTGGCGGTCATCAGCACGGTCTGATACTGCTTGGGCAGCT
This sequence comes from Paracoccaceae bacterium, assembly GCA_028875855.1. GTDB lineage: Bacteria > Pseudomonadota > Alphaproteobacteria > Rhodobacterales > Rhodobacteraceae > Solirhodobacter. Next base: position 49,401 of record JAGWVA010000001.1, read on the forward strand.
CTTCCCACTTCTTCTTGTTGACGAGCGTGGTCAGCGCCGGGCCGCCTTCCCACCAGCCGGGATAGTAGTAGTAGGGCGCCACCTTGTAGAAGCCGAGCTTCTCGTCGTCATAGGGGCCGACCCATTCGCAGGCATCGAGCGTGCCCTTTTCCAGCGCGGGGTAGATGTCGCCGCCCGCGATCTGCTGGGGCACCGCGCCAAGCGCCGAGAGCACCTTGCCGCCGGTGCCGCCGATCCGCATCTTCAGACCTTTGATGTCGTCGAGCGTCTTGATTTCCTTGCGATACCAGCCGCCCATCTGCACGCCGGTGTTGCCGCACTGAAGCCCGTAGAGGCCCTTCTTGGCGTAGAACTTGTTCAGCAGGTCGCGCCCGCCGCCGTAGTAATACCACGCGTTCATCTGGCGCTGGTTCGGCCCGAAGGGCACGCAGGTGCCAAGCGCCCAGGCCGGGTCCTTGCCCCAGTAGTAATAGGTCGCCGTATGCGCGGCTTCGACCGTGCCCGCGGCGGCCGCGTCCATCGCCTGAAGGCCGCCCACGATCTCGCCCGCGGCGAAGACCTGGATCTTGAACTTGCCGTCCGTCATCGCGGAAACGGCATTTGCCATCGTCTCGGCCGCGCCGTAGATGGTGTCGAGGGACTTCGGGAAAGACGAGGTCAGGCGCCAGGTCACCGTCGGCATCGACTGCGCGATCGCAGGCGCGGCCAGAACGGCCGAGCCCGCCGCGGCGACGCCGCCGACGCTGGCCTTGGTCAGGAATGAACGACGATCCATATGTTTCCTCCCATCAGGATTATCCGGCGGGCTGTATCCCAGACCCGTCCTGCGGCGACCTTGGCATGGCTTGGCGATCCTGTCCAGAAGCTCGTCCCCTCGCCGGGGTGCATTCCGCATTAACTTCAAGACATTACAGGGAAAGATCGCAGCCCGGACCGATGGCCGCGCCCCGCCCCGCGGGCGCTTGCCCCGACAGCCCCACCCAAGAGGGTGCCGTATTTGCGTTTCTTGCCCCCGCCCCATGGCGCACGCAAGAAATGACAAGAGAAAAATCGCCCCGCGACATTTTATTCCGGCTTTTCGGCATTGACGCCCCCCGCACCGCACCCTAATGTCCGCTGCGCAGCAGCAAGGACCTTGGGATGACGCTCCTTCTTGTAGGAACCCGAATGTGGTGCATGGGCCGGTAACGGACACCCCACTCTTCCCATGCGCCCCCGACCCAAAGCCGGGGGCTTTTTGTTGCAGAAAACGCGCCGAGGACCGCAAAGGACGAAGACGATGACGAAGGTGATGACCGGGGCAAGGATGGTTGTGCAGGCGCTCAAGGATCAGGGCGTCGAGGTGGTCTTCGGCTACCCCGGGGGCGCGGTGCTGCCGATCTATGACGAGATCTTTCAGCAAAACGACATCCGCCACATCCTTGTCCGCCACGAACAGGGCGCGGTGCACGCGGCCGAGGGCTATGCCCGCTCGACCGGCAAACCGGGCGTGGTTCTGGTCACGTCGGGCCCCGGCGCCACGAATGCGGTCACCGGCATCACCGACGCGCTGATGGATTCGATCCCGCTCGTCGTGCTGACCGGGCAGGTGCCGACCTTCCTGATCGGCAACGACGCGTTTCAGGAGGCCGATACCGTCGGCATCACGCGCCCCTGCACCAAGCACAACTGGCTGGTGAAAGAGACCTCGAAGCTGGCCGAGACGATCCATCAGGCCTTCCATGTCGCGACGCAGGGCCGCCCCGGCCCGGTGCTGATCGACATCCCCAAGGACGTGCAATTCGCCACCGGCACCTATGTGCCGCCCGCCAAGGCGCGCACTGACCATTACCGCCCGCGCGTCAAGGGCGACCGCGCCGCGATCGAGCGGCTGGCCGAGCTGATGGAGACGGCGGAACGCCCGATCTTCTACACCGGCGGCGGCGTCATCAACTCGGGCACCGAAGCCAGCCGGCTGCTGCGCGAACTGGTGGCGGCGACGGATTTCCCGATCACCTCGACGCTGATGGGTCTTGGCGCCTATCCCGGCTCGGGCAAGAACTGGCTTGGCATGCTGGGGATGCACGGGCTTTACGAGGCGAACCTTGCGATGCACGGCTGCGACCTGATGATCGCGGTCGGCGCGCGCTTCGACGACCGGATCACCGGCCGGGTCACGGATTTCTCGCCCCATTCGATCAAGGCGCATATCGACATCGACCCCTCGTCGATCAACAAGGTCATCCATGCCGATATCCCGATCGTCGGCGACGTGACCGAGGTGCTGCGCGAACTGCTTGAGGTCTGGAAGGCGCGCGGGGCCAAGTCGAACCGCGCGGCGCTGCCGAAGTGGTGGGCCAAGATCGACGGCTGGCGCAAGGTGAACTGCCTGAACTACCGCAACTCGGACAAGGTCATCAAACCGCAATACGCGCTGCAACGGCTCGAGGCGCTGACCCGGGGCCGCGACCGCTACATCACGACCGAAGTGGGCCAGCACCAGATGTGGGCCGCGCAATTCCTGACCTTCGACGATCCCAACCGCTGGATGACTTCGGGGGGCCTCGGCACGATGGGCTACGGCCTGCCGGCCTCGATCGGGGTGCAGATCGCCCATCCCGAGGCGCTGGTCATCAACGTGGCCGGCGAGGCCTCGTGGCTGATGAACATGCAGGAGATGGGCACGGCGATGCAGTTCCGCGCCCCGGTCAAGCAGTTCATCCTCAACAACGAGCGCCTCGGCATGGTGCGCCAGTGGCAGCAGCTTCTGCACGGCGAGCGCTATTCCCATTCCTGGTCGGAAAGCCTGCCCGATTTCGTCAAGCTGGCCGAGGCCTTCGGCTGCAAGGGAATCCTGTGCAGCGATCCCAAGGATCTCGACGACGCGATCATGGAGATGCTGGACTACGACGGGCCGGTGATCTTCGACTGCCTCGTGGAAAAGCACGAGAACTGCTTCCCGATGATCCCGTCGGGCAAGCCCCACAACGAGATGCTGCTGGGCGATGCCTCGACCGAAGGCGCGATCAGCGGCGCGGGCGGCGCGCTGGTCTGAGGTCGCGGGGGGCCGTCTGCCCCCCGCACCCCCCGAGGATATTTGAAGACAGAAAATGAAGGCGGAAAGTGTGAGATGCAGGCACTGAACATCAAGAAGGGCGCGTCGAGCCATTCGGCCTACGACCTGCGGACCCCCTATGAGGATGTCATCGAAACCCACACGCTGGCCGTGCTGGTCGATAACGAAAGCGGGGTTCTGGCCCGTGTGATCGGGCTCTTTTCCGGGCGGGGCTACAACATCGAAAGCCTCACCGTGGCCGAGGTGGACCACCGCGGGCATCTGAGCCGGATCACCATCGTCACGCGCGGCACGCCGCAGGTGATCGAGCAGATCAAGGCGCAGCTGGAACGCATGGTGCCGGTGCACGAGGTCCATGACCTGACGGTCGAGGGGCCGGCGGTGCAGCGGGAGCTTGCGCTGTTCAAGGTCGCGGGGACGGGCGATCACCGGGTCGAGGCGCTGCGGCTGGCGGATATCTTCCGCGCCAACGTGGTCGACTCGACGCTGGAAAGCTTTGTCTTCGAGATCACCGGGACGGCGGAAAAGATCGACGCCTTCGCCGAGTTGATGCGCCCGCTGGGACTGAAGGAAATGGCGCGCACCGGCGTTGCGGCGCTGGCGCGCGGCGCCTGATCGGGGCGACGAGGGGGGAATATTGCCCGCCTTGCCGCAGGAACCGCCAATTCTGTTCCTATTCGTCCGGTTTGCGATTATCCAAAGTATAGCCGCCCCGGGCCGTTCGAAGCCCGGGCGGCGGGTTGGCGTGGCGGGCCCGTTGGCCGCCCTTTTGAAAGGTTTTGGGACATGCGGAAAATTGCACTTCACAAGGTTCTCGCGGTGACGGCCGGGCTTGCGCTGCTGGCCGTCGCGGGCACGGCTTCGGCCGCTCCGACCACGATGGAAACCTGCTCGGCTCAATACAAGGCCGACAAGGCCGCCGGGAAGGTCAAGGAAGGCACGAAGTGGACGCAGTATTACAAGGACTGCGCGGCGTCGCTGAAGAAGGCGGCGGGCGATCACGAGAAAGCGCCGGCCGAGCCGAAGGCCGCCGATCTGAAGGCGCCGCTGGCGACCAAGGACAAGAACGGCAAGGCCTATACGCCGGCGCAGCTTGCGATGCACAAGCGCATCCGCGAATGCGCGACGATGTGGAATGCCGACAAGGCCGCGCACAAGGTGAAGGCGGGCGAGACCTGGCCGAAATACTGGAGCGCCTGCAACGCCAAGCTCAAGAAGGCGGGCCAGTAAGCGCGACTGATCCGGAGGGCGGGATCGTCCCGCCCTCTCGTTCCTCTGTCACGCCTTTGAAGACGCGCGGCGCTTAGCCGAAGCGGCCGGTCACGTAGTCGTTGGTGCGCTGCTGCGTGGGGGCGGTGAAGATCTTCTCGGTCTTGTCGAACTCGATCAGCTCGCCCAGATACATGAAGGCCGTGTAAAGCGAGGTCCGCGCCGCCTGCTGCATGTTGTGGGTCACGATGGCGATGCAATACTGCTTGCCAAGGTTGATGATCAGGTCTTCCACCTTCGCCGTCGAGATCGGGTCCAGCGCCGATGCCGGTTCGTCGAGCAGCAGCACCTCGGGCTTCACGGCGACCGCGCGCGCGATGCACAGCCGCTGCTGCTGACCGCCCGAGAGGCCAAGGCCCGACTGGTGCAGCTTGTCCTTCACCTCGTCCCAGAGCGCGGTTTCCCGCAGCGCCTGTTCGACGCGGTTGTTCATCTCGGCCTTCGACACCTTTTCGTAAAGCCGGATGCCGAAGGCGATGTTTTCGTAGATCGACATCGGGAAGGGCGTGGGCTTCTGGAACACCATCCCGATCTTCGAGCGCAGCCGGTTCAGATCCTCGCCCTTGGCAAGGATGTTGCGGCCGTCCAGAAGAACCTCTCCGGTCGCTTCCTGCCCGGGGTAAAGGTCATACATCCGGTTGAAGACGCGCAGCAGCGTGGACTTGCCGCAGCCCGAGGGGCCGATGAAGGCGGTCACGGTCTTGTCGCGCAGGACCATGTTGACGCCCTTGAGAACCTCGTTGCCGCCGGACTGGTATTTGAAGCGCAGGTCCTTGACCTCGATCTTCACCGGCCGGTCGGCCTCGCCCCGGATGAAGCCGGTCGACTGCGCGGGCATCGACAGCTGGGATGCGGTGTCGGGCATGTTCATATCCCTCTCCTTCAGGACGAGCGGCGCCCGGCAAGGCTGCGGGCGATGATGTTGAGGGCGAGGATCGCCACGGTAATGATGAGCGCGCCGCCCCAGGCGAGGCGCTGCCAGTCATCGTAGGGGCTCATGGCGAACTGGAAGATCACCACGGGCAGGTTGGCCATCGGCGCGTTCATATCGGTGGACCAATACTGGTTGTTGAGCGACGTGAACAGCAAAGGCGCCGTCTCGCCCGAGACACGGGCGACGGCAAGCAGAACGCCGGTCAGGATACCCGAGCGGGCCGAGCGGTAGATGACGAAGGTCATCGTCTTCCAGCGCGGCGCGCCAAGCGCGGCAGAGGCCTCGCGCAGGGAATTGGGCACCAAAGCCAGCATGTCCTGCGTCGTGCGGTTGATGACGGGAAGCGCGATCACGGCCAGCGCCACCGCGCCCGCCCAGGCCGAGAAATGGCCCTGCGGCACGACGATGATGGCGTAGATGAACAGGCCGATGATGATCGAGGGCGCCGACAGAAGAACGTCGTTGATGAACTTCGCCGCCTCGCCGATCTTCGATCCGCGCGCGTATTCAGACAGGTAGGTGCCGGCCAGGATGCCGACCGGCGTGGCGATCAGGATCGACACGACCGTCATCGCCAGCGAGCCGAAGATCGCATTGGCAAGCCCGCCGTTCGATCCGGGCGGCGGCGTCATCTGCGTGAAGATCGACGGCCGGATCGCGGGCAGGCCCGTGGACAGAAGCGACCACAGGATCGCGCCAAGGAAGAACAGGCCGAAGGCCGTCGCCCCGATCGAGAGCGCGATGGCGATGCGGTTGCGCCGGTAGCGGCGGGAAGCGATGGACATCGCAGGCTCCTCAGAAGGTTTCCGTCCGCCCGATCAGCCACTTCGCCAGTGCAAGCACGGTGAAGGTGATCAGGAAGAGGATCAGGCCAAGGGCGATCAGGCTCGCGGTATAGATGCCCGTCGTCGCCTCGGCGAATTCGTTCGCGATCGAGGCCGAGATCGTCGTGGCCGGCGACAGCAGCGAAGCGGTGACCTTGTGCGCGTTGCCGATCACGAAGGTCACGGCCATCGTCTCGCCAAGGGCGCGGCCAAGGCCCAGCATGATGCCGCCCACAAGGCCAAGACGGGTGTAGGGGATGATGATGTAGCGCACGACTTCCCAGGTCGTCATGCCCATGCCATAGGCGCTTTCGCGCAGCATGACGGGCACCGTGTTGAACACGTCGCGGGTGACCGAGGTGATGAAGGGAAGGATCATCACCGCCAGCACAAGCCCCGCAGTCAGAAGCCCGATGCCGTAGGGCGCGCCGGAAAAGAGCGCGCCGATGATCGGCAGATCGCCCAAGGTGTTGATCAGGAACGGCTGCACGACGCTTTGCATGATCGGCGCCAGCACGAAGAAGCCCCAGAGCCCGTAGATGATCGACGGGATGCCCGCCAGAAGCTCGATCGCGACGCCGATCGGGCGGCGCAGGCGCTTGGGGCAGATCTCGGTCAGGAAGATCGCGATGCCGAAGCTGATGGGGACGCCGATGACCATCGCCACGGCCGAGGTGACAAGCGTGCCGAAGATCGGGGCCGCGGCACCGAAGATGTCCTTTGCTGGGCTCCAGCGTTCGTTCCAGATGAAGGGAAGGCCGAATTTCTGAAAGGCGGGAAGCGCGTCATAGGCCAGCGAGATCATCACGCCCATGAGCACTGCCACGACCAGCGTGGCAGCCCCCCATGTCAGGCCAAGGAACAGGCGGTCCTGCCGCCGCATCCTGCGCGAAATCGCCTCGTAATCCTGCGATCCGGCCAACGTGGCCTTGGCGTCGGTCGAAATCGTCATGGGCGCCGTCTCCTTGCGGCCTTATCTCATGAATTGGACGGGCAAGGATAGCCCTGCCCGTCCAAAAATCATCCCGGAGGGCGGGATTACTTCGCCATGTAGACCGGCTTGCCGTCGTGCTGGATCTTCGACCAGGAGGCTTCGATCAGCTTCACGACGTTGTCGGGGATCGCGACATAGTCAAGCGCCTTGGCTTGCGGCTTGCCGTTGGCATAGGCCCAGGCCATGAACTTCAGCGCGGCGGCCGAGGCGGCCGGGTCCTGCGGGTTGGTGTGCGTGATGACCCAGGTCGAGGCCGCGATCGGCCAGGACTTGGCGCCCGGCTGGTCGGTGATGATCACGTGGAAGTTCTTCGAACCGGCCCAGTCGGCGTTGGCCGCGGCCGAGGCGAAGGTTTCCAGCGACGGCGACACGATCTTGCCGTCCTTGTTGATCATCTTGGAATAGCCCAGCTTGTTCTGGATCACGTAGGCGTATTCGTTGTAGCCGATCGCGCCAGCGGTCTGCTTGACGGTGTTGGCAACGCCTTCCGAACCCTTCGCACCAAGGCCGACGGGCCATTCAACGGCGGTGTCCGAACCGATCTTGTCGGCCCATTCCTTCGAGATCTTCGACAGGTAGTTGGTGAAGTTGAAGGTCGTGCCCGACCCGTCCGAGCGGTGGACCACGACGATCGGCTCGTTCGGAAGCTTCAGACCCTTGTTCAGCGCCTGGATGGCCGGATCGTTCCACTTGGTGATCTTGCCCATGTAGATTTCTTCGACGGTCTTGCCGTCAAGGACCATCTCGCCCGGCTTCACGCCCTTGACGTTGTACATCATGACGATGCCGCCCGAGATCATCGGGAACTGGATCATGCCGTGGTCGGCCAGATACTTGTCGTCCAGCGGCTTGTCCGAGGCGCCGAAGGTCACGGTCTTGGCGGTCACCTGCTTGATGCCGCCGCCCGAGCCGATCGACTGGTAGTTCAGGCCGATGCCGGTGGCTTTCTTGTAAGCTTCGCCCCATTTGGCGAACACGGGGTAAATGAAGCTCGAGCCGGCGCCCGAGATGTCGGCGGCGGCGGCGGCACCGGCCATCGAGAGGCCAAAGGCGACGGCAGCAGCGCCGAGGGTGATGGATTTCATGAAGCTCACGGCAGTTCTCCCGGAACAAGACATTTCGTTCGGCCTCCACGCCAGAACGATGCGGAGACGGCGCCGACATAGCCGCGGGATGTGACAGACGCATGACAGTTCTGTCACAATAACTGTCACATGCAGCAAACTCGGGCCCGCAAAACGACCTCAGGCGGTCATTTGGCCGTCCGTGCCCCCCGCCCCGACCGGATCAGCCGCCCTGCCCCGTTGCGGCAAGACAGGGGATTCGCCCCCCGTGCCGCCACGGGCCGGCCGTGCGGATCGGAGCGGGCGGCGATGCGACATTGGTTGCAGTGAACGATTCTGCAACCTGGACCGCGCGGCGCGCCAGGCAAGAGGGAAGCGGCCACGGTGCAGGCCGATGACCTTGCCAAGGCCTTGGCCTTGAGGATCATCGGACATCTGCGGCGCATGGCGGTGTCGATGGCAGTCGCGCGGGGGCCCGGGAAAGCCGCGCGGCGCTGGCCGGCACGGCGTCATCGCCAGACGATCCCCCCGGTCAACGCTCGGGCCTGCCTCGACCGGGACAATTCTCAAACGGATCGCGCCTGCAAGCCGCGAGACGTCTGCGGCGCGTCAACTCCCGGCGATGCCATCCGCAGCGACGGTGGGGGGTCGATGAACCCGCCGATGCGGCAGCGGCGCACGATCTGAACTCGCAGCATCTGTCCGTCGCCTGTGCAAGCCGCAGGATGCGCCTGTCGCGCAGCCCCAAGCCAATGGGTGGGCCATTGGCCGTCGTGGATTGACCTGCCAACGCCGCGGATTAACCAGCCAAGGGCGCGGGGATGCACGAAAGCACGGGGATTTGCGGTGCTCTGCGGCAGCGGTGGCAGCCGAACGATGCTCCGTCCCAGACCACCCGGCGAATTTTTCCTTTGCCTGACCGCAGCCCGAGTCCCCGGCATGGTCCTGGCCCTGGTCCTGGTCCTGGTCCTGGTCCTGGTCCTGGTCCTGGTCCTGGTCCTGGTCCTGCTCCTGGTCCTGGTCCTGAAAGGATTGGAAAATGGCCAATCCGTCAAGGCGCGTCTGCACGTCGCCCGCCGCAAGCGCCAATCACGCTGGCGACACGAGGCACCGCACACTGTTCGCCGCTCTCAGCCACTTCTCTGAGAGCCGCATGCAAGCGACGCGGCCGACCCGTCACGGCGCCTTCGCGCCGCCGAAGCCGCCCTGCGAGCCTTCGCCCTTTGAGGGGCCGGCGGTGCGTCGCTCACAGCCAATTCTCTCGCAGCCGCATGCAAGTGACGCGGCCGGCCCGTCGCGGCGCCTTCGCGCCGCCGGAGCCGCCCTGCGAGCCTTCGCCCCTTGAGGGGCCGGCGGTTCGTCGCTCACAGCCCCTTCTCTCCCAGCCGCAGCCAAGCGACGCGGCCGGCCCGTTACGACGACTTCGCGCCGTCGGAGCCGCCCTGCGAGACTTCGCCACTTGAGGGGCCGGCAGTTCGTCACTCTCAGCCACTTCTCTCGCAGCCGCATGCAAGCGACGCGGCCGGCCCGTCACGACGACTTCGCGCCGCCGAAGCCGGCCTGCGAGACTTCGCCCCTTGAGTGGCCGGCGTTTCGTCGCTCACAGCCACTTCTCTACCAACCTCATGGGAGAGACGCGGCCGCCACGTCGCGCCGCCGGAGCCGGCCTGCGAGACTTCGCCACTTGAGGGGCCGGCGGTGGCGCCGTCTCAGACCTTCGCCTTCTCCGGCTCGGGCGTCACGTCACGAGCCGAGGTTGCCTTCGCCTCCTCGATCTCCTTGCTGCCGTCGCTGATGCCCTTCTTGAAGGCCGTGATGCCCTTGCCGACCTCGCCCATCAGGCTGCTGACCTTGCCGCGCCCGAAGAGCACCATGACGACCACTGCGATCACCAGCAGGTGGCCAACGCTCAATCCTTCCATTCATCAATCCTCCGGAGGCGGAATGCCCCCTGCTGCTGCCAGAATGGACCTTTCCGGCCCCGGGAATCAAGCCCGCCAGTCCATTTCAAGCGATCACGATCCCGACCTGGCGCGTTCAGGCCGAATGATGCCCAAGGTCGAAGACATGAAGACCGGGTTCGGCCGGACGGCGGGCGCGCCAGTCCTCGTGCGACAGCGTCCGACGGGCATCGCCCTCCCCCGCGGCCCAATGCTCGACCATCGAGAGACGGGAGAATTCGTAGTCCTTCGCCGCGCCCTCATACTTGGCCTGCCGATGGATAAGGTGGACCAGCGCCACCGGGCAATCCGGCGTCGCCCGGCGCAAGAAGGCCAGATCGGGGTCATCGCGGAATTCCGGCGGCAGGCGCGCCGCCAGCCGCTCTGCCGCGCGGCTCAATTCCGAAAGCTGCCGATAGCGGTCCGTTGTCAGCCGCGTCCGGCTCGAATAGCGGATGTCCTTCTCGCGTTGCTCGACATCGCCCAGGCTTTTCGGCTGCTTTCCACGCGCCGAAAACAGGTCCATCTGGAAGATGCAGAGCGGCTGATCCTCCGCCTCCTCCATGACGTATTGCAGCGGCGTGTTCGACACGAGACCGCCATCCCAGTACTGTCGCCCCTCGACCTCGATCGAGGGAAAGCCCGGCGGCAATGCCCCCGACGCCATGATGTGATGCGGCCCGATCCGGGTGCTGCGCGTGTCGAAGTAGATGAAATTGCCTGTTTCCACGTCCACCGCGCCCACGCTGAGGCGCGGCCCGTGCTCGTTCAGGTAGTCGAAATCCACCAGTTCCGACAGGGTCGTCTGCAACGGGTTCGTGTCGTAGAAACTGGTCATTCCCGCCAGCGCACCGGGAACGAAAGCCGCCGCCGGAAGGCGGGGACGGAAGAACCCCGGCACGCCGGAAGCCATGACCGTTGCCGCGGCCATCTGCCCGAAAAGCTGGCGCGGGGGGAAGCCCGCGACCGGTTGCTGGGGCAGCGCCGCGGTGATGCGGTGCCAGAATGTCTCCAGCATCTCGACCCGCCGATCGGGCGGGTTGCCGCAAATGAGCGCGGCGTTGATCGCCCCGATCGAGATGCCGGCAACCCAATCCGGCTGATACCCTTCGGAAGTAAGGTGCTGAAAGGCCCCCGCCTGATAGGCGCCCAGCGCCCCGCCGCCTTGCAGGACGAGAACCGTCCGCTCCTGTGGCGCCTTGTCGGCCCGGGCCATGGCATTCCCCTTCTTTCTGCTGCATTGCAGCATGAATGTCGGGTGGATCGCGTTGCCCGACAAGAGGCAGGGCATCACAGACTCGTGCGGCCCAAGGGGAAAGGGGCATGTCAGGTCGCGCAGGCATGGCCCCTCCATCGGGCAATCACGATTCGCATCAGGTCTAAGGCAGGGACCTGAACGGCGGGTTAATGCGGCCGATAACCTTTCGGAAAGCTCTGCCCGCTAGCCTGAAGCGAATCGCCCTCACCCCGCAGACGGAGGAGACTGGATGCCCACCGCGCCGAACGACCATACGATCAGGGATCAAGCGCCTTGCCCAGCCGCGGCAGGCCCGCCTTTTTCAGAAGCCTGCGCAGCGGCCAATCCTGACCGGACAGATTCTCGGCCCGGGCCTTGACGGCCTGCGTCACGGCCATCACGGCAGATCGGTCCAGCGCCAGCAGGAACGCGTCCGGATCGGACCTCGACAGGCCCTCTTGCGCAAGAATGCCACGGGGGAAATCGCTGGCGTTATAGGTGATGATCGTATCCGCCCCGCCGCGGATCGCCGCGGCGAGAACGTGGATGTCATTGTGGTCCGGCAGCCAGAGCCGGGCTTCCAGCGCCGGGTCCGGGGGAACCTCGGCCCGGGGAAAGTCGGCCCGGGTCAGAGCGATCTCACCCCGGGCGATGGCCTCCTGTGCCGGCCCGAGCCGCGCCGCCGCGCGGGCCCATTCCTCGAGGATGCGGGACGACCAGAGAGGCGTGAACAAACCCGCGCGGGCCGCGCCAAGGAGCACCTCGCGCAGAACGGAGGGATAGAGAACACAGGCATCCAGAACCGCTTTCACGCCGCCACCCGGTCGGCCGCGAAGACCTTCTGCCACGCGCCCGCCACGCGGCCCTCAGGCGTTCAGGCGGAAGAACAGCGCCTTGAGGTAGGCGCTTTCCCCCAATTGGGGCAGCACGGGATGGTCAGGCCCGGCGAACCCGGTGTGGATCAGTTGCGCGATCCGGCCCCCTCGCCCGATCCCGCGGCTGCACGCGCTGCGGAACGCCGAAAGGTCAGCGGCGTGCGAGCAGGAGCAAAGCCCAAGGTAGCCCCCCGGGGCAACCAGCGGCGCCGCCAGACGGGCCACGCGTTCGTAGGCACGCAGCCCCGCCTCCAGGGCGTTCTTGTTCGGCGCGAAGGCCGGCGGGTCGCAAACGACAAGGTCGAAGCGCGCGCCTTCAGCGGCAAGCGCCTCCAAGGTGGCGAAGGCGTCGCCCTGCCGGGTCGAGAAGCGGCCCGCGAGCCCCATGCGCTGCGCCCCTTCGGACGCAAGGCGCAGCGCGGGCGCTGAGGCATCCACGGCCAAAGCGCTGTCGGCCCCGCCGGCAAGCGCCGCAAGGCCAAAGCCGCCGACGTGCGAAAACACGTCCAGCACCCGCGCGCCGCGCGCAAGGCGTTGGGCGAAGGCGTGATTGGGCCTCTGGTCGAAGAAAAGGCCGGTCTTCTGACCGCCCATCACGTCGGCCATATAGATCGCCCCGTTCATCGGCACGGGGATCGGCGCCGGCGCGGTTCCGGCCAGAAGGGAGGTTTCTTCCGTCAGACCCTCGAGCGCACGGGCCCGGCCGGTGCCGTTCTTGATCACCGTCGTCACCCCCGTCACCCGCATCACCGCGGCCGCGAGCGGCGCGATCAGCGCCTCGGCCCAGGCCGCATTGGGCTGGATCACCGCCGTGTCGCCGAAGCGGTCGATCACCACGCCGGGCAGGCCATCGGCCTCGGCATGGACAAGACGGTAGTGGGGCGCGTCGAACAGGCGTTCGCGCAGCGCAAGCGCATGGGTGAGACGTTGTGCGAACCACCCCTGATCGACCTCGGCCGCCGGATCGCGGTCGATCATTCGCGCCACGATCTTCGACAACGGGTTCACCGTGACAAGGCCAAGGACCTGCCGCTCGGCATCTTCCAGCACCGCGAGCGTGCCCGGGCTCAGCGCACGGGTGCGCCGGTCCATCACAAGCTCATCGGCATAAACCCAGGGGAAGCCGAAACGGATCGCCCGGGCCTCGGCCTTGGGCATCAGCCGCACGGTCGGGCGCGGCGCGGAGGGGGATGCGGTCATCATCCGCCTTCCCTAACGCCTTGCGCGCAGGCGGGGAAGAGGGTGCCGCAGCCAAAGACGATCCGCGCCTGCGCGGTTCCGACCGATGGGGCACACCTCTGGCATGACGCCCACCGCCGCGACGGGGGTCGCGGAGCGGGCCCCCGGGGCTGCGCAGGCCCCGCCTGCGGGCGTTGCTCAGGCCACGGGCGCCGCCGCAGCCTTGGCCCGGGATCTGCCAAACCGGCGCGCAAGCGCCGCGAGGCTGTCGCGGATATAAGCCGCGCGCATCGCCTCGGCCTGCCGGATCAGCCGGTCACGCGCCGCGAGATCGAGGTAGTGATTGTCCATGTCTGGCACTCCATTTCATCGGAACGCCTCCCCGGTGCGGACATTAGGTCAGACAGCCTGCCCTTTCCACAGCCACCTCTGCATGCCTGCCCTGCATTCCTCTCAACGCCCGTGATTTGCATTGTTAGCGCTAACGGTGTATGCTACCCCCCATCCCGACAGAGTCCCGGCCCGATGCCGAAGGAGATCCCATGCCGCTCGACAGCACCATCGCCCGCGTTACCGACCGCATCAGGGCCCGTTCGGCCCAAAGCCGTCAGGCCTACCTTGATCGCGTCGCCCGGGCGCGCGATGCGGGAACGGCGCGCGCGCATCTGAGCTGCGGCAACCAGGCCCATGCCTATGCGGCGATGGGCGACGACAAGGCCGCGCTGGCCGAGGGGCGCGCCCCGAACATCGGGATCGTGACCGCCTACAACGACATGCTGTCCGCGCATCAGCCCTATGAAAGCTACCCCGCCCTGATCCGCGCCGCCGCGCGGAAGGCGGGCGCGACCGCGCAGGTCGCGGGCGGGGTGCCGGCAATGTGCGACGGGGTCACGCAAGGCCAGGCGGGGATGGAGCTGTCGCTCTTCTCGCGCGACGTGATCGCGCTCGCGGCCAGCGTCGCGCTCAGCCACAACACCTTCGACGCGGCGCTTTTCCTTGGCGTCTGCGACAAGATCGTGCCCGGCCTCGTGATGGCGGCGGCGACCTTCGGCCATGTGCCGGCCGTCTTCGTGCCGGCGGGGCCGATGACCTCGGGCCTGCCCAATGACGAAAAATCCAAGGTGCGGCAAAAGTTTGCCACCGGCGAGATCGGCCGCGACGCGCTGATGAAGGCCGAGATGGAAAGCTACCACGGCCCGGGCACCTGCACCTTTTACGGCACAGCCAATACCAACCAGATGCTGATGGAGGTGATGGGCCTGCACCTGCCCGGCGCCTCGTTCGTGAACCCGAACACGCCGCTGCGCGATGCGCTGACGACCGCGGCAGTGGAACGCGCGGCGGGCCTTACGGCGCTTGGAAATGCCTATCGCCCGGCGGCCGAGATCCTTGATGAACGCACCTTCGTGAACGGGATCGTGGGGCTGATGGCGACGGGCGGGTCCACCAACCTCGTGCTGCATTTGCCGGCCATGGCGCGGGCGGCGGGCGTGATCCTCGATCTCGAGGATTTCGCCGAGATCTCGTCGGTGACGCCGCTGATGGCGAAGGTCTATCCCAACGGTCTGGCCGATGTGAACCATTTCCACGCCGCGGGCGGGCTGGCCTACATGATCGGAGAGCTGCTCGAGGCGGGGCTGCTTCATCCCGACACGAAGACCGTCGCGGGCGACGGGCTCGCGCTTTACACCCGCGAGCCGCGGCTCACGGATGGCGCGTTAAGCTGGCAGGCGGGTCCGGCCAAGACCGAGAACGACCGCATCCTGCGCCCCGTCAGCGATCCGTTCCAACCCGAAGGCGGGCTGAAGCAGCTTGATGGCAACCTTGGGCGCGGCGTCATCAAGGTCTCGGCCGTGGCCCCGGACCGCCACGTGATCGAGGCGCCCGCCCGGGTCTTTCACGATCAGGAAGAGGTGAAGGCCGCCTTCAAGGCGGGGGAGTTCACCTCTGACACGATCGTCGTTGTCCGCTTTCAGGGACCGAAGGCGAACGGGATGCCGGAGTTGCATTCGCTGACCCCCACGCTCTCGGTGCTCCAGGATCGCGGGCTGCACGTCGCGCTGGTGACGGATGGACGGATGTCGGGCGCCTCGGGCAAGGTGCCGGCGGCGATCCATGTCTCGCCCGAAGCGGCCGACGGCGGCCCGCTCGCCCGACTGCGCGACGGCGACATCGTGCGCCTTGACGCGGACGCCGGCAGGCTGGAGGTTCTGGCCGAGGATTTCGACAGCCGCACCCCGGTCACGGCGGACCTGTCGGCCAACCACTTCGGCACCGGGCGCGAGTTGTTCGAGGTGTTCCGCCGCAACGTGGGCCCCGCCACCAGCGGCGCGGCCACGGTGATCTAAGAACTTTCCGCCTCCGGCGGGGATATTTTAACCAGAAAGAAAGGGGATTCGGGAAAGCTCACGGGGCGGGACAGGCGGGGACGCCGATGACCGCCCAGAGAGAAAGCGCCCCATCTCCCCCGCCGCGGCGGCCCGAGGTGGGGCGCCCCTCCCCCTTCTTTCTGGCCCAAATATCCCCGCCGGAGGCGCAGGCATCAACCCAAGACCCCGTTTCAGGAGCTTCCCATGACCCCGCAAGCCGCCTCTGCCCGCGCCGAGGACATCTGCCGCCTCGCCCCCGTGATCCCGGTTCTGGTCATCGACGATCTTGCCCATGCCGAACCGCTGGCGAGGGCGTTGGTCGCGGGCGGACTGCCGGCGCTGGAGGTGACCTTGCGCACGCCCGTGGCGCTTGACGCGATCCGGGCGATGGCGCGGGTGCCGGGCGGGGTGGTCGGCGCGGGCACGCTGCTCACGCCCGAGGATGTGGCGGCGGCCAAGGCGGCCGGCGCGCAGTTCGGCGTCTCGCCCGGGGCGACGGACCGGATCCTTGATGCCTGCGAGGGGGCGGACCTGCCGCTCCTGCCGGGGGCCGCCACCGCGTCCGAGGTCATGGCGCTTCTGGAACGCGGTTACCGCGTGCAGAAGTTCTTCCCGGCCGAGGCGAATGGCGGCGCGCCCGCGCTGAAGGCGATCGGGGCGCCGATCCCGCAGGTGAAATTCTGCCCCACGGGCGGCGTAAGCCCGAAGAATGTCAACGATTACCTGGGTCTGTCGAACGTTCTTTGCGTGGGCGGAAGCTGGGTCGCGCCCAAGGACCTGATGGCGAAGGGCGATTGGGAGGGGATCGTGGCGCTGGCGCGGGAGGCGGCGGCGCTCGCGCGCTAGACCCCGTCCGGCACGCGGGCCGCGCGCCCGCCGCGGCGGCGGGGCTTGTCGGGGGCTGTCAGGCCCGCCGTCAGGACCGCCGTCATCGGGTGATCCGGCGCGCCCTCGCCATAGCGCGTGAGCAGCACCCGGATGGCTTCGCGCGGGTCCAGCCCGTCGGGCACGCTCAGCGCCCAGTCCATGAAGATCGAGCGGCATTCGCCGTCCGTGATGCCCTCGATCACATAGGCCTCGCGCATCAAGCCCTTGGGATCGACCTCATCCGCGCGCATCACCCGTCTCCCCATTCCTGCCTCCCTGCGAGCCGAGCACCCGATCCACCGCCTCGGCCGCGGCGGCCGTCCGTTCGGCCAGCCGCGTCTTCAGCGCCGCGAGATCGGGAACATCCGTCTCGCGTGAGAGCATCGCACGGGCGCCCTCGCCTAGGGCGCTCACGTCGGAAACGCCCAGCAACTTGGTAACACAGCGCAGCCGCCAGCACAGCCGATAAGCGGCAAGAAGCGGGTCTTCCGCGTCATCGGGCAGCGTCCCGGCCTTCGCGCCTGCACGCAGTTGCGCCTCGACCCGCCGGGCGGCGCTACCGGCTTGCAGCGCGACCATCTGCGCCAGAAGTTCGATATCCATCAGCCGCCCGGGGCCGCGCTTGGCATCCCAGGGGTCGGGGTTGGGATGGGCCGCGGCGAGGCGGGCGCGCATCTCGGCGGTATCGCGCGCGATGTCCGGGCCGTGGCTTTTCTCGGCCAGCAGTTGGCGGCGGAACGCCTCGACCTCGTCGCCAAGCTTCGGGTCGCCCGCCAGCACCCGCGCGCGGGTGAGCGCGAGATGTTCCCAGGTCCAGGCCTCGGTTCGCTGGTAGTCGCGAAAGGCGGTGAGCGAGGTGGCAACCGGCCCCTGCCGGCCCGACGGGCGCAGCCGCATGTCCACCTCGTAAAGCCGCCCCTCGGCCATCGGCGCGGTGAGCGCGGTCACAAGCGCCTGGGTCAGCCGCGCGTAATAGGGCCGCGCGGCGAGCGGCCGGGGCCCGTCCGAGGCCTCCTGCCCCTGCGGGTCGTAGATCACGATCAGGTCGAGATCGGAATCCGAATGCAGCCGCCCCGCGCCAAGCGAGCCCATGCCAAGCACGACCGCCCCGCGCCCGGGCGGCGCCCCATGCTTGCGGGCGAATTCGTCCCCGCACGGGCCCCAGAGCGCGCCGACCGCGGCGCCGGCAAGGTCGGCATACTGGCTGCCCGCCTCGAACGCGTCGATCAGCCCGCGCAGGTGATGCACGCCGATGCGAAAGTGCCATTCCTTCGTCCAGGCCCGCGCGGCATCCAGCTTGCGTTCGTAATCCGGGATCGTGGCGAGGTGGCGGGAAAGGTCGGCGCGCAAAGCCTCCGCCCCCGGCCAGGGCGCGAAGAAGCTACCGCCGATCACCGCATCCAGCACGCGGGCATTGCGCGACAGATACAGCGCCAGCGCGGGCGAGGTGGCGGCAATATCCACGATCAGGTCGATCAACTGGGGATTGGCCTCGAACAGCGCGAAAAGCTGCACCCCGGCAGGCAGGCCCGACAGGAAGCCGTCGAAGGCCCGCAGCGCCGCCTCGGGGTCGGCCGAGCGGGCGAGGCGCTTGAGGATGGCGGGGCGCAGGCGGTCGAAGATCTCCTGCGCGCGGGCCGATCGCAGCGCGGGCAACCCCTGCCAGCCCCGCACGATGGCCTTCGCCGCCTCGGACAGCGGCGGCCCTTCCTCTGCGGTGGTGGGGGCAAAGAAATCCTCGGTCAGGTCCACCGTGCGCAGCAGCCGCGTCTTCAGCCCCGTGCGGAACCGGGCGGTGTCGCCCTCTCCCATGAAGCGGGCCAGCCGGTCGAAGCCCTCGGGCGTGCCGGGCAGCGCATGGGTCTGGGCGTCCTGCACCATCTGGAGCCGGTGTTCGACTTCGCGGTGCGCGCGGTAGAGGTCGGTCAGCTCCGCCGCCTCCGCCTGACCGACCCAGCCCGCGGCGGCCAGCCGGGCGAGCCCCTCGACCGTGCCGCGCACGCGCAGGCTGAGGTCGCGGCCGCCTGCGATCAGCTGGCGGGTCTGGGTGAAGAACTCGATCTCGCGTATGCCGCCCTGCCCCAGCTTCATGTTGTGTCCCTCGAGCGTCAGCGGCCCGCCAAGGCCCTTGTGCGCCTTGATGCGCAGCCGCATGTCATGGGCGTCGCGGATCGCCACGAAATCGAGGTGGCGGCGCCAGACGAAGGGGGTCAGGGTCGCAAGGAAGCGTTCGCCCGCCGCGATGTCCCCCGCGCAGGCGCGTGCCTTGATGTAGGCCGCGCGTTCCCAGGTGCGGCCCTCGCCTTCGTAATAGACCTCGGCCGCGGCCATCGACAGGCAGACGGGCGTGACCGCCGCGTCGGGGCGCAGGCGCAGGTCGGTGCGGAAGACATAGCCCTCGTCGGTCAGATCCGACAGCAGCGCGGTCATCTTGCGGGTCACGCGGATGAAGGCGGCGCGCGCCTCCTGCGCATCGGCGGGGTCGTAGCGCGTCTCGTCGAACAGGCAGATCAGGTCGATGTCCGACGAATAGTTAAGCTCCCCCGCGCCCATCTTGCCCATAGCCAGCGCGACCATCCCGGCGGCGGTCTCGGCATCCTCCGCCGTTGCGCCGGGGATCTTGTTGCGCCGGATCTCTTCGGCGGTCAGGCGCCTGAGGCTGAGGTCCACCGCACGATCGGCAAGCGCCGTCAGCGCGCCGGTCACCTGTTCCAGCGGCCAGACGCCGCCAAGATCGGCCAGAGCCGCAAGCAGAGCCACGCGGCGTTTGGCCCGCCGGAGGCCGGGACCAAGCGCGTCGATGGGCAGCGGATCGAGCGCGGCCAGCACCTCGGCCAGCCCGGCCTCGGGGTCGGCGGCAAGAATGGGTGCGAGCCAGTCCGCCTCGCGCCCGATCAGGCCGGCGAGGTAGGGCGAACACCCGGCGGTGCCCGCGATCAGGGCGCGCACCTCGGGCGGAAGGTCGGGAAAGCGCGCGGCGGCCTCGGCCCCGGCGGCGGGGTCGAAGGCGATGGGTGCGCGGGTCAGGCGGGATGCGAAGCTCATGGGGCGACTGTGCGGCGGCCCCGCGGCCGGGTCAACGGGGCCCTTCCCCTTGCGGCCCGGCGTCCGAGCCGACAGGATGGCGCCAAACGGAGGGCGGGATGAGCAAGAGCCTGAAACGCGTGGCCGCGGCGCTGGAGGCGGCGGGGGTGCAGACGACCATCGTCGCGGCAGAGGAAGACACGCGCACCGCCGCGCAGGCGGCCGCCGTGGCGGGCTGCGAGATCGACCAGATCGTGAAGTCGATCATCTTCCGCGGCGAGACCTCGGGCCATGTGCGGCTGTTCCTGACGGCGGGCGGCAATCAGGTCAGCCCGGAAAAGGCGAGCGCGCTTGCGGGCGAGCCGCTGGGGCGGGCGGATGCCGATCTGGTGCGGGCAGAGACGGGATTTGCCATCGGCGGCGTGTCGCCCGTGGGCCATATCGCCCCCGTCGTGGCCTTCCTCGACCCCCGGATCATGGCGTTCGATGTGGTCTGGGCGGCGGCGGGCACGCCGCGCCACATCTTCTCGATCGCGCCCGAAGTTCTGGTGCGGATCACCGGGGCGCGGGTGGCGGATTTCACGGTGTAGGGCAAGGCCCGGAACCCGGCAGGGCGCGGTCGGGTGGTTCCGCCCAAAACGAAAACGCCCCCGCTATCACTCGCAGGGGCGCCCGATCCGGCCTAAAGGCCGAAAATCTTACGCTTCATCAAGCGCTTCGACGGCGGTCTTCAGGTCGTCCTTGGAGACTTCCTTTTCCGTCACCGAGGCTTTCTCGACGATGTGGTCCACGACCTTGTCTTCGAAGATCGGCGCGCGGAGCTGCTGCTGCATCTCGGCGTTCTGCTGCACGAATTCGAAGAAGGCGCGTTCCTGGCCCGGGTAGTTGCGGGCCTGCGCGAGGACGGCCTGCGTCATCTCGGCATCCGTCACCTCGATCTCGTTCTTGCGGCCCAGTTCGGCCAGCAGCAGGCCAAGGCGCACGCGGCGGTTGGCGAGCGTCTTGTGCTCGTCCGTCACCGAGATCGCGTCATGGTCGTGACCGTGATGATCGGGGTTTTCCTCGTGCCAGAGCTGGTGGGCGATCTGGTTGGCTTCCGCCTCGACAAGGCTCGGGGGCAGTTCGAAGCTGACCATGCCGTCAAGCTGGTCCAGAAGCTTGCGCTTCATGACCGCGCGCGCGGCGCCCTTGTATTCCTCTTCCAGACGCTGGGCGATCTGCTTGCGCAGGTCTTCGAGGCTCTCGGCGCCGAACTTCTTGGCCAGTTCGTCGTCGATCTCGGCCGCCTTCGGACCCTTCACCGCCTTGACGGTGCAGGCAAAGACCGCGTCCTTGCCGGCAAGGTGCTTGGCGCCGTATTCGGCCGGGAAGGTCACCTTCACCTCGACCTCGTCGCCCGCCTTGGCGCCGACAAGCTGATCCTCGAAGCCGGGGATGAAGCTGCCCGAGCCCAGCACCAGCGGATAGTCTTCCGCCGCGCCGCCCTCGAAGGCTTCGCCATCGACCGAGCCCTTGAAGTCGATCACGACCTGATCGCCGTCCTTGGCCTTCGTGCCCTTGCGGCGGTCTTCGAAGTCCTGCGCGGATTTCGCCAGATCGGCCAGCGCTTCTTCGATCGCGGCGTCATCGGCCTTCACGACCAGACGCTCGAGCGTGATCGCGGCGGCATCGACCTCCGGGATTTCGGGCAGGGCTTCGTAGGTCATGTCGACCACGACATCCATGCCTTCCTTCCAGGTCTCGCCGTTCTGCATCTTCACTTCGGGTTGCAGCGCGGGACGGTCGCCGGTGGCTTCGAAATGATCGCGCATCGCGCCATCGATGGCTTCCTGCATCGCATCGCCCAGCAGGCGCTGGCCGAACTGCTTGCGCAGGATCGGCATCGGCACCTTGCCCTTGCGGAAGCCCTTGATCTCGATCTCCGGCTGCGCCTCGACCAGTTTTTCTTCGACTTTGGCGTCGAGTTCCGCAGCCGTCACCGTGATGGTGTAGGCGCGCTTCAGACCTTCGTTCAGGGTCTCGGTGACCTGCATGTTCCCGTCCTTTTTCCTCTCTGGTGCGGGTGAAGGGACTTGAACCCCCACGCCTTTCGGCGCCAGAACCTAAATCTGGTGCGTCTGCCAGTTCCGCCACACCCGCATGAAGCGAAGCAGCCCCGCCGATCCCCACGGCAGGGCCACCCGAATTCGGTGGTCTCTTAACAAAGCGCGCGCGCCGATGCGAGAGGAAAGTTTTCAATCCCGCAGGGGGAAAAGCCGCCCGGCCAAAGCCTGCGAAGGGCCCGTCAAAGCCCCATGGCGCGGAACACGGCGGGCAGCGACTCGGGGAGGTCTTCGGCGATCAGGCCGGGGCCGAAGCTGCGCGCGGTCTCGGCATGAAGCCAGGCGGCAGCGGCGCTGGCGGCGTGTGGCGAAAGGCCCCGCGCCAGAAGCCCCGCGATGAAGCCTGCCAGCACATCCCCCGACCCGGCGGTGGCCAGCCACGGCGCGGCCCGGTCATAGGCCGCGCCGTGCAGCGACAGCGTTCCGTCCGGCGCGGCGATGACCGTGTCCGGCCCCTTCAGAAGCACCGTGCAGCCCAGCCGAAGGGCTGCCTCGGCCACGACATCCGCCCGCGAGACGGCGGGGCCTTCGATGGGCAGCGCGGCAAGACGCGCGGCAAGGTCGGGAAAGAGGCGGTTGAATTCGCCGAGGTGCGGGGTCAGCACGCAGCGGTCGTGGAGCGCGCCGGCCAGTTCCGGCGTCCCGGCCAGCGCGGTCAGGGCGTCGGCGTCGATCACCGTGGGCCGGCGCACCTCGAGGACCGCCGGCAGCAGCGCCGCCGCGCGCGGAACGCCCATGCCGGGGCCAAGGCAGAGCGCGGTGATCCGCGTGTCCTCGAGCACGCCGGCCAAGGCCTCGGCATCCTTGACCGGGCGCAGCATGATCGCGGTGAGCTGCGCCGCGTTCTCGGTCAGCGCGGCGGGCGGGCAGGCCAATGTCACAAGCCCCGCCCCCACGCGCAGCGCGCCCCGCGCCGCGAGCCGCGCCGCCCCGCCCTGCCCCGGCCCGCCCGACAGCACGAGCGCGTGGCCGTGGCTGTATTTATGGCCCCCGCCCTTGCCGAGGCCGGCGGGCTGTTCGATCAGGCGCAGCCGCCCGGCCCCGCCGGCAGGAGCCTCCGGCGGGGATATTTGGGACCAGGATGAAAGGCCGATGTCGGCGATCCTCAGGGCGCCGCACAGCTCGGGCCCGCGCGCGAGGTAATGGCCGCGCTTGGCCGCGTGGAAGGCGACCGTCAGATCGGCGCGCAGCACGGGGGTCGCACCTTCCGGCGTGGCGAGCGGGCGACCGCTGTCCGCGCAGAGGCCCGAGGGAAGATCGACGGCAAGCGTGCGCTGGCGCGGCAGCGCAGACAGCAGGGGGGCCAAAGCCGCAAGGGGCCGGGTGAGGCCGGTTCCGAAAAGCGCATCGACGACGAGATCGGCGCCCTGCGCGGACGCGATGGCCGCCGCCGTCGCACCGGGATCGAGCGCCGGAAAGCCCAGCGACACGGCCTGCCCCCGCGCCAGCCAGCGGTCGCGATTCTGCGCGGCGTCCGGCGGCAGCTGTCCCGGCGTGCCATACAGGAAGACCGCCACCTGCCATCCGCGATCGGCCAGAAGCCGCGCGATGACGAAGCCGTCCCCGCCGTTGTTGCCCGGGCCGCAGAAGACCGTGACCCGGCCGGGCGCCACGGCGAGGTCGGGCCAGAAGGCGAGTGCTGCATCGATGGCGGCCCGGCCTGCACGCTCCATCAGCTCGCGCCCCGTCACGGTGCCGCTGGCGATCGCGGCCTGTTCGATGGCGCGCATCTGTGCAGATGACAAAAGGTCGGGCATGACTCGCCCTCCAATTCACAAAATGATTAAATTCTGTGCGACTTGCATAAAACTTCATCGCACGCCGGCGGATTTCCAGCACGGCCCCGGCTGTCTGAGCCTATCCAATTGTCCCCCGCGCAGGGAAGTGGTCAGAGACGGACAAATGCGCCTCAGAAGGGAGTCGGCGATGAAAAAGATCGAGGCAATCATCAAGCCGTTTAAGCTGGACGAGGTGAAAGAGGCGCTTCAGGAAGCGGGTATCCAGGGCCTGTCGGTCGTCGAAGTCAAAGGCTTCGGCCGTCAGAAGGGCCATACCGAGCTGTATCGCGGCGCCGAATACGTCGTGGATTTCCTGCCGAAGGTGAAGATCGAGGTCGTGCTGGCCGACGATCAGGTGGATGGCGCCATCGAGGCGATCATCGGCGCCGCGCGCACCGCGAAAATCGGCGACGGCAAGATCTTCGTCTACCCCTGCGAACAGGCGATCCGCATCCGGACCGGCGAGTCCGGGGACGAGGCACTTTGAGAAACGCCGGCCCGGCCGGTTCTACCCACTAACAGAAGGGATCATGGCGACATGAGCATCAAGGACGCACTCAAACTGATGAAGGACGAGGAGGTCGAATATGTCGACATCCGCTTCACCGACCCGCGGGGCAAGCTCCAGCACGTGACGCTGGTTGCGGACCTTGTCGACGAAGACTTCTTCGAGGAAGGCTTCATGTTCGACGGCTCGTCCATCGCTGGCTGGAAGTCGATCGACCAGTCGGACATGAAGCTGATCCCGGATGCGGGCTCGGTCTATATCGATCCGTTCTACGCCGAAAAGACGATGTGCGTGCACTGCAATGTGGTCGAGCCCGACACCGGCGAGGCCTACAGCCGCGACCCGCGCTCGACCGCGCTGAAGGCGGAAGCCTATCTCAAGTCCTCGGGCATCGGTGACACCGCCTACTTCGGGCCGGAAGCCGAATTCTTCATCTTCGACGACGTGCGCTATTCGGTGACGCCCGCGAAGGTCGCCTACCAGATCGACGCCGAAGCCGCGGCCTGGAACACGGATGCCGAATTCGAATCCGGCAACCTGGCGCACCGCGCCGGCCACAAGGGCGGCTACTTCCCGGTGAACCCGGTGGACGAGGCCCAGGACCTGCGCGGCGAGATGCTCTCGACCATGAAGCGCATGGGCATGAAGGTGGACAAGCACCACCACGAAGTGGCGACCTGCCAGCACGAGCTTGGTCTGATCTTCGGCGGCCTGACCCAACAAGCCGACAACATGCAGAAATACAAGTATGTCATCCAGAACGTGGCGCTGGCCTACGGCAAGACGGTGACGTTCATGCCCAAGCCCATGAAGGGCGACAACGGGTCGGGCATGCACTGCAACATGTCGATCTGGAAGGACGGCAAGCCGCTCTTTGCCGGCGACAAATACGCCGACCTGAGCCAGGAAGCGCTGTATTTCATCGGCGGCATCCTGAAGCACGCCAAGGCGCTGAACGCGATCACCAACCCTTCGACCAACAGCTACAAGCGGCTCATCCCGGGCTTCGAGGCGCCGGTTCTGCGCGCCTACTCGGCCCGCAACCGCTCGGGCTGCGTGCGTATTCCGTGGACCGAAAGCCCGAAGGCCAAGCGTGTGGAAGCCCGCTTCCCCGATCCCTCGGCCAACCCCTATCTCGCTTTCGCCGCCCTGCTGATGGCCGGCCTCGACGGGATCAAGAACAAGATCGACCCGGGTCCGGCCTCGGACAAGGACCTGTACGATCTGCCGCCGGAAGAACTGGCCGCGATCCCGACCGTCTGCGGCTCGCTGCGCGAAGCCCTGACCGAGCTGGAAGCCGACCACGACTTCCTGCTGGCCGGCGACGTGTTCACCAAGGACCAGCTGGAAGGCTACATGGCGCTGAAGTGGGAAGAGGTTTACGCCTACGAACACACGCCGCACCCGGTTGAATACCAGATGTATTACAGCTGCTGATCCGTTCCGGATCTGGAAACAGAAGGGGGCGCGCCTAGGGTGCGCCCCTTTCCTTTTGCGGACGATCCGCGGACAACCGCGATGTTGTCCACATTCTCTCCACAATCTTCCCTCATTGGCGGCCAATTCGGGGGGCTTACTCAACCCTGACTTGGTAGGAGGGGCTGTAATGTCTACCGACTGCACGAGTACGAGTGTCTCGCTCCTGTATACGGAGCACCCGGAGATGAATTTCGCCGCTTACGTCGAGAAGCTCGAACACGCCTTGCGTGAAAGCGATCACGACTCGTTCCGCCTGAGCTGGGATCACGAGGACCTCGCGATCTTCGACATCGACGGCAGCCGCGTGACGCTTGGCCTGAGCCGCGCGACCGAAAGCGACGGGGGGCCCGGCGATTTCCGGGCGGCCGTCCTGATCGCGGTCGGGCCGAACGGGTCGGACGGCAAATCGCGGCGGATCGCAGAGAACGCGGGCACGCTGTGCGAATGCCTGCGCGAACAGATCGAGGAAAGCCACCGCGCCCAGCTTGTGCTGTGGGCGCGCACCCCCGGAACCTTTGGCCCGGATCACTTCGACACCCTTGTGGAGACCGCCTTGACAATGCCCCGCGACGCAACGCTTGCAACCACCGCCGCGCGGTTTGCGGCCCCCGCCGTCGACGATCTCCTTGACCGGATGTCGGTCGAACTGGAACGCCGCGACATCGAGATCGCGGCCCGCGAAAAGGAGCTCTGCCGCGGCCGGCAGCGCCCCACGCCGCGGGAAGCGCTTCCGCCGATCGGGCCGCGCCGGCCCGTCCGCCAGCGGCAGGCCCCCCAGCACGCGCGCCCGGCGCTGCCGATCCTTGCCGCGGCGAACGACTCGCCCGCGCCGGTGTCCGCGGCCCCGCGCAAGCCGAAATCGGCCGAGCTGGTCCCGCTGCGCACCGCGCTTTATCCGCCGCAAGAGGTGCCGGTGAAGCGCGACACCCTGGTCCGGCGGCTGACGATCTACAGCTTCAACCTGACGCTCGTGATCGGCGCCCTGCCGATCGGCGCGGGGCTTCTGGCCTACAACGCCCTTGGGCGCGAGGATTACCACGTCACCGCCCGCGTCACCGCCCTGACCGGCGCCATGCTCATTCTGGGCAAGACGCTGTTGCACCGCCACGGCCTGAGCCTGCCGCTGGGCACCTGAGCGGGGTCAGCCGCCCGCCCGGTGAATGGGGAAGTCAACGAGAGCCTGCGCCTGATCCGGCGTCAGGCTCTCTTTCCGTATCAGGTAGGTGTGGATCGAGAAGACGACCGCCTGCGTCACGGGCAGGCGCACGAGCCCCTGCCGCTCGGACCGGATGAAGGGCGCCTCGCCCACCGGCTTCACGCGCGGCGCGGCCTCGGTGCGGGGGTGGTGCAGCGTGGGGTCGGCATAAAGCAGCGCATTCGCGCGCCAGAGCCCCTGCCCGGGCCGGATCGCATCGAAGAGCCGCTGCACCCGCCGGGCGATGTCGTCATCATAGACGCTGACCGGGACATGGATCGCGATCAGCGGCTTCAGGAATTTCTCGGCCAGCGTCCAGCTTGCCGGAAAGCAGAGGATCGCGCCGGTCAGGATGTGTTCGTCCTCGCCCGGCGCCTTTTCCAACAGGCACAGGTCTTCCTGCACCAGTCGCCCGGCGGTCAGAAGCGGCTGGGCGCGGTCAACCGCCACCGTCACGCCGTCGGGGCGGGTGATGGCGCCAGGGGTGACGCGATAGCCCGGCTTGGCCGTGACATCCGCGATCACGGCGTCCAGCAACTCCTCGGCCGCCGCGCGCCCCCGCTCCGAGAGCGCGTGCACCGCCGCGCACCGCTCGACGATCAGCCGGTCCCGCTCGGCCATCTGGGCGGCGAAGGCGTCATCGACCCGGAGCCAGTCGCCCGGCTCCATCGGCAGGATGCCCGGCAGGCGGCGGGTTCGGGGGTCTGCCCAAGGCGCGAAGGGCAGCGCGGATTGCAGGATCGGTCGGTCGCTCATGGCCTTCGTCTAGCCGAGCGCGCCCGCCCCCGCCAGCCCCGTTGCCGGCCGTCGGGCGCAAGCGAGGAGGGCGGCGCCTGCCTGGGCGGGCGCGAATGCGCCTGCCTCGGGGGCAGGCAGGCGCAGCCCGGCGCTTGAGCGCCGGGCGAAACAGGGTCGCGGGGCCGGTGCAGCCGCAAGAGGCAGGGCACAACGCGCCCCCGCCAGCCCCGTTGCCGGACTGCGCGCCGCGGCCTATCGTTTGGCCATGCGCAATCCGTCCCGTCTTCCCCGCGCGATCTGGGCGCTTGGCTTCGTGTCGATGCTGATGGACATCTCGTCGGAGATGATCTTTGCCCTGCTGCCGGTCTTCATGGTCTCGACCCTCGGGGCGCCGATGGCGGCCGTCGGGGTGATCGAGGGCGTGGCCGAGGCGACGGCCTCGGTGGTCAAGGTCTTCTCGGGCGCGCTGTCGGACTGGATCGGGCGGCGCAAGGCGCTGGCGGTGGCGGGCTACGGGCTGGCGGCGCTGGTCAAGCCGCTGTTCGCGCTGGCGCCGGGGCTTGGCTGGGTGATGGCCGCGCGCTTTCTCGACCGGGTCGGCAAGGGGCTGCGCGGCGCGCCGCGCGACGCGATGATCGCCGATTTCGCCCCCGAGAACGCGCGCGGGGCGGCCTACGGCCTGCGGCAGGCGCTGGACCTTACGGGGTCCTTTCTTGGCCCGCTTGGCGCGATGGCCTTCATCTGGGTCTTTTCCGGGAACATCCGGGCGGTGTTCTGGGTCGCGGCGCTGCCGGCCGCGGCCTCGGTCCTGTTGCTGATGCTGGTCGTGCGCGAGCCTGCCGCGCGCCCGCGCCCTGCCCGCTTTCCCTTGCAACGCCAAGAGCTTCTGCGCCTTCCTTCATCCTTCTGGATCGTGACGGGCGTGGCGGCGCTCCTGACGCTCGCGCGCTTTTCCGACGCCTTCCTGATCCTCAAGGCGCAGGCGACGGGCCTTCATGTGGCGCTGGTGCCGCTGGCGCTGGTGGGGGTGAATGTCGTCTCGTCGCTCACCGCCTATCCGGCCGGGCGGCTCTCGGACCGGGTGAACCGCGCGGGCCTTCTGGCCGCCGCGATCCCGGTGCTGGTGGCGGGCGATCTGGTGCTCGCGCTGACAGGCGGCCCGCTGGGCCTTGCACTTGGAATCGTGCTTTGGGGGCTGCACATCGGGCTGACGCAAGGGCTTCTGGCGACGCTGGTTGCCGATGCAGCCCCGGCGGATCTGCGGGGGACGGCCTTCGGTCTGTTCAACCTGCTGACCGGCGTGGCGCTTCTGCTGGCCTCCACGCTGGCCGGGGTGCTGTGGCAGGCGGACGGGCCAAGGGCGACCTTCCTTGCCGGGGCGGCGCTGGCCGCGCTGAGCCTTGCCGCGCTCGCCCATGCGCGGCGCCGCGTGGCCGGGCTTGGCGCCATCAGGCGGTAATCGGGCTTCCGTCTTCCTTGGTCAGCCCCTCGGGCACGCGATCGAGAAGCGGCAGAACCGCCTCGGACGGACGGCAGAGCCGCACGCCCTTGGGCGAACAGACGATGGGGCGGTTCACCAGCACGGGATGCTCCGCCATGGCCTGAAGAAGCACCGCGTCCGGCACGGCGGGGTCGGTCAGGCCAAGCGCCTCGGCCGGGGTGCCCTTGGTCCGCAGCGCCGCGCGCGGGGTGAGACCCGCCGCCGCGAACAGGCCCCGCAACTGCGCCACCGTCCAGCCGGTCTTGAGATAGTCGATCACCACCGGCTCCGCGCCGCTGGCGCGGATGAAGGCCAGCACGTTGCGCGAGGTGCCGCAGGCGGGATTGTGATAGATCGCGATGGTCATGTCCTGTTCCGTTCCCTGTCAGATCCCAGAAGCCAGCCGCAGACCGGCACCGCCAGCACCGCCCCGGCAAGCTCGGCCAGCGCAAAGCCCGGCACGTCCCAGGGCCGGATGCCCGCGAAGGTGTCGCTGAAGCCCCGCGCCAGCGCCACCGCCGGATTGGCGAACGACGTCGATGCGGTGAACCAGTAGGCCGCGGTGATGTAAAGGGCCACGAGCATCGGCAGCGCCTCGGGCCGCGCGCGGCGGCCCAGAAGGATCGTTGCGATCAGCCCGCAGGTCGCCACCCCCTCGGCCAGCGCCTGCGCGGGACCGGTGCGGACGTGATGCGAGATCTGCAGGACGGCCAAGCCGAACATCGCATGCGCAAGCAGCGTGCCGGCCAGCCCGCCCGCGACCTGCGCCAGCATCAGCCGCCCCGCCGTCCGCCAGCCGATCTCGCCCCGCAAGGCCAGCACGAGGCTGACCGCCGGGTTGAACTGCGCGCCCGAGATGGGGCCGAACAGCGTGATGAGCACGTAAAGCGCGGCCCCGGTCGCCACGGTGTTGCACAAGAGCGCAAGGCCCGTGTCCTGCGTGAGGCTTGCGGCCATGATCCCCGAGCCGACCACGGCCGAGACCAGCGCCCCGGTGCCGATCGCCTCGGCCGCCAGCACCCGTGCCTCCGGCCCCGTCAGTCGCAGCATGATCGTCCGATCCTTTCCAGCACGGGGGCGCAAAGCTCGGGCCGCCCGCCGCAGCAATCCTCCATCAGGAAGGCCCGAAGCGCCTGCATCCCCGCCATGTCCGCGCGGTAGCGCACCGCCCGCCCCTCGCGCGTGGCGGTGACGAGGCCCGCCGCGGCGAGGATCGACAGGTTGGTCGAGGCGGTATTGGGACGAAGCCCCGCCGCCTCGGCCAGCGCGCCCGCCCAAAGCCCCGCGGGGCCCGCCTGAACGAGCCTGCGAAACAGCCGAAGCCGGGTGTCGTGCCCGAGCGCGGACAGGGCGGAGAGTGCCTCTTTCGATTCCATGTTTCCGGAATAGTCGAAACATGTAACGGCTGCGTGTCACCTTGCCATCGCGCGGCAAAGCGGCGATGGATCGGGAGAAAGGCGGCCCCATGCTCTCGTATCAACATCTCTACCACGCCGGAAACATGGCGGATGTGCACAAGCATGCGCTTCTGGCGGTGGCGCTCGACTATCTCACGCGGAAGGACAAGCCGCTGAGCTATCTGGAAACCCACGCCGGGCGAGGGCTTTATTTCCTCGACGCGCCAGAGGCCGTGAAGACGGGCGAAGCCGCCGAGGGGATCGCGCGGGCCGAGGCCGCGGGCTGGTTTCCCGCCGATCACCCCTATGCGCGGCGGCTGGCCCAGACGCGGGCGCTGCATGGGGCCTCGGCCTATCCCGGCTCGCCGCTGATTGCCGCACAAAGCCTGCGGCCGGGCGATGTGGCGCATCTGGCCGAGCTGCATCCGCGCGAGCATGAGGCGCTGGTGGCCGCGCTCGCGCCCCATGGCCTTGCGCAGGTCCACCGCGAGGATGGGGTGCAGATGGCGCTGTCGCGCACCCCGCCCACCCCGCGGCGCGGCCTGATGCTGGTCGATCCCAGCTACGAGGTGAAGGACGACTACGACGCCATTCCCCGCATGATCCTGTCGGTCCATCGCAAGTGGAACGTGGGCGTGCTGATGCTGTGGTATCCGATCCTTCCGGGCGGGATGCATGTGCAGATGGTCAAGACGCTCGAGGCGGCGGGCCTGCCCGGCGCTCTGCGCCACGAGGTCCGCTTTGGCGCGGCGCGCGAGGGGCACCGGATGACCGGCAGCGGGATGTTCATCGTCAACGCACCCTGGGGGCTGGCGGATGAGGCCGACCGGCTGAGCGGGTTGTTCAAGGCGCTGCGGTAGGCTTTGGACCGTGGGCGGCGCCCGGATCGGGCGGGGCGGGCGCTCTTTCCTTGGCGGGCGGCTTGGCCTACCCTTCCGCCACCGAAACGGAGCCATCATGCCGGACGTTCACCCCGCCGCTGCCACAGGCTACGCCCGCGCGGCCCGGGCCTATGAGGGCGGTCGCCCCGATTACCCGGCGGCGTTGCAGGACTGGCTGACCGGTCCACTTGGCCTTGGCCCCGGCCGCGTCGCGGTGGACCTTGGCGCGGGAACCGGCAAGTTCACCGCCCGGCTTGCCGCCACGGGTGCCCGCGTGATCGCGGTGGAGCCGGTCGCCGCGATGCGGGCCGAACTTTCCGCCCGCCTGCCGGGCGTCGAGGCGATCGAGGGCCGCGCGCAGGCGATCCCCCTGCCCGATGCCAGCGTCGATGCGCTGACCTGTGCTCAGGCCTTCCACTGGTTTGCCACACCCGAGGCGCTGGCCGAGATCGCCCGCGTCCTGAGGCCCGGCGGAAAGCTCGGGCTGATCTGGAACATCCGCGACGAGCGCACGCCCTGGGTCGCCGGCCTGACCCGGATCATGGAGGTGCACGAGGGCGACGCGCCGCGCTTTCATACCGGCGCGTGGCGGCGGGTGTTCCCCGATCCGCGCTTCCCGACGCTGGATGAGACGCTCTTCGACCACGCCCATGTCGGCCCGTTCGACAGCGTGGTGGTGGACCGGGTGATGTCGGTCAGCTTCATCGCGAGCCTGCCCGAGCCGGAACAGGCCAAGGTCCGCGCCCGGATCGAGGCGCTGGCCGACAGCGATCCCGCGCTCGCCGCGCGGGGGGAGGTGCGCTTTCCCTATCGCACGCTCGCGGTCTGCGCGGCGCGCGCCTGAGGCAAACGAAAAGGGCGCAGCCTGCGCCGCGCCCGTTCCGAAATCCGCCGTGATCCGGCCTTACCCGCGCAGGCGCGCCACGGCCTTCCATGCGGCGGGCAGCAGCAGCGCGGCCAGCGCCAGCTTCATCGCATCGCCGATCAGGTAGGGCGTCAGCCCCCAGGCCATCGTCTGGCCCCAGGTCGAGGCGAACACGTCCGCCTTGAACAGCCCGCCCGCGACGATGACATGGTGCAGCCACAGCACGCCCGGCACATAGATCAGCGCGTTGCCGATCAGCATGGCGCCCGCCATCTTCGCGACCGACCGGTCCCAGCCCGCCCGCGCGGCAAGGCCAAGCGCAACCGTCGCCAGCACGTAGCCCAGCAGGTAGCCGCCGGTCGAGCCCATCATGTAGGCCAGCCCATGCACCGAGCCCGAGCCCGCGAAGACATTCGCGCCAAGCGCGCCAAGGCCCATGTAGCCAAGGATCGTCATCAGGCCGAGCCGGGGCCCGTAGGCCGCGCCAAGCGCCAGCACGGCGAAGGTGCCCATCGTCACCGGCACCGGCGAGGGCCACATCGGGACCGCGATCTTGGCCGAAAGCGCGAGGATCGCGATGCCGAGCGCAACCAGACCCGCCTGAGCCAGCCCCGCACGCGGCGCGATCCGCTCTGCAAGAACCCCGTCCGTCATCGAAAGCGCCATAGCCTTCCCTCCGCTTGGATAATTCCCGACTTTGTGCCGCAAGCCTCGCCCCCGTGCAAGTCCTGTTGCGCTGCGGCTGCGAAAGGACCCCCGGTCAGCGCCGGTAGCGGCTCTCCATCCGGTAGTCCTTGCGCGGCCCCGCGACCTCCCAGACGGCCGACCACAGGGGCCAGTCCGCGAAGTCATAGGCAACGCGGTAGTCGTCGGGATCGCACAGATGATGCGCCTCAGGGCGAAGGGTGGCCGGGTCGAAACGGTGAAAGGCGCGGCCATCGGCGAAAAGCACCGCGATGCCCCCCTCCGCGTCGGTCCGCCAGAGATAACGCCGCTCGGCCGCCATCGGGGGGGCCTCGCCCAGCGTCAGGTGCCCCGTCTCGACATAGACAAGGCCAAGGTCGTCCGGCGTCAGAAGCGCCTGACCCTCGAAGCGGCCCGTCTGGCCCGCCCGTCTGTCCTCGATCCGCCGGTCGATCCACCAGCGTCCCGCGAAATCCGAAAGGCCGGGCATGCGCCTACTCCCTGCCTTGTTCCCTCACGCCTTTGGTTCTAAGAGGACGGCCATCGCAAAGGCAAGCGCCCCGCCGCATCCCGATCCGAAAGGCCCCCCATGATCCCGCGCTATTCCCGCCCCGAAATGGTCGCCATCTGGTCGCCCGAGACCAAGTTCCGCATCTGGTTCGAGATCGAGGCCCATGCCTGCGACGCGCAGGCCGCCCTTGGCGTGATCCCGAAGGAAAACGCCGCCGCCGTCTGGAAGGCCCGGGACGTGGAGTTCGACGTCGCCCGCATCGACGAGATCGAGGCCGTGACCAAGCATGACGTGATCGCCTTTCTCACCCATCTGGCCGAGATCGTGGGCGCGGATCAGGCGCGCTTTGTCCATCAGGGGATGACCTCGTCGGACGTGCTGGACACCACGCTGAACGTGCAACTGGTCCGCGCCGCCGACATCCTGCTGGCCGACATGGACAAGGTGCTGGCCGCGCTGAAGAAACGCGCCTTCGAACACCGCATGACGGTGCGGATCGGGCGCAGCCACGGCATCCATGCCGAACCCACGACCATGGGCCTGACCTTCGCGCGCTTTTATGCCGAGATGGCGCGGGGCCGCGAGCGTCTGGTGAACGCCCGCAAGGAGATCGCGACCGGCGCGATCTCGGGCGCGGTGGGGACGTTTGCCAATATCGACCCGGCGGTGGAAGAGCATGTCTGCCAGCAGATGGGCCTTGCGCCCGAGCCGATCAGCACGCAGGTCATCCCGCGCGACCGCCACGCGATGTTCTTTGCCACACTCGGCGTCATCGCCTCCTCGATCGAGAACATCGCGATCGAAATCCGCCACATGCAGCGCACCGAGGTTCTGGAGGCCGAGGAATATTTCTCCCCCGGCCAGAAGGGTTCGTCGGCGATGCCGCACAAGCGCAACCCGGTGCTGACCGAGAACCTGACCGGGCTTGCGCGGCTCGTGCGGTCGGCCGTGGTGCCGGCACTCGAGAACGTGGCGCTCTGGCACGAGCGCGACATCAGCCATTCCTCGGTCGAGCGCGGGATTGCGCCGGATGCAACGATCACGCTGGATTTCGCGCTGAACCGGCTGGCGGGCGTGGTGGAAAAGCTGGTGATCTACCCCGAGAACATGCTGGCCAACATGAACAAGTTCAAAGGTCTGGTGATGAGCCAGCGGGTGCTTCTGGCGCTGACGCAGGCGGGCATCAGCCGCGAGGATGCCTATCGCCTCGTCCAGCGCAACGCGATGAAGGTCTGGGAACAGGGCAAGGATTTCAAGGAAGAGCTGCTGGCCGACCCCGAGGTCACCGCCGCCCTCTCGCCCGCCGAGATCGAAGAGAAATTCGACCTTGGCTATCACACCAAGCACGTGGACACGATCTTCGCCCGCGTCTTCGGCGAAAGCTGACCGACGGGGGCGCGGCGCCGGGCGGGCCACTTGCCGCGAATCGCAAACGGGCGTCTGCTGGATCATCTGCAATCGGGAGGTCCGGGATGAAGTCCATAGCCCTTCTCTTCGCCGCCGCGATGGCGCTTGCCCCGGCGGCGGCCCTTGCCTGCGCCATGCACTCAAGCCAGATGAAGTCGTCGTCGCTCTGCCCGGCGGGCCAGACCTGGGACGCCGCGACGCAAAGCTGCACCGGCACCAGCAGCTAGCCCGGTAATCGGGCCTTAAGACCTGCCTGCCATTCTGCCCCCAAGCAGATGGAGGCAGAATGGCAACCGAACTGGCAGCCCCCGCGTCACCGCGCGGGGGGCATGACATCCGGCACCCGCAACGGGTGCTCAGCAGCCGCCAGAAGGCGGCGGTGATTGTCCGGCTGCTGCTGGCAGAGGGCGCGCCCCTGCCGCTTGCGGCGCTGCCCGAAGACTTGCAGGCCGCGCTGACCGAACAGATCGGCCTGATGCGCGTGGTGGACCGGGCCACCCTGCGCGCCACGGTGGAAGAATTCCTGACCGCGCTGGAAAGCGTGGGGCTGTCCTTTCCCGGGGGGATCGACGGCGCGCTGGCGATGCTGGACGGTCACATCAGCGAAACCGCCGCCACGCGGTTGCGGCGGCTGCGCGGGATCGAGGATCAGACCGACCCCTGGGCGCGGATCGCGGCGCTTCCCAACGACAAGCTCATCCCGGTGATGGAGGCCGAAAGCGCCGAGGTGGCGGCCGTGATGCTGTCCAAGCTTCCCGTGCCGCGGGCGGCGGAACTGCTGGGGATGCTGCCCGGCGATAGGGCGCGGCGCGTGGCCTATGCGGTGTCGCTCACCGCCGGGATCGCGCCCGAAACGGTGCTGCGAATCGGCCAGTCGCTTGCCGCGGGCCTTGCGGCGGAACCGCCCCGGGCCTTTGCCGCGGACCCGGTGGAACGGGTGGGCGCGATCCTCAACGTCTCGGCCTCCGTCACGCGCGACGAGGTGCTGCGCGGCCTCGACACCGAGGATGCGGCCTTTGCGGCGCGGGTGCGAAAGGCGATCTTCACCTATGCCCATATCCCCCGCCGCCTTGCCGCCAAGGATGTGCCGCGGGTGCTGCGGCTGGTGGACCAGCCCGTCCTGATCGCAGCGATGGCCGGGGCGGCCGCCGATCCCGCCACGGCGGAGGCCAGCGAATTTCTTCTGGCCAACATCTCGCAGCGCATGGCCGCCAGCGTGCGCGAAGAGGTTGCGGGGCGCGGCACGGTGAAGCCCAAGGACGCAGAGGAGGCGATGAACGCGGTCATTGGTGCGATCCGCGGCCTCGAGGCGGCGGGCGAGATCACGCTGGAGCCGCCGGCGGAGGAGGACATGCCATGACCCCTCTCGCTGCGTCTTGCGCGCACGCGCCCGGTTGCCCGGATCGTCGCCCGCGCATAGTGTCGCGCCATGAGCCTTGCCTCCCCCCCTGCAACGCCCGGCCTGACCGGCGCGACCGCCCGCGGCATCCTGATGATGCTGCTCGCGGTGCTGGGGATGACGGCGATGGACGCCGCCGCGAAAGAGCTGATCGGACGCTACCCCACGCTTCAGGTCGTCTGGGCGCGCTACATCTTCCAGACGCTGGGCGTCGCGCTCTGGCAGGCCCGCCACCTGCGCCGCATCCTGCGCACCGCCCATCCCTGGCTGCACGTCTTGCGCTCGCTCTGTCAGCTTGGCGCCACCATGTGCTTCTTCGCAAGCCTGCGCTTCGTGGGTCTCGCCACCGCAACGGCGATCGCGGACATGAGCCCGATCCTCATCACGCTGGGGGCGGCGCTGATCCTGCGCGAACGGATCGGCCCGCGCCGGATCGCGGGCGTGACGGTGGCCTTCATCGGCGCGCTGATCATCATCCGCCCGGGCAGTTCGGTCTTCAGCCTCGCGGCGCTGCTGCCGCTGGCCGCGGCCACCTGCTTTGCGGGCTATGCGCTGATCACCCGCTACATCGGCGCGCGCGAGCCGGTCTGGACCGCGCTGATCTACGCGACGATGATCGGCTCTGCGACGACGACGGCGCTTCTGCCCGGCGTGTGGCAGCCGATCGCCTGGGGCGACCTGCCGATCTTCGTGCTGATCGGCAGCCTTGGGGTCGTAGCCCAGGTCTTCATGATCCGCGCCTATTCGCTGGCCGAAGCCTCCGTCATCGCGCCCTTCGGTCAGGCCGACCTGATCTTCGCCGCGATGCTCGGTCTGGTCTTCTTCGGCGAATTTCCCGATGGCTGGACGATTGTCGGCGCGCTTGTGATCGCGGGCGCCGGTTTGTATGTCTGGCACCGCGAGACCCGGGCAGCCCGCGCCGGGCAGGACGGATGATGACGGCACCACGCGATCCGCGATATTCCCGCGCCAACTGGGTGCAGGACCGGCTCTATCGCCTTGTTCTGGGCGCGCTTCTGGCGCTGCCCTACCGCTGGCGGGTGCCGCTGGCGGGCTGGCTTCTGGCCTATGTCGTGGCGCCTCTGGCGGGATACGACAGGCGCGTGCGCGACAACCTTGCCAAGATCCTGCCCGACCTGTCCGAGGGCGAGGTGCGGCGCATGTGCCGCGAGGTCCCGCGCAACGTGGGCCGCACGCTGATCGAGCTTTATTCCGGCCCCGCCTTCGTGCGCGAGGTCACGCGCGAACCGCTGTCCGGCCCGGGCCTGCCCGCGCTGGACGAGGCGCACCGCACCGGCCGCCCCGTCATCCTCGTGACGGGGCATTTCGGCAATTACGACGCCTCGCGCGCGGCGCTGATCGCACGGGGCTACCGCGTGGGCGGGCTTTACCGGCCGATGGACAACGGCTGGTTCAACGATCACTACGTCGCCGCCATCTCGAAGATCGGCACGCCGCTGTTTCCGCGTGGGCGGAAGGGTCTGGCCGACATGGTCCGTTTCCTGCGCGGCGGCGGCATGCTGGGCATGGTCATCGACCAGCACATGGGCGACGGGGCGCGGCTCACGTTCTTCGGGGAAACCGCGCTGACCAGCCTCGCCGCGGCAGAGCTTGCGCTGAAATACGACGCGCTGGTGATCCCGACCTACGGCATCCGCCGCCCCGACGGGCTCAGCTTCGACATCGTGATCGAAGCGCCGATCCCCCACGGCACGCCGCAGGAGATGACGCAGGCGCTCAACGACAGTCTCGAGGCATTGGTGCGCCGCCACCCCGAACAGTGGTTCTGGATCCACCGGCGCTGGAAGGCGGCCTGACAGGCAGGGCGGCAGTCCGTTCGCCGCGGGAGGTATGGCCGTGCTATGCGCCGTTATTTCGCCACGGCGGCCGCGACGATCTCGCCCGGCCCGGGCTTCTGGATCATCACCACGACGGGTTCGGTCCCTTCGGCGGTCGCACGCAGCGAAATCGGCGCGGCGCCATCCCATGTGCCCACCGTGTGAAGCGCCGTGACGATGTTGTAATAGGTGATCGTGCGGCCGGCATTCTCGCCCCGGCGGATCGACACCGTCTGCTCGGGCCGGTAACGCAGCAGAAGCACCGACAGCTTCTTGTCGAAGACCTTGCTCGACCGCGCGTCGATGCGCACCTCGTCGCCCGTCCGCACCAGCTTCAGCTCGACCGGAGACAGGATGTTCTTGTGCTCCTGGATCAGCTCGGCCACATCCATCGGCCTTGGCCCCTCGATCCGTTCGTCGCCCGCGATGATGATCTGCGGCGTGTAGATCGTGCGGCTGCCGATCGCGCGGGCATAGGCCTTCTGGCGCTCGGTGAAGGCGGGAGAGGCGAACTTGTCCGTCCAGCCGATATAGTCCCAGTAATCGACATGCAGAGCGAGCGGGATCACGCTGTGATGATCGACGAGCCGCGCGAGAAGCGCATCCGCGGGCGGGCAGGACGAACAGCCCTGCGCGGTGAAAAGCTCGACGACGACGGGCTGGTGCGTGGCGATGGGCGCGGCGCTGGCCGTGTCCGACGGGCCGCGCGTGTCCACCGCCTGGGCGACATGACTGACGACAGGCTTCGGCGTCTGGGTCGCAGCCGCCCCTGCCCCCGCCGCGCCGGGCTGCGCGGAGGCCTGACCTGCAAGGGCAATCGTGGCGACTGCCATCGCATGAAGGGTGCGGCTCGACATCATGACTCTTTCCCCAGCTCGATACACAGCAATATTCAATCCTGCCCTCTGCCGCCAATCAAGGTTCTGCGAGTTGATCCCGACGTGAAAAGTCGGAAAATTGCAACAACCGTGAGCCGGGCGTGAGCGGCCCCGAAACCGCCTTGCGAAAACCCGGTCCGGGTGGAAATTCGCGCTGGATTTTCGGCATACAATTGCATACATACACGCCGGAACCCTTGATCCATTGCCCCGCTTGGGGCAAGACAGCCCTGCCCGTGACGCCAGATGCCAGGAGGCCCTGATGACCGTGATCGTCGGACATGACAGCGCAAAAACCCGCAAGACATTGAAGGCCGGCGGTTCTTCCGTCGCCTATTACTCGATCCCCGCGGCCGAGGCCGCAGGGCTTGGCAGCTTTGCCCGGCTCCCCGCCTCGCTCAAGGTCGTGCTGGAGAACATGCTGCGCTTCGAGGACGGCAAGACCGTCACGCTCGATGACATCCGCGCCTTCTCGGAATGGGCGGAGAAGGGCGGCAAGAACCCGCGCGAGATCGCCTATCGCCCCGCCCGCGTGCTGATGCAGGACTTCACCGGCGTGCCGGCCGTGGTGGACCTTGCCGCGATGCGCGACGGCATCATCGGCCTTGGCGGCGACGCGCAGAAGATCAACCCGCTGAACCCGGTCGATCTGGTCATCGACCACTCGGTGATGATCGACGAATTCGGCAATCCGCGCGCGTTCCAGATGAACGTGGACCGCGAATACGAACGCAACCTGGAACGCTACACCTTCCTGAAATGGGGCCAGAGCGCCTTCAACAACTTCCGCGTTGTGCCCCCCGGCACCGGCATCTGCCACCAGGTGAACCTTGAATACCTTGCCCAGACGGTCTGGACGGACAAGGATCAGGACGGGGCCGAGGTCGCCTATCCCGACACGCTGGTGGGCACCGACAGCCACACGACGATGGTGAACGGTCTGGCCGTCCTTGGCTGGGGCGTGGGCGGCATCGAGGCCGAGGCCGCGATGCTGGGCCAGCCGATCTCGATGCTGATCCCGGAAGTCGTGGGCTTCAAGCTGACCGGCCAGATGATCGAGGGCACGACGGCGACCGACCTCGTGCTGAAGGTCGTGCAGATGCTGCGCAAGCATGGCGTGGTGAACAAGTTCGTCGAATTCTACGGCGACGGGCTGGATCACCTGCCGCTCGCGGACCGCGCGACGATCGCCAACATGGCCCCCGAATACGGCGCCACCTGCGGCTTCTTCCCGATCGACGCGGAAACGCTGCGCTATCTGGAACAGACCGGCCGCGACAAGGACCGCATCGCTTTGGTCGAAGCCTATGCCAAGGAAAACGGCATGTGGCGCGGGGCGGATTACGCGCCGGTCTATACCTCGACGCTGGAGCTGGACATGGGCACCATCGTGCCCGCCATCTCGGGCCCGAAGCGGCCGCAGGACTACCTGCCGCTGACCGACGCCAAGGCCGCCTTCGCGCGCGAAATGGAGTCAAGCTTCAAGCGCCCGCTGGGCAAGGACGTCGCGGTGAAGGGCGAGGACTACGCCATGTCCTCGGGCAAGGTGGTGATCGCCTCGATCACGTCCTGCACCAACACCTCGAACCCCTATGTGATGATCGGCGCGGGGCTGGTGGCGCGCAAGGCCCGCGCCCTTGGCCTGACCCGCAAGCCCTGGGTGAAGACCTCGCTCGCGCCCGGGTCGCAGGTCGTGTCGGAATATCTCGAGGCCGCGGGGCTTCAGGAAGATCTGGACGCGATCGGCTTCAACCTTGTGGGCTACGGCTGCACCACCTGCATCGGCAACTCTGGCCCGCTGCAAAAGGAAATCTCGGAAGCCATCGCCGAGGGCGACCTTGTGGCGACGGCGGTGCTGTCGGGCAACCGCAACTTCGAAGGCCGGATCAGCCCGGACGTGCGCGCGAACTACCTGGCCAGCCCCCCGCTGGTCGTGGCCTATGCGCTGGCCGGCGACATGAACATCGACCTGACGACCGAGCCGCTGGGCACCGGCAAGGACGGCAAGCCCGTCTATCTGAAGGACGTCTGGCCGACCGCGAAGGAAGTGGCCGACCTCGTGCACGCCACGGTGACGCGCGCGGCCTTCCAGAAGAAATACGCCGACGTCTTCAAGGGCGACGCGAAGTGGCAGGGGGTCAAGACCACCGACAGCGAGACCTACGACTGGCCGCCGACCTCGACCTATGTGCAGAACCCGCCCTATTTCCAGGGCATGTCGCAGGAGCCGGGCGTGATCTCGGATATCGAGGGCGCGCGGGTGCTGGGCATCTTCGGTGACATGATCACCACCGACCACATCTCGCCCGCGGGGTCGTTCAAGGCGACGACGCCGGCCGGGAAATACCTCAGCGAGCGGCAGGTGCCGGTGAGCGAGTTCAACTCCTACGGCTCGCGCCGCGGCAACCACGAAGTGATGATGCGCGGCACCTTCGCCAACATCCGCATCAAGAACGAAATGCTGGACGGCGTGGAAGGCGGCTACACCAAGGGGCCGGACGGGGTGCAGACCTCGATCTACGATGCCTCGATGGCCTATCAGGAGGCGGGCACCCCGCTCGTCATCTTCGGCGGCATCGAATACGGCGCGGGATCGAGCCGCGACTGGGCGGCCAAGGGCACGGCGCTTCTGGGCGTTAAGGCGGTCATCGCGGAAAGCTTCGAGCGCATCCACCGCTCGAACCTCGTCGGCATGGGCGTCATCCCCTTCGAGTTCACCGAAGGCGCGACCCGCAAGTCGCTGGGCCTGACGGGGGACGAGGTGGTGTCGATCCACGGGCTCGCGGGCGATCTGAAGCCGCTGAGCCTCGTGCCCTGCACGATCACGTTCGCCGACGGCTCGGAAAAGACGATCCAGCTCAAGTGCCGGATCGATACCGAGATCGAGGTGGATTACGTCCGCAACGGCGGCGTGCTGCACTACGTGCTGCGCAACCTCGCCAAGGCGTCGTAAGGTCGGACGCGGGGGCGCTGCCCCCGCACCCCCGGGATATTTGCACCAAGATGAAAGGGCGCGGGGTGATCCCGCGCCCTTTGCTTCAGCGCTGCGTCGGGCGGTCCGGCAGCACGGCCGCGCGGTAGAGGTGCCAGGTCGCATGACCGAGGATCGGCACCGCGACGACCAGCCCCAGAAGCGCGGGGATTGCACCAACGAGCAGACTGCCCGCGACGATTGCGCCCCAGAGCGCGACCGCCGCCGGGCTTTGCCGCGCGAGCGCGACCGAGGTCACGACCGCCACCGGCAGGCCCACGTTGCGGTCGAGCAGCATGGGGAAGGACACGAGGCTGACCACGAGCACGAGGGCGGCAAAGACGAAGCCGCTCGCGATGCCGAGCGCGATCAGCGCCCAGCCCGCCTGCGTCGTCCAGAGGTCATGGACAAAGGCCGGGATCGAGGCCGGCACGGCGGGCCCCATCGTCGCGCCGTAAAGCCCGTCGGCCACCAGCAGCCAGACCACGAAGGTCGCGATGTTGAAAAGGCCAAGGACGAAGATCGCCCCGAACGAGGGTTCGGCCAACACCGAGAAGGCATCGGCCCAGGTTGCCGTGCCGCCCCGCTCGCGCTTGCGGCTCATCTGGTAAAGGCCCACGGCCGCGACCGGGCCAAGCAGCGCAAAGCCCGACATCATCGGAAAGAGCATGGGAAGCAGGCTTTCGTGGAACGCCACCCAGCACATCGCGAGCCCCACCACGGGGTAGAACAGGCAGAGAAAGGCCACCTCGGTGCGCAGGGCCGTGAAGTCATCGACCCCGCGCCGAAGCGCCTGCCAGACGTCGCTCGGGGTGATGTGGCGCAGGCGCGGGCGCGCGGTGCGGGTGTCGCCGCCAAGCGCCCCGGTCACATGGGCCAGGTGACTGCCCGCCTGTCCCAGCGACTTCGCCGTCCATGAAAGCGGATTGCCGATCGTCTCAACCATGCCGTCCTCCTCCGGCTTGGCAGTCGGGCGGACCAGCACCGTCTCCGGGCGCTGGCGTCCCGGGCTGCACGTTCAGGTTGCGACATTATGGCACAGGACGCGCGGAAAGTCGCGTCCCGCCATCGGGGTCAGTCAGCGGCGGCCTTTTTCAGCGCGGGCTCGATCGTGCTGGCGAGCACATCAGCCGTGATCGGGCCCGGAAAACGCAGGAGAACCTTGCCCTTGCCGTCGATCACGAAGGTTTCGGGCACACCGTAGATGCCCCATTCGATGCCCATCTGCCCGGCGGGGTCCGCCCCCATCGCGGCGAAGGGGTCGCCCGCATCGGCGAGGAACTTCAGCGCATCGGCCGGCTTGTCCTTGTAGTTGACGCCAAGGATCTTCACGCCCGCGGCCGCCATCTTGCCCAGCATCGGCGCCTCGACCCGGCAGGGGACGCACCAACTCGCCCAGAAATTCACGAGCTTCACATGCCCGTCGCGCAGCGCCGCATTCGTGAAGGGGGCCGTATCGCCCAGCTGGGTCAGCGTGACGGGCGGCGCCTCTTTCCCCACCATCATCGAGGGAAGCTGGTCGGGGTTCTTCTGGTTCATGCCCGCCCAGAAGGCGACCGCCACCGCGATGAAGACGGCCGGCGGCAGGATCACCAAGGGGTTAAGTTTCACGTCTGTTTCTCCCCTGACGCGCCTCGACCTCGTCCAGTTCGCGGCGCACGCGGCGGCCCTTGACCAGCGTGAAGACGATCAGGGCTGCGATCAGCACGAGGCAGGCGGCATAGGCCGACAGCACCGTGACCTCGTATTTGCCCAACTGGATGTCAGCCCACATCACGCCATCCTTTCGCGCGCCAGCAGCGCCTTGAGGCGGCGGGCGCGGATCTCGGTCCGGGTGCGCAGAAGCACCATCACCACGAAGAAGCACAAGAAGCCGCCGATCGAGATCATCAGCGGATACCAGTAGGCATCCGCCACGTGCTGCTTCTGCGCGATGGTCAGCGAGGGCCCCTGGTGCAGGCCCTGATTCCAGAAGTTCACCGCATAGCGCGACAGGATCGCGAAGACCGACCCCACGAGGCACAGGACCGAGGTCAGGTCGGCTGCCGTGTCGGGGTCGTCGATCGCCTCCCACAGCGCCATGTAGCCGAGGTAGAACAGGAACAGGATCAGGAACGACGTGAGCCGCGGGTCCCAGGCCCACCAGGTGCCCCACATCGGCTCTCCCCAGATCGCGCCGGTGATGAGCGCGGCCAGCGTCATCGTGGCCCCCACGGGCGCCGCCGCCTTCGCCGCCAGCGCCGAGACATGGTGGCGCCGGATCAGCCAGATGAGCGAGGCGACCAGCATCATCAGCCAGGCGTTGATGCCCAGCATCGCGGTCGGCACATGCAGGAAGATGATCTTGACGGTCGATCCCTGCTTCATCTCGGGCGGGGTGAAGAAAAAGCCCCACATCAGCCCCGTCACCATCAGGACCGCGGTCACCGGCACGAGGACGCGCAGGATCCCCCCCGAGGTTTTCATGAAGAGGACAGGATTGGCGTATTTCCAGATCGACATACCGATTCCTTAGGGCGTCTGCGGCGGTTTCTCAACTCAATAGACCATGAGGCAGAACCGTCGCTTGATCTAGCGCAGGTTGATCCGAAGTGCCCCGGCGGAGGCAAAAGGCAGGAGAGCGGCGGCGCCCGCCGTGATCCCGGCCATCAGCAGCAGCGGCGTCTCCACCGCCTGCCCGACCGCGCCGCGCTTGACCACCTCGGCGCCGAAGATCAGCGTGGGGACGTAGAGCGGCAGCACGAGCAGCGACAGAAGCAGGCCGCCGCGCTTCAGCCCGACGGTCAGCGCCGCGCCGAAGGTGCCGATCACCGACAGCGCGGGCGTGCCAAGCGCGAGGCTGA
Source organism: Paracoccaceae bacterium (assembly GCA_028875855.1). Taxonomy (GTDB): domain Bacteria; phylum Pseudomonadota; class Alphaproteobacteria; order Rhodobacterales; family Rhodobacteraceae; genus Solirhodobacter. The sequence goes on from JAGWVA010000001.1 coordinate 93,986, forward strand.
GGACCAGCCAGCCGTAGCCCGCGGCGGGCAGGTTCATCAGCAGACCCAGCACCGGCGAGGCCAGCACCAGCGGCAAGCCCGTGGTCAGCCAATGCGCCAGCGCCTTCATCGTCACCACGCCCTCGAGCGGGATCGGCGCGGTCGCCAGAAGGTCGAGCGATCCGTCCTCGTAATCCAGCGCGAAGATCCGGTCGAGCGACAGCAGGCAGGCCAGAAGCGCCGCGACCCAAAGGATGCCCGGCGCGATCCGCGACAGCAGTGCGCCCTCGGGGCCGACGCCAAGGGGGACGAGCACGATCACGATCAGGAAGAAGGCAAGGCCAAGGCCGAAGCCGCCCCCGGCACGCAGCGCCAGTTTCAGGTCACGGGCCAGAAGCGCGATCACAGGAAGGCCTCGTCAAAAGCGCCCTGAAGCCCGCCCTGCCCCGGCGCGCGAGCCTTGAAGGGGCCAAGGTCCAGCACTTCGGCCTCGGGCAGGCCAAGGTCGATGTGGGTCGCGATGAGCGCCGAGCCGCCCTGCGCGAGGTGGCGCCGGATCACGCCCGCAAAAAGCGCAACCGAATCCACATCGAGCGAGACGGTGGGTTCGTCCAGCATCCAGACCGGGCGGCCCGCGACCAGCAGGCGCGCAAGCCCCAGCCGCCGCTTCTGCCCGGCCGACAGATTCTGCGCGTGACGGTCGGCCAGTTGGGTCAGGTTCATCGTCTCCAGCGCCGCGCCGATCTCGCCCGTGCCGAAGACGCGCGCCCAGAAGGTCAGGTTCTCGGTCACCGTCAGCGTGGCCTTCAGCCCGTCGGAATGGCTGGCATAGGCGATCGCCTCGGGCGGCAGAGACATCTGGCCCGCCAGCGGCGGCTGCAACCCGGCCAGCGTGCGCAGAAGCGTGGTCTTGCCGATGCCGTTCGGGCCGCGCAGCACAAGGGCGCGACCGGGCGACAGGGTGAAGCTCACCCCCTCGAGCACGGGAAGGCCGCCCCGGGCGACGGCAAGATCGGTGACTGTCAGGTCCATGTTCCTGCCCTAGCCTAAAGGCGCGCCTGCCGGAAGACGGCTTGGGCAGGCGCCCACCGCCGCGCGCCGATCTTTCGACGAAAAGTCGGGGGTATTGCGGATCTTTCGGCGAAAAATCCGGGCCACCCGTCAGATCGGCAGAAGCGCCGCGGCAATCCGCCGCCCCTCGGACAGCAGCACGTTGTAGGTCCGGCAGGCGGCAGGCGTCCCCATCGGCTCGACCCCCAGCCCCGCGTCCTCCAGCGCCTTGCGCAGCGCGGCAGGCGGATGGGCGATCTGCGGCCCCGTGCCGAGGATGATGACGTCCACCTCTCCGGCAAGGGCAAGCAGGGCGGCCGTGTCCTCCAGCCCCTCCCAGCGGCTGATGCCGCCCGCGGTGACAAGGGCCGCGCCGCGGTGGACTTTGCCGTCGATCCGGAAGAACCCCGGCCCGTAGCCGTCGATCGGACGGGCCGAGGGGAAGCTTATCTCGTGCAGGTGCATCAGCCCTTCGCCTTTGCCTTGCCTCCGAACTGGGTGCCGGCGGTAGAGTCGTCCTTGCGGCCCCAGTCGCGTTTGACGCCCAGCATCAGCACGATGTTCTTGGCGACGTAGATCGAGGAATAGGTCCCCGTGATGACACCCCAGGTGATCGCGAAGACGAAGCCGCGGATCACGTCGCCGCCAAGGATCAGAAGGGCGATGAGCGGGATCAGGGTCGAACCCGAGGTCATCAGCGTCCGGCTCAGCGTCTCGTTGGCCGAGAGGTTGAGCACGTCGCGCAGCGGCATCTTCTTGTATTTGATCAGGTTCTCACGCGCCCGGTCGAACACCACCACGGTATCGTTGAGCGAATAGCCGACGATGGTCAGCAGCGCCGCGATGATCGAGAGGTCGAACTTGATCTGAAGCGCCACGAAGATGCCCACGGTCAGCGCCACGTCATGGATCGTCGCCACCGCCGCGCCAAGCGCGAACTGCCATTCGAAGCGCAGCCAGATATAGGCCATGACCGCGAAGATGGCACCCGTGATGGCCAGCACGGCCTTCTTCATCAACTCGCCCGAAACCTTGGGCCCGACCGAGTTGACCGAGGTGAACTTGATCGACGGATCGACAGCCTTCAGCGCGGCCTCGATCGACTTCAGTTCGCCCTGCGGGATGCTTTCGTGGCCCTTGACCGCCGAGACGCGGATCGAGGCCACGTTCTGGGTCGCCGAAAAGCCCGGATCGAAGACCTGGTTGATGACCACGTCGCCCAGCTTCAGCGGCGCCAGCGCCTTGCGATAGGCGCCGACATCCACCGGCTGCACGGCTTCCGTCCGGATCGTGGTGCCGCCGAGGAAGTCGATCCCGAAGTTCAGGCCCCAGATGAAGGGCGCGATGATCGAGATCACCACCAGCAGCATCGAGCCGCCGAAGGTCACCCGCGCGATGGCGAAGAAGTCGATGTTGGTATGGTCGGGGACCAGTCGAAGATGACGCATCTTACACCTCGATCGTCTTGGGGCGGCGGCGCTCGAACCACATGACGATCATCAGGCGCGACAGCCAGACCGTCGTGAAGACCGAGGTGATGATGCCAAGCGCCAGCGTCACGGCGAAGCCGCGCACCGGGCCCGAGCCCACGAAATACAGGATCAGCGCCGAGATCATCGTGGTGATGTTGGCGTCGATGATGGCCGAAAGCGCGCGGTCATAGCCAAGCTCGATGGCGCGTGCGGGGCCCTTGGCATGGCGCAATTCCTCGCGGATGCGCTCATAGACCAGCACGTTGCCATCGACCGCGGTGCCGACCGTCAGCACGATCCCCGCGATGCCGGGCAGCGTGAGCGTGCCGCCGATCATCGACAGCGCGCCGAACATCATCGCCATGTTCAACAAGAGGCCGAAGTTGGCGATCCAGCCGAACCAGCCATAGACCAGCACCATGAAGACGCCGACCGCGATGGAGCCGACGATGGCCGCGATCTTGCCCGCGCGGATCGAGTCCGACCCAAGCTGCGGGCCGATGGTCCGTTCCTCGAGGAAGGTCATCTTGGCGGGCAGCGCGCCCGCGCGCAGCAGCACGGCAAGGTTGGTCGAGCTTTGCACCGTGAAGTTGCCGGTGATGATCCCCGATCCGCCGCCGATATGCGACTGGATCACCGGGGCCGAGATCACCTGATTGTCCAGCACGATCGCGAAGGGCTGGCCGATGTGGCTTGCGGTGTAGTCGCCGAACTTGCGCGCGCCCGTCGTGTCGAAGCGGAAGTTCACCGCCGGCTGGCCGTTCTGGTCGAACGACGGCTGCGCATCGACGAGGTCCTGCCCGGTCACGACCGGGTTTTCGTTCACGATGTAATAGATGCCCTTGCGATCCTGGCTGGGCAGAAGCTCGTTGCCCGCCCCCGGGATCGCATGGGCGTCCGAGGTCGTGCTGATGACCTGATTGAAGGTGAGCTGCGCGGTCGTGCCGATCAGCTGCTTCAACTCGTCAGCCGACCCGATGCCGGGCACCTCGATCAGGATGCGGTCGCTGCCTTCCTGTTCGATCGTGGGTTCGCGCGTGCCGGCGGCGTCGATCCGGCGGCGCACGATTTCCAGCGACTGCTGCATCGTGCGGTTGTCGGTCGCGGCCTTCTCGGCCGGCGACAACTGGATCGTCAGCATATTGCCGGTGGCGGCCACCTGAATGTCGTTCTGGCCCACGCCCGTCAGCGAGACCACGGGCCGCGCGAGCTTGCGCACCGTCGAAAGCGCCGTCGCCATCCCCGCGGGGTTGGAGATCTGCACCTTCAGCACCGAGGGATCAGAGGGTTCGCGCCGCACGCTGCCCACCGTCGCGCGTTCCTGCGCGAGCGCGTCGCGCACTTCCGGCCACAGGCCGTTCATGCGGTCCTTGTAAACGTCGCCCAGATGCACCTCGGCCAGAAGATGCGCCCCGCCCCGGAGGTCAAGCCCGAGGTTGACGAGGTTCGAGGGCATCCACGACGGCCATTTGGCGACATCGGCCTGCAATTGCGGGGTAGAGCCCGACCGCGCGATCTTCTGCAGCGCGATGTTGTGGGATTCCACCTGCGCATAGAACAGGTTCGGCATCGCCATGATCACCCCGAGCAGGCAAAGCCCGAGGATGATCACACGTTTCCAGAGGGATATCTGCATCTGCGCTGTTCCGGCTTCAGGCGGCGGGTTCGGTCTTGGACAGGACCTGGCTGATGGTGGATTTCACGACCCGGACCTTCACGCCATCGGCGATCTCGACCTCGACCTCGCCGTCTTCCTTCACCTTCGACACCTTGCCGACGATGCCGCCCGCCGTCACGATCTGGTCACCGCGGCGCAGGGCGTCGATCATCGCCTTGTGATCCTTCAGCTTCTTCTGCTGCGGGCGGATCATGATGAAATACATGATGCCGAAGATCAGGATCAGCGGAACGAAGCTCGAGAACGTGCTGATCGTGGCGCTGCCACCGGCGGCCTGAGCGAAGGCGGGGGTTACGAACATGCGGGCTCCTCTTGATCTGGGCAGGGCCTGGGGCCCACAAAGACGGACAGGGCACCGGACCCGGCCCCCGAAACTGCGGCGCACCCTATCCAAGCCCCCCTGTGAGCGCAAGCGGCGGCACGGTCATTTCGGCGTCAGAAGGCCCGCCCCGGCCTAGCGCAGCAAGAGGCCCGCAACCACGGCGAGAACGCCCAGCACAGCGACGGCCAGCGCGGCAAGGTTCAGGATGACCGCGCGCTTGAGGCGGGCGTTCCGTTCCGCCTCGTCCAGCCCGCCGCCGCGCGCCTTCATGCCTTGCACGCCGCTGGCCAGAAGGCCCAGCACACCTATCATGGCGACCCCCGCGCCGCCCCAGATCAGAACGCCCATGACCCTCTCCCGCATCGTTGCGGCCCGTTTAGCGCGCGCGCCCCGCGCCGGCAACCGGAACGGCCTTGATCCGCCCCCCGCCGCCCGCTAGGGATCGCATCCAGTCAGCAGGAGAGGCCCATGAGCGACCCGATCACCGACGCCCAGACCAATGTCGCCGCCGAGGAACTGCGGCAGTTCATCGAGCGCTATGAACATCTGGAAGCCGAGAAGAAGGACATCACCGAACAGCAGAAAGAGGTGATGGCCGAGGCCAAGGGGCGCGGCTACGACACCAAGGTGATGCGCAAGGTGATCGCCATGCGCAAGCGCGACAAGGACGATCTGGCCGAGGAAGAGGCGATCCTCGAGCTTTACAAATCCGCGCTCGGGATGGCCTGAGGCCGCTTACGGCTCGATCAGGGTGACACCCGGCATCTCGGCGATCTCGTTGAGATCCGAGTCGTAATTCGCGCTCAGCTGCTCGACCAGCGCCTCGTCCCAGCCGGGCAGGTCGATCTCCATCTCCACCTGGTCGGGCAGCGCGTATTTGTCGAGGAAGGCCATGATCGCGCGGTGGCGGTGGTGGCTTTCGAACTCCGGATGATCGGCAAGGTATGCGGACAGCCGGTCCATCCCCTCCTTGGCGAGGATCGAGGCCAGCACGTCGTCCTGCCCCTTGAGCCGCAGGTCCGCCGGCGCGCCGGACACCGCATGCATGACCTCGGGCCAGATCAGCGGCGTATCTTCGTCGCACCAGATCGTCATGGGCAGATCGGGCAGCGCGGCGCGGATGCGGCCGACCATGCTGGCCCAGCTCAGCTCGTGGATGTTCACGCCCGACAGGAAGTCGTCGAAGCTGTCGCCCTTGGTGCTTTGAAAGAGCGCCGGAAGAAAGGTGGCAAGGTTGCGGATCGCAAAGGCGATCTCGGCCTCGTGCGAGGGCAGCAGGTTGACCAGCGCCATCACCTTTTCCGGCGCCATGGCGTAAAGCGCCCCCTGCGACAGCACGCGCGGGCGCACGCAGAGGAAGGATTCGTTCAGAAAGACGATGCGCTCGGCCTCGTCGGCAACCATCACCGAGTCGAGCACCGTTTCCTCGGTTTCCTGCGACGACGGCGCGCCGTGCATCGCGTTCACCACGTTCTTCAGCATCGGCTTGTAAACGTCGGGATCGGGGATCACGATGCCATGCTTGGCCAGAAGACCGGTGTTCCGGCGCAGGTTGCGTTCCAGCCGGCGTTCGTCGGTGCAATGCAGACCGAGATGGTAAATGATCTTCATGCCCTGCCTCTGCCCGGACGGCGCTGTGTCAATCGCCACGCGTGCCCGGACCGACTCGGCCCGTGGTCGCGTTTCTTCCGTTTTGCCTCTTGACCTTGGCGCCGTTTCGACCGATCCCCGGCAGAAATGAGGCGCCGGTTTAGCTCAGCTGGTAGAGCAGCGGTTTTGTAAACCGAAGGTCGGGGGTTCGATCCCCTCAACCGGCACCAGTCTCTCCGACAGATCCGATGGCCGTCAGTGGGCCGCCTGATAAGGCTTGCTTTTGGCGAACAGGACGTCCTGCCACCAGTCGCGCAGCGCCAGTTCGGTCGTGCATCCGGGTTCCCGCGCGACGCGGTCCAGCGCGAGAAGAAGCATCGCTGCCTCGGCTTCGGAAAGGCCAAGACAATGCACCATTTCCACAAAGTCTTCGGTGAATTCTACCATTGGTCCAATCGACAGGTTTCCGAAAAAGGGTCGCTTCGGCAATACCGTCGGGCGACTATCCCGACACATGCACAACTATGACGTGTAACGCCGCAATGGTAAATGACTTAACGGTGATTAAGGTCCGCCGCAAATGTGGCATTTCTTGGCAAAACTCAAGGCAAGCCTGCGTCCCGGCGGGATCATGCCGACCAAGGGGACGCGTCGGTCAGGCCTTGGTGCCCGGCCCGCGGCGGAACAGCCGGCGCAGATCGTGACTGAGCGCCTCGCGCGTCAGGGCGGCGCGGGCGGCGGCGATGTCCATCCGGTGATAGAGCCACCACGTCACATAGGCGCTGAGAAAGCTGCCGAAGACGATGTCGGACAGAAAGTGCCGCCCCGCCATCACCCGCAGGGCCGAGCCGAAGGCCGCGAACGCCGTCAGCGCAAGCGCGGCCACGATCCGGCCCCGGCGTTGCAGAAGCGGCCAGAGAAAGATGCCGATCAGAAGCGCCGTCACCGCATTCGCCGCCCCCTCGCCCGAGACGAAGGAACAGCCCCAGTGACACTGGTTCGCGGGCTCGAAGAAGGGGGTGAACTGATGGGGCCCGCCAAACAGCGTCGTATCGGCCGGGCGCGCCCGGCCCCAGATCGGCTTGAAGACGAAATTCACAAGCACCCCGGGCCCAAGCGCCATGGCCGCGAAGGCAAATCCCCAGAGCCGCGCGGGCACTTTCCGGTCGCGCCCGATGGCCAGCCACAGCAGCATGAGCGCCAGCCCCAGCAGGCCCAGCGTGTCGCCAAAGACCCAGTAGGCCGTGCGCAGGTCCATCACCCAAGGCGCCCGCGACAGCCAGAACCCCTGCCCCGGCCGGTAGAAAAGGCCCGACACTGCGGGATCGAGCCCCGGGAACAGCAGAAAGACAGCGATCGCAAGAAGCAGCGCGAGGGTCAGGAACTGGGGCGGACGGCGCATCGGGATCTCCGGCAGGTCGCCTCGTGATAACGACAGGCGACCGGAATGACAAACGCCGGGACCGCAAGGTCCCGGCGTTTGTCACGAGCGGTTCCCCAGACCGCGTCGCGAGGGCAGTCAGATCTCCCAGCGCTCGGCGCTGACGCCCGCGAGGGACTGGAGGCGTTCCTGATCGGCATTCAACTCGGCCGGCGTGCCGGCGAAGGCGATCTCGCCGTCGTTGAGCACATAGGCATAGTCCGCCACTTCCAGCGTCATGCGGACGTTCTGTTCCACCAGAAGCACCGACATGCCGGATTCGCGCATCCGCACGATGATGCGGAACACTTCCTTCACGATCAGCGGCGCCAGACCCTGCGACGGCTCGTCGAGGATCAGAAGCTTCGGGTTGAGCAGAAGCGCGCGGGCGATGGACAGCATCTCCTGCTCGCCGCCCGACATCTGCCGGCCCTTGTTGTTGCGCCGCTCCTTGAGCCGCGGGAACAGCTCGTAGATCGTGTCGATGGTCCAGTAGCCCGGACGGTCCACCGGCACCTTGAGGTTTTCCTCGACCGTCAGGCTGGGGAAGATCTTGCGCCCCTCGGGCACGAAGCCCACGCCCGTCGCGGCGATCGCGTAGGGCGCAAGCCGCGTGGTTTCCTTGCCGAAGATCGTGATGTGACCTTCGCGCGCCGGGGTCAGCCCCACGAGGCTGCGCAGCGTGGTGGACTTGCCCGCCCCGTTGCGCCCGAGGATCGTGGTGATCTTGCCTTCCTCGACCTTCAGGCTCACGCCGTGCAGGATGTGGCTTTTCCCGTAATAGGTGTGAAGCCCCTCCGCGATCAGTGCGTAGTTCGTCATGCCTCACCTCCCAGATAGGCGCTCTGGACCTTTTCGTTGGCCGTGATCTCGGCCGGGGTGCCCTCGGCCAGAGGCCGGCCTTCGGCCAGCACGGTGATCTTGTCCGCAAGGTTGAAGACCACGCGCATGTCGTGTTCCACCAGCACGATCGTCATGTGGCTTTCCCGGTGAATGCGCTTGATGAGCCGCGCGACGGCATAGGTTTCGTCGTCGCCCATGCCGGCGGTCGGTTCGTCCAGCAGCAGGATGCGCGGATTGAGCGCAAGCGCCATCATGATCTCGCAGGCGCGCTGGTCGCCATGCGACAGCTCGCCCGCGTAACGGTTGGCGATCCGGGTCAGGCCGCCTTCCTCGATCAGCTGGTCCACGCGCTCGTTCAGCGGCCCCCGCAGATGCGCGGGCATCCGGGTGGACATGTGCAGACCGGCCTGAACCTCGACCGGGATGCGGATGTTCTCGCGCACCGTCATCTCGGGAAAGATCTCGGTGATCTGGAAAGTCCGCGCCATGCCCATCTTCACGCGCTGCGACGGATCGATCCCCGCAAGGTCCTGCCCGTCAAGCGCGACGCGCCCCGTGGTCAGCGGCAGCATGCCGGTGATGAGGTTGAAGAACGTGGTCTTGCCGGCGCCGTTCGGCCCGATGACCGCGCGGCATTCGCCCTTTTCCACCTTCATCGAGACGCCATCGACGGCGATCAGGCTGCCGAAGTGCTTCGAGACGTTATCGACATCGAGAAAGCTCATTCCGCGGTCCTCCGACGCAGCGCACCCATGAAACCGCGGGGGAAGAACAGCACCACCGCGACGAAGACAAGCCCGACGAAGAACTGCCAGTAGTCGGACACGACGCTCGACAGGTAGTCCTGCAGCACGACGTAGATCGCAGCGCCCACCAGCGGCCCCCAGAAGCTGCGCATGCCGCCAAGCACGCACATGATCACGAAGATCCCCGACTGGGTCCAGTAAAGCGAATGCGGATCGACGAAGTTGTTCTGCAGCGCGAACAGGGCCCCGGCCAGCGCCATGAAGGTGCACGAGATCAGCCACGACGCCCAGATGTGGAAGTTGACGTTGATCCCCAGGAACCGGGTCCGCCGCTCGTTCTCGCGGATCGCCAGAAGCACGCGGCCGAAGGGGCTGCGCAGGATCGCCGCCATGATCGCCACCGCCACCGCGAAGAAGAACAGCGCGAAGTAGTAGAAGTGGATCGGCTCGTTCACCAGGGTGATCTTGGTGAAGCCGAGGTTGATGTCATGGCGCGCCCAGTTGGTCAGGCCGTCATCGCCGCCGGTCACCTTGTTCCAGCGCACGGCGATGAAGTAGAAGACCTGCCCGAAGGCGATGGTGACCATGGCGAAGTAAACCCCGCGCCGGCGCACGATCAGCGGCCCGATCACCGCCGCCGCCACCGCGCCGAGGACCACCCCGGCCAGCAGGCCAAGCAGCGTGGACTGCTCGAAGTAGCGGATCGTCAGGCCGACCCCATAGGCGCCCAGCCCGAAATAGGCCGCGTGCCCGAAGGACAGCACGCCCGTGTGCCCCAGGAGGAAGTTCAGCGCCATGGCCGCAAGGCCCAGCACCACGACCTGCGTGCCAAGCTGGGTGTAGCCGCCGACGGCGTTCATCAAGAAGGGCATTGTCAGCAGAAGCGCCCAGATCACGATGTTGAGCGCGTTTTGTTTCACGAAGGCTTGCATGGTCAGAACCGCCCCTCTTCACCCAGAAGACCCTGCGGACGCACCAGCAGCACGAGCGCCATCATCACGTAGATCACGGCTTCGGAGGCGGGCGGCAGGAAGACCCCCGTCAGACCCGAGGCGACGCCGATCAGCAGGCCGCCGAGAAGCGTGCCCGTCAGACTGCCAAGGCCGCCGATGATGATCGCGACGAAGCTCGGCATGATGACCGAGGCGCCGATCGTCGGCTCGAGGCCAAGCTGGCCCGCGGCCAGAACCCCCGCGAGGCCGGCCAGGTAGATGCCGATCCCGAAGTTCAGGTTGCGCAGGACGCGGACGTTCACGCCAAGCACCGACACCGTCTCGAGGTCGAGCGTGCCCGCCCGGATGCGCAGGCCAAGGCGCGTCTTGCTCATGACGTAGAACAGCCCGCCCACGGCGATGGCGACCAGCGCGATCATGAACAGCCGGTAGCCGGTCAGGAAGAAATACTGCTGCGACAGCGGTTGCATCAGCCAGCTCGGCACTTCGTAGGGAAGGCTTTGCGCGCCCCAGATCCAGCGGGTGCCATCCTCGAACATGAAGGCAAGGCCGAAGGTCAGCAGCAGCGAATACAGCGGATCGCGCCCATAGACCCGGCTTATCAGGAATTTCTCGACGATAAGGCCGATGATCGCGGTCAGGACCGGCGCCAGCAGAAGCCCGCCCCAGAAGCCCACATAGGGCGTCAAGGTGAAGGCGAGGTAAGCGCCGACCGCGAGAAACCCGCCATGGGCGAAGTTGATCACGTCCGACAGGCTCATGATGAGCGACAGGCCGATGGCCATGAGCGCGTAGAACGCGCCGATGATCAGGCCATTCGCCACGTTGAAGAGGATAAGTTGCGTCATGCTGCGAGGGGTCTCCGGTTGCTGTCCGGCCCGCACCGTGAGGCGCGGGCCGAGGATGCAGTCGGGTTGAAGTGTTCAGGGAAAGGTGGCGACACGTCCGGTCGCCACCGCGTTCACAATCAGGCCTTGGGCCAGTCCTGCTTGCACATCGTCTCTTCCAGCGTGGGCGAGACTTCCTTACCGTTCACGACCTGGTCGACCACGAAGAGATCCTCGGGATCGTCCTTACCATTGGATTGGGCGTGACCGACGTAGAGGTTGCCGATCATCTGGTTCTGTCCGGCGCGGTAGAACGCCCCGTCGGGCATCATCGCCAGTTCCGGCGGCAGCTGGAAGCCCTGCATCGCCCGCGCCATCTTCACCGCGTCAAGCGACTTGGCCTGTTCCGCGGCCAGCGCGCAGGTCCAGATCGCCGTGTGGCCGAAGTAGTGGCGCGCGGTCGGCACGTGGCCGCTGTTGCGCTTGCGGATCTCGGAGATGAAGGTGTCCACGCCGGCCACCTTGGGCTGCTTCCAGTACCATTCGAAGACCCAGGTGCCAACCCGGGCTTCCGGCGGCAGACCTTCGAGAACTTCCAGCTCCTGCTGGGCGCCCGCGAGGTGGAAGCGCTTGTTCAGGCCGAACTGCACCGCCTGCTTGAGCGCGTTCACAGCGTCCTGACCGGCGTGCAGGAAGATGATGACGTCCGGGTTCGCCGCCTGCGCCTTGATCAGGTAGGACGAGAAGTCGGTGGTGCCCAGCGGGGTCAGCGCGCCGCCGACCTTGGTCACGCCGAGCTTCGCGCCCGCCGCTTCCAGACCCGCCTGCAGCGTGTGGCCGAAGGAATAGTCCGGGGTTAGGTAATACCACTTCTTGCCGGCGGTCTTCACCAGCGTGCTGGCCACGGCGTTGGCCTCGGTCTGCGTGGTGTTGCAGACGCGGAAGGTGTTCCAGTGGCAGTTCTTGCCGGTCACCGAGTCGGTGTGGCCGCCGGGGACGACGTGGAAGATGCTCTTTTCGTTGGCGACGTTCGCGATGGCCTGCGCCAGCGCCGAGTTCACGTTGCCGATGATGAAGTTGACCTGGTCGCGGTCGATCAGCTTGCGCGCCTTCTGCACCGCCACGCCGGCGTCGCCCGAGGTCGAATCCTCGTTCAGCAGTTCGACCTTGCGGCCAAGGATGCCGCCCTTGGCGTTGATGGAGTCGATGGCGAGTTGCGCGCCCATCAGTTCGTTCTTGCCCAACGCGGCGTAGGTGCCGGTCATCGGGTTGTCCATCCCGATCTTGACCACGTCGGCTGCGCGCGCGACCTGCACGAACGGCGAAGCAAGCTGGGCCGCGCCGATCGCAGCGCCGGCCTTCAGAAGCGTGCGCCGGTCAAAGCGCGTGGAATTTCCGTCTTTCGTCATGTCGACCTCACCTGGGTAGCGTTTCGAGTTTCCTGCACCGCTAAGCTTCTGCGGCTTCGGGCGGCAGCAGGGCCGGGTTAGGTTCGAAGCGGGCAAACTGGATAGATGGACTGACCAATTTCACCCTCTCCTCCCATTGGCGACCGATAACGGGTTTTTCGCGCGACGCCAACGTTTTTTTCATGGCAGACATTCCGTTAGCGCAAACCTCTTGCGGCCAGCGCTGCTTTCTAGGGCGAAATTGGTCAAGGAAAAGGCCCGGCGGCGAGCCGGGCCTTGGTATTTTTCAGCGGTGCCGGGGCAGCAACGCGCGGATCAGGCGAGCGTTTCACCGAAAAGCGTCATCAGACGCCGCCAGTGCCGCTCGGCCCCGGTCGCGTCGTAAACGCCGTGGTCGGGGACACACCAGCCATGCGCGCAACCGATGTAGTTCTCAATGATGTGATCGACGCCGCCCTCGCGCAGCGCCTGGGCAAGGCGTGCGGATTGTTCGGGCGGGAAGCTGCGGTCCTCGCCGGCCGAGCCCACATAGACGCGCGCCCGGATGTCTGTCGCGCGACGGTGCGGGCTGTCCTCGGCCTCCGAGGCAAGGTTGCCGCCGTGAAAGCTCGCCGCCGCCACGATCCGGTCGGGGTAGCTTGCCGCCGCTGTCAGCGCCCGTGCGCCCCCCATGCAATACCCCGTCGTCCCCACGGGTCCTGTCGCGCCCGCCGCGTCCAGCGCCGCGAGGAACGCCGCCGTGTCGGCCGCCGTCATCGCCTGAGTCGTGCCCCCGATCATCGACATGAGCTGCGCCCGCGTCGCCTCGTCCCCGAAGGCGGTGCGCGCATCGAAGGGGCCATAGGCGCCGAAACGGTAGAAGAGATCGGGCACCAGCACCGTATAGCCCGCCCCCGCCAGCCGCTCTGCCATCCCGTCAAGCGCCGCGCGCGGGCCGATGGCGTCCATGTAGAGGATCACGCCGGCCTTGCGGCCCTGCGGTCCGCCCTCGGGCAGGAACAGCCCCGCCGGGCATGTGCCGTCCGTCGTCTCGATCGTGATGTCGCGCTTGGTCATCCGCACCTCCATGCTGCGCCCCTCGGGCCTTGGCCTGATCTGGTCCGACATGCCCCTCTGTCCAGTCGCGGCGCGCAGATCAGCGCGCGCGCCAGGTGACGATCAGGCTCGCCCAGAAGTTCCACAGCGCCCCCATCACCGCGCCTGCGATCGAGGCCAGAACCCAGTTGGGCAGCACCGCATAAACCGAATCCGCGATCCCCACGTTGGCGATCGCGCCGAGCGCGCAGACCGCGTAGAAGGACAGAAGGCCGCGGAAGAACGCCATCCCCCGCAGCTGCCGGTCGCGCCATGTCAGCGCGTTGTTGAGCACATAGTTCGTCGTCATCGCCACCAGCACGCCGAAAGGCTGCGCCACGCCAAAGGGGGCGGCGGCCAGCGCCATCACAAGCCGCACGACGGCCAGTTGCACCACGACGCCCGAAAGCCCCACCATCAGGAACAGGATGAAGCGAATCGGCAACAGGCCCCCGGTCAGGCGCGCGATCAGCAGCCCGAGAAATTCGATCGTCACCGCGCTGTCGAGCTTCGACTCCCCCGCCTGCCGCTCGCGGAAGGTGTAGGGCAGTTCCAGCACCTTCCAGCGCCCGGCCGAAGCCGAGAGCATGTCGGCAAGGATCTTGAAGCCCTGCTTCTGCAAATCCAGCACCACCTCGTTGAAGGCGGTGCGGCGGACCATGAAGAAGCCGCTCATCGGGTCGGTGGCGCTGATCTTCAAAAGCCTGCGCGCCAGCGCATTGGCCCGGTCAGAGCCCCATTTGCGCACCGCCGACAGCCCCCCGCCCGCGCTGCCGTCCTCGACGTTGCGCGAGCCGATCACCAGTTGCAGTTCCGAATCCGCCCTGAGCGCCTGATACATGCGCGGCAGCAGCGTCTCGTCGTGTTGCAGGTCGGCGTCGATCACCGCGACGATGGGCGCGACCGAGGACAGGATGCCCTCGATGCAGGCCCCGGCAAGGCCGCGCCGCCCGATGCGGTGGTGCAGCCGGACCTGCGGCACCTCGCGCGCCACGGCACGCACCTCGCGCGCGGTGCCGTCGGGGCTGTCGTCATCGACGAAGACCGCCTCCCACGCAAGCCCGTCCAGCGCGGCGGACAGGCGTTCGACCATGGGGCGGATGTTCGCCCGCTCGTTATAGGTCGGAACGACGACGGTCAGCGCGGGGATCAGGGCTTGGGTCACGAAGGGGCCTTGCGGTTGCAGCGGTCGGCCTGCTTCTAACGGTCCGGGCACAGGGAAGGCAAAGGCTTTATTCGGCCGCCAAAGCGGGCTAACAGCGCCCGGACACGAGGGCGGGCGAAGGTCTGCCCGCAGCGGAGCCGGACACGGCAGGAAGGAACGCAGGATGGCAGAGAACCGACGCAGCCCCGGCCCCCGGCCCCTGACTGCGCTGCCATCGGTCTGGGTCCTGTGCCTCGGCTTTGCCGCGCTGCACCTGATGCTGTCGCTTCTGATCCCGCTGGTCGAGGACGAGGCCTACTACGCGCTTTGGGCCACGGTTCCCTCGGCGGGCTATTACGACCACCCGCCGGTGATCGCCTGGATGATCGCGGCGGGCGAGGCGCTGTTTGGCACGAACCGCTTCGGCGTGCGCTTCATCTCGGTCGCGGCCTTTGCCGCCGTCACGCCCATGGTCTGGCGCATGGCATGGCTTGCCTCGGGCGAAGAGCGCGTGGCGCGGATGGCGGCGCTGTTCTACAACGCCACCGCCCTTGCGCTGATCCTCGGATTCACGGCGACGCCGGATGCGCCCTCGACCTTCTTCTGGGCGCTGACCGCCTGGGCCGTGACCGAGGCGATAGCCGCCCCCGACCGCGCGACGCGCTGGTGGGTGCTTGCAGGTCTTGGCGCGGGGCTCGGGGTGCTGTCGAAATTCACCAACCTGTTCCTGTGGGTCGGACTCACGCTCTGGCTGATCGGAAGCCGGGAGGGCCGGCAGGCGCTCAAACGCCCCGTGGTCTGGGCGGCGGCGGGGCTGGCGCTTCTGGTGCTGGTGCCCTTCGCGCTCTGGAACGACGCGCATCACTGGGTCGGGCTCACACGCCAGTTCGGGCGCGTGGGCGCCGGCCATGGGGCCGAGATCGGCGGGCTGGCCCTGTTCCTTGCCCTTGTCGTGCTGGAGGTGACGCCGGGCATCGCCTACGGCGCGCTGCGCGGCCTGCGGCCCGGGACAGAGACCGGGCGGTTCCAGATCTGGCTGACGGCGCCGCTGGTTCTCTACATGGCCTACCACGCGCTGCATACGGATGTGCAGGCGAACTGGCTGATCCCGATCTTCCCCGGCCTTGCCGTTCTGGCCGCCCTTGGCGCGCGGCGCTGGCGCGCGGGCGCGGTCTGGGCCGCGGCCGGAGGGGCGATGGCGGTGGCCTCTGTCGTCTTCGCGCTGGCGCTCTGGCCCGGAACGGCGATCTTTCCGGGTCACAACCCGCCCAACGAGACGAAGGGCTGGCCAAGGTTCCTGACCGCTTTGCGCGCGACCGCCACGCAGAACGGGGCGCAGTGGATCGCCACGACGCATTACGGTCTGACCGGAAGCCTTGCCTTCTACCTGCCGCGCGTGCCGGTCTGGTCGATCACCGCGCCCGAACGCTACCTGTTCCGGGGCGCGATCCCGCAGCACCTGTGCAAGGCGCCGGGCCTTCTGGTCACGGTAGGCGAGCCTTCGGCGGCCACGCTCGGCCGGTTCACGCGGACGGGCCATCCTGTCCTGCTCAAGCGCACGGCGGGGGGCGCGGTGCTCGACAGCTACACCGCGACCCCGGTGCAGGGCCTTCTGCCCTGCGCCGCGACCAACTGAGGATCGGCCTGCCGGGTCCGGTCTTGCCGGGTCAGAAGAACCCGCGCGGCAGCAGCCGGTGATCGTAGGCCTGCCGTTCCAGTTCCTCGCGGAAATCGGGGTGGGCGATGGAGATCAGCGCCCGCGCCCGTTCCGGCACGGATTTGCCCTTGAGGTTCACGATCCCGTATTCGGTGACGACATACATCATGTCCGAGCGCGGCGTGGTGACGATGTTGCCCTGCGTGAGGCTGAGCACGATCCGGCTCTTGCGCTTGCCGCCCCGTTCATAGACCGACGAGAGGCAGATGAAGCTCTTGCCGCCCCGGCTGGCATAGGTGCCGCGCACGAACTGAAGCTGCCCGCCGGTGCCCGAGATGTGGCGATGCCCGTCGGATTCGCTGGCCGCCTGCCCCTGAAGGTCGATCTGGGTCGTGTTGTTGATCGACACCGCGCGGTCGTTGAGCATGATGCGGTGCGGCAGGTTCGTCCAGTCCACCGGCTGGAAGTCGAAATCGGGGTTGCGGTCGATCGTGTCGTAAAGCGTCTTCGAGCCAAGCGCGAAGGTCGCCACGATCTTGCCGGGGTCGATCTGCTTCTTCGCCCCCGAGACCATGCCCTTGCGGTAAAGCTCGACAATGCCGTCGGTCAGCATCTCGGTGTGGATGCCCAGATCCTTGATCCCGCTTTCCCCGATCAGGCCGCAGACCGCGTTGGGCATGCCGCCGATGCCGATCTGGAGACAGGCGCCGTCGTCGATCTCCTGCGTGATGAGCCGGGCCACGGCGCGGTCAACGTCGGTCGCGGCCGGGTTGGGAAGTTCGGCCGCGGGCTTTCCATCCCCCTCGATGATGAAATCGACCTCGGAGACATGCACGCCCGTCTCTTCGCCCATCACATAGGGCAGGCCCGCGCATTCCTCGACGATCACGCACCGCGCGCGCTCGATCACGGCGCGGTGCCAGAGCGTGGCGGCGGTGAAGTTGAAATAGCCGTTCTCGTCCATCGGGCAGGTCTTCACCACCACGATGTCCACCGGATCGATGAAGCGGCGATAGTAATCCGGGATCTCGCCGAGGTTCACCGGCATGTAATGGGACAGCCCGCTGTCGTGCTTGCGCCGGTCGTAGCCCGAGA
The DNA here is from genome assembly GCA_028875855.1 of Paracoccaceae bacterium. Classification (GTDB taxonomy): domain Bacteria; phylum Pseudomonadota; class Alphaproteobacteria; order Rhodobacterales; family Rhodobacteraceae; genus Solirhodobacter. The sequence continues at coordinate 111,245 of JAGWVA010000001.1, forward strand.
AATGCAGGTTGACCGTGTGGACATGCTGGCCCTCGGGGTCCGCCTCGATCACGGCGCGAGGGCGGGTGGACAGGCAGTTGCGGATGCGGATGCCGCTCAGGTCGCCGATTCGCCGCGCCAGAGCCGCGTCGAAAACATCCGGCTGGCCGAGCCCTGCGCCGTAATCGATCCACATCCCCGGCTTCACCATCGCCGCGGCCTCGTCCGCGGTGATCCGGCGTGCGGGGGCCTGTGCCGTCCGTGTCGTCATGCGATCCTCCCTTGGCCCTCTTTCTGTGGCCTGCCGAAACTCTGCCCGGTTTTGACGAAAACACAACCGCGCTCGGCGATCACGGAAGTATCACGCTGCGTCAGGTTTCTGACAGGGGGGCGTTGCTAGGCAGCCCCAAAGGGCTGAGCGAACACGGCCCATCCCTGTCTGGCGCAATTCCTTTTCCCGGCCCGGCGCAGGCTTGCCAGCCGCCGGCATGGGGACACCCTGCTCTTGCCATGCTTCACGGCAGGACACGGCAGGCCGGACCACGCGACGTCGATTAACGTCGCCCGGCCTTGGGGTCGCGCTTTCCCCAGAAGCGCGGCCCCTCCTTCTTCGGGTCCGGGGCTTCGGGTCCGGGGCTTCGGGTCCGGGGCTTCGCGTCCGGGGCTTCGGGTCAGAACCCGATTTCACGGGCGCTTTATCGGCGCGGTCCGCAAAACGGGTGGACTCCGCCGCCCCGTCCGCTAGGCAGGCGCCATCGGACAAAGGATGCCCCGAGATGACCCAGACCTTTCTCAAGCGCGGTCTTCCGCAGGACGTTGAAACCATCGCGGGCGTCGGTCCCACCGTGTCGCGCATCCTCGAAGAGATCGAGACGGGACGCGAGGCCGCCGCCCTTGCCGTGGCGCGCCGCCTCGATGGCTGGGAGGGCGAGGTGATCGTGCCCGAAGCCGCGATCGAGGCCGCCTGCGCCCGCGTGCCGCAAGAGTTGAAGGACGCCATCGACTGGGCGCATCAGAACATCGCCCGCTTCGCCGAGGCGCAGCGCGCCAGCCTGACAGAGGTCGAGGTGGAACTGCGCCCGGGCCTGTTCGCGGGCCAGCGCATCCTGCCGGTGGCCTCGGCGGGCTGCTACGTGCCCGGCGGGCGCTACAGCCACATCGCCTCGGCGCTGATGACGGTGACGACGGCGCGGGTCGCGGGTGTGGCGCATGTGGCCGCCGTCTCGCCGCCCCGCGCGGATGCCCCCGCGGGCGTGCCGGACGCGATCCTTTACACGCTGAAGCTTTGCGGCGCGGACCGGGTGCTGGCGCTTGGCGGCGTGCAGGGGGTGGCGGCGATGGCCTTCGGACTTTTCGGGCTGCCGCGCGCCGATATCCTTGTCGGACCCGGAAACCAGTTCGTGACGGAAGCCAAGCGCCAGCTGTTCGGCCGGGTCGGCATCGACATGCTGGCGGGTCCGACCGATGTGCTGATCGTCGCGGACGAGACCGCCGATCCCCGCGTGGTCGCGGCCGACCTCGTGGGCCAGTGCGAGCACGGGCCGAACACGCCGGTCTGGCTGGTCACCGACAGCCGCGCCGTGGCCGAGGCCGTGGCGGCCCATGTGCCCGCCTGCTGCGACGCCCTGCCCGAGCCCAACCGCTCTGCCGCGCGCGCGGCCTGGGCCAATCTGGGCGAGATCATCCTTGTCTCCGACCGCGAGGCGATGGCGGACGAGGCCGATCGCATCGCGCCCGAGCATCTGCATGTGCAGGCGGCCGACCTCGACTGGTGGAAGGCGCGGCTCAATGCCTATGGCTCGCTCTTTCTCGGGCCCGAGGCGACGGTGGCCTTCGGCGACAAGGCAAGCGGGACGAACCACGTGCTGCCCACCTCGGGGGCGGCGCGCTACACGGGCGGGCTCTCGGTGCACAAGTTCCTGCGCACCGTGACATGGCAGCGCGTCGAGCCGCCGGCGCTTCAGACGCTGGCCGAGGTCACCGCCACGATCTCGCGCGTGGAAGGCATGGAGGCGCATGCCCGCACCGCCGACCTCCGGATGACGCCCAAGGGCTGACGGCTCCGCGCCGGGTCATTCCGGCGCATAGACCGCGCGCAGGTAGGGCAGCACCTCGACCCAGTTCTGCCCGAACCGGCGGGTCGCGGTCTGGTTGTTCTGGGCCATGGGGATGATGACCGGAACGCCCGGCGTCCAGGCCGCGGGCGTGGCGACCGCGTGCCGTTCGCTCAGTTGCAGCGCCCGGATGACCCGCAGGATCTCGGCGCTGTTGCGCCCGACCTCCATCGGATATTCGCAGATGAATCGGACGCGGTGGCTGGGGTCGATGACGATCGACTTGCGCACGCATTCCCCCGCGCTGACCTTCGGGTGGATCATGCCGTATCGGTCCGCGATCTTGCCCGCGGGATCGGCGATGATGGGGAAGGACACCTTGACGTCGAAGGTCTGTTCGATCTCGGCGATCCAGCCCATGTGATCGTCCACGCTGTCGCCGGAGAAGCCCAGCACCTTGACGCCAAGCGCCTCGAACTCGTGACGCTGGCTGGCGATGTCGGCGACCTCGGTCGTGCAGACCGGGGTGCGGTCCTTCGGATGGCTGAAGAGGAAGGTCCAGTAACCCGCGGTGTAATCGAGAAAATCGATCTTGCCGTGACTGCTGTCGGCGACAAAGCCGCTTACGATGCTGCCAAGCTGAAGCCCACCCGGCGTGGAAAATACGGTCTGCATGTCCAACTCCATTACGCATTGTCCGGACCCATGCCCGGGCACATGTCCGGCACCAATCACCCGACACCTTTCCCGAATTTGAGATTTATCCCAGATTTGGGCGCAAAAATGGTGGCTGAACGGCGGAATTGAAGCGATTCCGGCAACAAAGGCCCTGGAGGCCCTCACGGCCCGGCAACGGTCGATTTGTCGCACCCTGCCCCGGGTTCCTCCCCCCCGATGGACCGGTCAGGACCGGGCTGACCACCCTGAGGCTTGCAAATCGGCTCGGACTTTCGTCGCACGCGAGAAGTGGCAAAATCATTTGACCAATTGCGCGGAAGCATGTCACAACCCCGTGTGCGGTCGTATACCGCAGGCATCCGAGGGAGACCCCTGCCACGCAGAGGTGCGGATGTTTCGCAAGACAGGGGAGGATAAACGCTTATGGCGTCCATCACAGCGGATGGCTCGGGGTCGATCCTGAGCCGCGAAAAGATCATTGCCGGACCGGGCTACAACCGATGGCTTGTCGTGCCGGCGGCCCTTTGCATCCACCTGTGCATCGGGATGGCCTATGGCTTCTCGGTGTTCTGGAAACCGATGACGCAGCTGATCGCGAACCCCGCGGCCACCTGCGGCAACATGAGCTTCATCAGCGCTCTGACGACGACGAGCTGCAACTGGACCGTTCCGGCCGAAGTGCACGTCTTCGAGACCTTCATCGCCATTCTCGGCATCTCGGCCGCGATCTGGGGCGGCTGGCTTGAACATGCGGGCCCCCGCAAGGCCGGCTTTTACGCCGCGATCTGCTGGGGTGGCGGCATGGCGCTTGGCGGCCTTGGCGTCGCGATGCACCAGCTGTGGCTGTTCTACCTCGGCACCGGGGTGATCGGCGGCATCGGTCAGGGCCTTGGCTACATCACGCCGGTCTCGACCCTCATCAAGTGGTTCCCCGACCGGCGCGGCATGGCCACGGGCTTTGCCATCATGGGCTACGGCGGCGGCGCGATGATCGGGGCCCCGCTCGCGGTCTGGCTGATGAAGACCTTCTCGCATGACGGGATTCAGGGCGTGCCGCAGGCGATGATCATCCTTGGCGCGATCTACTTCGTCGTCATGTCGATCGGCGCCTTCAGCTTCCGCGTGGCCCCCGTTGGCTGGCTGCCCGAGGGCTGGACCCAGAAGGACGCCGACGCCAACAACGCGATGATCACCAAGCGTCACGTTCACCTCGACCGCGTGGTGCACACCCCGCAGTTCTGGCTGATCTGGCTGGTGCTCTGCCTCAACGTGACCGCCGGCATCGGCGTGATCTCGATGGCAAGCCCGATGCTGACCGACGTGTTCGGCCCGCACCTGCTGGCCAACGGCGGCGCCGGCATGTCGGCGACCGCGCAAACGGCGGCGATCGCGGCAGCAGCGGCGGGTCTGGTGGGCCTGATCTCGCTCTTCAACAGCCTTGGCCGCCTGTTCTGGGCCTCGCTGTCGGACAAGATCGGGCGGAAGACGACCTACTACGTCTTCTTCATCCTGGGCATGGTCACCTACATCCTGCTGCCCACCTGGGGCCACATGGGTGCGGCAAGCCTCTTCGTGCTGTCGATCTGCGTGATCCTGTCGATGTATGGCGGCGGCTTCTCGACCGTGCCGGCCTACCTTGCCGACATCTTCGGCACGCAGATGGTGGGCGCCATCCACGGCCGTCTCATCACCGCATGGTCGGCCGCGGGCATCATCGGCCCGATGCTGATCGCCTCGGTGCGTCAATACCAGCTTGATCATGGCGTGGCGAAGAACCTCGTCTATGACCGGACGCTGTATATCATGGCGGGGCTTCTGCTGCTGGGCCTGATCTGCAACGCGCTGGTGCGCCCGGTCGCCGACAAGCACTTCATGAGCGACGACGAACTGGCGCAAGAGCGCGCGCTGCAGCACGACAAGACCGGCGGCGCCGGGGCCAAGACGGCCGCGCGCGGCGAATTCGGCGCGGGTGGCGTGGTGTTCTGGCTGGCGGTCGGCATCCCGTTCCTGATCGGCGTGTGGATCGCCCTTGCCAAGGGCGCGGCGCTCTTCGGCTACTGATCGACGAGACGACCTGAACGACGATGACGCCGGGCGGTGGCAACACCGCCCGGCGTTTCCTTTCGGCCCGGGAAAGGCCGGCACACGCGGCGGGGGACGACGCGCGGGATGACACCGGGGCGCCTTGCGCCGCGCATCGGGCCGAAGGCGTCCGTGCCTGCCCTCTTTCCCCTTGCCTTCCGCCCCCCTGCCCCGATGATGCGCGCAAGACCGAAGGGGGACGCGATGCATATTCTGATCCTTGGCGCGGGTGGCATGATCGGCCGCAAGCTCACCGGGCAACTGCTGGCCGAGGGCGCGGTGGGCGCGCGCGCGATCACCGGCCTGACCCTTGCCGACATCGCCGCTCCGCCGCGGCCCGACACCGACCTGCCCGTGACCTGTGCGGCCGCGGACCTGTCGGACCCGGCAGCCGCCGCCCGTCTGGTGGCGGGGCGTCCCGACCTGATCTTCCACCTCGCCGCCATCGTCTCGGGCGAGGCCGAGGCGGATTTCGACAAGGGATACCGCATCAACCTTGGCGGGATGGAGGCGCTTCTGGCCGCGATCCGGGCCGAGGGCGCGCGCGCGCCCTATTGCCCGCGGCTGGTCTTCACCTCGTCGCTGGCGGTGTTCGGCGCGCCCTTCCCCGAGGTGATCCCCGACGACTTCGCCCCCGCGCCGCTCACGAGCTACGGCACGCAAAAGGCGATCTGCGAGCTTCTGCTCAACGATCATTCGCGGCGCGGCCTTGTCGATGGCGTGGGCATCCGCCTGCCCACCGTGGTGATCCGGCCCGGCAAGCCCAACCGCGCGGCCTCGGGCTTCTTCTCGGGCATCCTGCGCGAGCCGCTGATCGGAGAACCGGCCGCCCTGCCCGTCCCGCGCGAGACGCGGCACTGGTTCTGCTCGCCCCGCGCGGCGGTGGGCTACCTGATCCACGCGGCCGGGATGGACACCGCGCCGCTCGGCGCCCAGCGCTGCCTGTCGATGCCCGCCCTGTCGGCCACCGTCGCCGACGAGATCGCGGCGCTCGAGCGGATCGCGGGCCCCGAGGCGGTGCGGCTCATCCGCGAGGTGCCGGACGACGGCATTGCCCGCATCGTCGCGGGCTGGCCACAGGCCTTCGACGCGGCCCGCGCGACGGCGCTCGGCTTCCGGGGCGACGCCGATTTCGACTCGATCATCCGCCAGCACATCGCGGACGATCTGGGCGGCCGGATCGGCCCGGGTGCGGCGCGGGGCTGACCGCGCGAAAGGCACGACCCGCTTGCCCGCCCCTGCCGCCAGCCGCCTTCCCATCCGGACTTGCGGATTGTAAGAGTGCGGCGTCGGTCAGGCGCGCGGGACCGCTTGCAATGGGCGCAGGCGGCGGTGATGCTCGACAATGCCGATGCACGGAAACGTGATCAAAACTTGGGGAAAGTCGGCCCTGCAAAGGGTTGCGGGGTTGCGCCGGCCCGGTCAAAGGCGCATCGGAAACGCAGACAAGCGAGGGGATGATGGCGAAGGGGAAGTCGAAGGCTTTGCGGGTGGTCCGGCGGTCACGGGCGCTGATCGCATCGCCGCGCCACTGGCGCGCGCGGCTCGTGTTCTGGATCGGGGCGATCGCCATCGGGGCCTTTTCGGCCGCCTTCGCCAAGGCTGCCGACCTTGCGCAGGGGGTCTTTCTCGACATCACCGGCGGGGGCGGCTGGCACAGCTACATCCCGCTCGTGCTGACGCCCGGGGCCTTCGTCGCCTTCGCGGTGGCCACCCACTTCCAGTTCCAGGGCGCGCAGGGCAGCGGCATTCCGCAGGTCATCGCGGCGCGGCACCTGCATGAGGATGAGAACCGCGGCAACTACCTGACGCTCAAGGTCGTGATCGGCAAGGTGATCATGACGATCCTCGCGCTCGGCGCGGGGGCCTCGATCGGGCGCGAAGGTCCGACCGTGCAGATCGGCGCCGCCTTCATGCTCAAGGCCGCCAAGCTTGGCCGGCTTGTCCACGCGCGCGGCCTGATCCTTGCGGGCTCCGCCGCGGGCATCGCCGCCGCCTTCAACACGCCGCTGGCCGGGATCGTCTTCGCCATCGAGGAGATGAGCCGCAGCTACCATGTGCGCACCAACGGCATCGTGCTGACCACCGTGATCCTGTCAGGCATCGCCTCGATCGCGCTGGTAGGCAACTACACCTATTTCGGCGTGAGCCACGCGGTCGCCGAGTTTCCCGGCGACTGGCCGCTGGTCATCGTCTGCGGCGTCGTGGGCGGGGTCTTCGGCGCGGCCTTCAGCGCGGGCGTGCTGACCATCACCAAGCGTATCCGCCGCTGGCAGAGCGTGACGAGCCTCACGCGCGTGATCCTCGTGGCCCTTGTGGCGGGCCTGATCGTCGCCGGCATCGGCGTCCTGTCGGGCGGCATGACCTTCGGCACGGGCTATTCGCAAGCCCGCAGCGCGATCGAGGGCACGCCGCTGCCGCCCGAGTTCTTCCTGACGAAGTTCATCGCGACGATCTCGTCCACGCTGTCGGGCATTCCGGGCGGCCTCTTCGCGCCGTCGCTTGCGGTGGGCGCGGGGCTTGGCAGCACGATCGGTCTGGTCTTCGGCGCGCCGGCGGGCCTTGCCGCTGTCCTCGGGATGGCGGGCTATTTCGCCGGCGTCGTTCAGGCGCCGATGACGGCCTTCGTCATCATCGTCGAGATGACCGGCAACAACGCGCTTCTGGTGCCCGTGATGGCGACCGCGGTGATCGGCTACGGCGTGTCGCGCATCATCTCGCCCGATCCGCTTTATCACGGGCTGTCGCACTACTTCATCGCCGACGCGATCCGCAAGCAGCGCAAGGAGGCCGCCGAAGCCCGCGCCGCCGAGGCACAGACCGCCGAGACGAAACCCGCCGAAGGCTGAGGCCGCGCGCGCTCCGCAGAACCGCAAACGCCCGCCCCGGTGGCGGGCCTTTTGCCGAGGTGTGCCTTGTGGGACGGATGGCCTTGCAGGGAGCATGGCGACTTTCGGCGACGGCGTCGGGAGATGTCGTCTATGACTGGCTCTTGGACCAAGCCTCCCTTGGTCATCGGTCGATTGTTTGCCCCTTGGTATCGGTCCAGACCCTGGTCTTCCCAGTTCTGTGCAGAACGCCATCCTCATCCGTAAGGTGCACCACGTCGCGCTCGGCCCGGGTTCCGACGACAAGGTAACTTACGTCATGAGAGGACACGTTCTTCAGGAAATGGCCGACCGGGTGGTTCGCCCGGAAGGCCGCTGCGTCTCCGGGCAGGAGATCATGTTCCAAGTCGCCCTCGCACACGCGTAAGGTGCCCTCCAAAACGTAGATGAATTCGTCCTCATGCTCATGCCAGTGGGCGTTGCCAGAGCGCGAGCCCGGGGGCAGGACTTCCACGAATGCACCGAATTGGGTCAACCCGCCATCGTCGCTGTAGAGCTTGGCGGTAAACTCTCCAAAGCCCCGCGCGATATGCGCGGAGGTTGGGTATTCCAGTGAGACGTCACTTTTGCGGATAACAGGCATTCGGGCCGTCCTTCGAGCGATAGCAGTCTTTGATACCCTGCTCCGAAAAGCGTCCGCAATGCGCTCAAGCCGGCCAGCACGGGACCTGCCTCCCGCACGGGCCCGCCCTGCGGCAGCGTCGGGCGACTAGCGGAAGCCCCGCACGGTTTCGGCCGAGAGCCGCGTGACCTCGCGCCCGGCGTGGGGCAGTTGCACGAATTCCACCGTCAGGCCCGACTCGCGCAGGGTGCACAGGCCGAAGCCGGTCGCGTCCATGATCCGCATCCCCTCGCGCGTCAGCGGGTCGATCAGGTCGTGCAGCCCGTTGCCCACCACCACCGGCACGCCGTGCCAATGGCTCACGCGGGGGACATGCACATGGCCGCACAGGATGCCCGCGACCCGGCCGCGGATCATCTCGGCCAGACGCGCGGTATCGGCGGGGTTCAGGCTGTGCCAGATCAGGTCGCTGTCGGGATCGACGGCAGGTGGGTGGTGCATCACGACGATCTTCGGCAGCCCGGCCTGCGCGTCGAGCGCGGCCGCGAGATGGGCGAACTGCGCCGCGTCCAGCGCGCCGCCGATCCGGCCGGGCACCATCGTGTCGAGGACAATCACATGGACCCCGCCGATCACCCCGTCATGGACAAAGGGCGCCTCGCCCTCCTGCCCGAGGATCTCGGCGCGGAAAGGCCCGCGGGCATCGTGGTTGCCAAGCGCCAGCACCTTCGGCGCGGCGATCCGCTCCAGCCGGCCGGCCAGCAGGCGATAGCTTTCCGGGTCGCCGCGATGCGTCAGGTCCCCGCTGATCGCCACGAAGGCCGGCGGGAAGTCCATGCCCGCGATCCGGTCTATCGCGGCATCGAGCGCGGCCAGCGTGTCCCCGTTCAGCGTCTCGTCGCCCCGCTCGGGGGCCGAGATATGCAGGTCGGTCAGGTGCAGGAAGGTGATGGGCAGGGTCAAGGCGGCCTCCAGTCGTGTCGTCCGGCGAGATATCGCCGCCACATGTCGGGCTTGTGACAGGCGCATCAGGATTGCCCGGGCGGGGCCCGTCCGCAAGGGCCCTGCCCCGCGCCGTCGGCGGCTTTCTGCGGGTCCGGACGCCGCAGACTTGACGAAAACGGCATTCATCGGTTGGAAAGAGGTCAGGGACACAATGTCAACCGCCACCCTTGCACCCAAGGCGGAACCGGAACGAGGCAGGACATGCAGCGAAGATCCTCTGGGATCGCGCGGATGGGCGCGATCGTCATCACGGTTCTCGGACTTGCGAGCGCGGCACAGGGTGCGGCCCCCACGACCGAGGCGCCGTGCAGCCCCGCGCTTGCCCGCGCGATCCCCGCGCGCCCGCAGACCGCCCCGACGGGCATGGCCTTCGTGACACGGGTGGCGGCGCTGTCGGGCAAACTGCGCGACGCCGTGGTGCAGCGGCAGGTCCTTGCGGGGAACGTGCCGACCTTCCTGCGCGAACTGGTCCCTGTCACCTTCACCGGGCACGCCGCCGACGGGCGGCCGCTGCGGCTGACGGTCTGCGTGATGCCCGATTACCTTGCCGTCGGCACGGATCGCGATTTCATCCGCACGCCGCTGGGCCTGCCCACCGCGGCGCGCATCGCGCTGCGTCTGGGCTTCCTGCTGCCCACGCCGAAGATGGTGGATGCGATCTACCGTCAGGCGCGCATCCGCCTGACACCGCGCCCGATGCCCGCCGGGCCGATGATGACCTCGACCGACTATGTGCTGCGCCACAACGAGACGGTGGATGGCCAGCTTGGCGCGGCACTCGGCAAGGACGAGCTGGTCGCCGGCCATCAGAAGGATGTCGTGCTGACCAACCGGCTCCGCCACGCGCCCGGCAAGGTGGCGATCTACGGATGGCACGAACCCGACGGCAAGCCGATCCAGCCGCTCAGCACGGTGCATGTGGCGCGTTATGCCGACTACAGCCACGGTATCCGGCTGGTAAGCGCGACCGCCTTCGTGAACGGCAAGCCGCGTCCGCTGGCCGAGGTGCTGCAAGACCCCGGGCTCTCCGCGCTCATCAGCAGCGACGGGCCGATCCCGGACGCCGAGGCGCTGATGGCCTCGGTTGCGAAGTGACCCTCAGCGCAGCGTCTTGCAGCAGCGAAAGCCCAGGTGATAGTTCTCGTGGCTCGCGGGGCTCAGCACGCGCGAGCCGTGCCAGAACGGCGCGCGCCAGCGGCACCAGTCGGGATGGGCGCGAAAGCGGTCGAAGATGAACCAGCTTCCCTTCATCTCGGTCACGCCAAGCGTGGTCGATCCCGCGCTGGCCATCTGGTCGGGCGCCAGCGGCAGGTTCATGTGTTCGGCCGCGTTGCCGTTCAGGTCATAGACGCCAAGCGGGCTCACGCAGCGCGGAAAGCTGCCGTCGGGATAGGTGTTCGACCCGCAGGTCGCATAGCTGCCGCCGTCGCAGCCGGGTGACTTCGCGCTGTCCGCCGCACAGACACCGGGCGCATAGGCCGGACCATAGCTCCAGCGCGCGGAGGGGGAATAGGCCCAGTTGTGCGCCGCGCGCATCCGTTCGACCGCACCTTCCATCGACATGCCCTGCGCAAGATCGAAGCGGTAATCGGGCGGCTTCAGCGCCCCGTCGCAGGCGCCTTCCCATTCATGCGCGTCGCAGATCCGCTCTCCCACCGCGGCGCAGATCTCGGCCGCCTCGCGCGCGGTGGTCCAGACCACGGGATAGGTGCAGGGGATGTCGGGAAATTCGAACTGGTCGATGCAGACCTTGGCGTCTTCGGGCCGCTGGGTGGCGGGATCGTAGAGCGGAGCGAGGTAGCGCCCGCCGCAGATCCGTTCGAAGCGGGGATTGCGGTAGCCCTCCGGGCCGCCCGGTATGCGCGCCGCGCATTCGGCGGGGGTCATCGGGTGGACGGTGACGGCGGGATTGCCCTGCCCGATGATGGGCGAGCGGGCAAAGATCGCCTCGACCCGGGCCACCTGCGCGGCGGTCAGGCCGCGCAGGTCGTGAAGCTGGCGCATGAGCGCCGCGTTGTTCGCCTCGCGCATCGACTGGGCGCCTGCGGGCATGGCGGCCAGTGCGGCCAGAACCAGTCCCGCGAAGGCGCGCCAGCCGCGCATGGGGTCAATCCTTCTGTGTCAGGTAGAAGAAGTCGCGGTTGTCGGGGAAGGACAGGAAGCGCGGTTGCACGGCGCCGTTCGGCCCCTCCTTGTCCAGCTTGGCCATCGCCGGGACCATGTGTTCGACCTGCACATTGTTCCCCTGCCGCACGTAAAGCGCCATGTAGGTGTGCACGATCGCGTTCATGTCGAGGATCATGGCGTAGTCGCAGCCATAGGACTGGAACACCCGCGCCATGCCCGAGGGCGTCACGGTCGAGAAATAGCCGTAGATCAGGAAGCGCTTGTCGCCCGCGGTCTTCATGCAGGCCCCCGCCCGCAGCGTGCGCAGATGCGCCTCGGCCGAGCCCGACCAGTTGCCAAAGGCCCAGTTCGACACGTAATCGCCCGGAACCGGCTTGCCGGTCTTGGGGTCGGTCACCACCAGCGGCACGCCGTTCTGGCGCGCAAAGCGGACCTGCGGCAGCATCGCGTCATCGGAGGCTTCCCAGGTCTTCATGCCGATCGTGCCATCGGCCAGCACGTAAAGCGTCGCAAGGCCCGGCTGAAGCTTGCTCAGGATCGCGCCCTGCTCGACGAAGCCGTAATGGCTGCCGGCGTTCCGCTCCGAGAAGGGGCCGTGCTTGAAGGCGCCATGTTCGCGCTTGAACCCGCCGGTAAAGGTGGCGATGGCCTTGGAGGCAAGGGCCGGGTCGATCATGCCGGTCCGCACCAGCGGCTTCACGGTGCCGATCCCGTCCGGGCCGGGAAGGCTGGGGTTCTGCATGCTGGCCGGCGGGCGCGGCGACCAGCCCACATCCGGATGGGCGGTGCCGACCGCATAGCCCACGTTGAACTTCGACAGATCGAACGCGGCCAGATAATCGACCGAGGTCCGTTCGACGTTGTCGAGCGCATTGGCATGGCCGCCGCTTTCAAGGACCGACTTGGCAAGGGCGCGCGGCTCCATCGCCGAGGCGTAGACCCCGCTCAGCCCCGTCACCGGATACCACAGGCCAAGCGCCATCCGGCCGTCCTTGACGCCGGTGAGCGTCAGCCCCGTGCGGCCCGTGATCGCGGGATAGTCACCGTTCACCTTCTCGACGAGGGCAGCCCCCGGCCCCACGTTCTCGGGCGTCACGCCGGCATCGGCGGTCTCGTTCGCCTTTTCTTGAAAGGCATCCTTGTAAAGCGTGTCCTTGACGAAGTTGACGACCGCATCCCCGCCCCAGATGTTGTTGCGCAGGAAATCCGTCACGCTTTCCAGCGTCGAGGCATGGCCCACGGCGGGGTTGCGCAGATAAAGCCTGCCGCCGCAAATCGGCGCATAGGGCTGGCGCGTGGCCTTGGCCTTCGGAAGATCGGTCGTCCAGGGATCGCAGAGCATGTCGCCCTGCGGCCCGCCAAGCGCGAGCTTCGGCTGCGCCCCCGGCACCAGCGCAACGGTCTGGGTGCGGGCATGGGGGTTCTCGATGTGGTAGGAGACCGGGTCCGCGCCCGACGCCTCGATGGTGGCAAGGAACCAGGCGTTCACGTTCGGATTGACCGAGACGAAGCTCAGGCCCGCGCCCGAGGACAGCTTGGCCGTCGTCGTCTCGCGGAAGGGTTGCAGGTCCAGCACCGATTTCGGCTTCACCGCCTGATAGGCGGCCCATTGCGCGGAAAGCGTGTCGGCCGACTGCACGGCCTGCGCGGCGGCGGGCAGCGCCACGGCAAGGGCGATCAGCGCAGGACGGGCGGACCGGGACAGGAAAAGAGGGCGACGAGACACGACGAAAGCTCCTGATCTGGCGGGGCGGACGGCCCCGGCGGCCGGACATGGACCGCGCTGTTTCCCATACCATAGCGGCGCACAGATCAAGGCCCCTTCGTGACGATTTCCCCCCCGCCAAGGGCTTGGCGAGGGGAATTCGCGTCAACTCGGCGCGAGCCCGCTCATTTCCCGGACAGGCTAGCGCAAGCGGGCCGCGTCCGGGTTGCGCAGGATCAAGGCGGGGCGGCTTCTGCGGGCCGTTTCAGCGCCAGTAGGGCTGCGACCACGCCCGGCGGCCGGAATGATCGATCACCGTCACCCGCAGCCAGGGCGAGTTGACGAAGCGGTCAAGCGAGACGCTGGCCTTTGTCATCGACTGGCCATGCACGGCCTTGGCCGCCTGACCGTAGCCCTGCACGATGACCGAGCGGACGGCAGAGCATTCGACCTCGACCGACTTGGGTCCGATCGTCACGCCGCGCAGTTCCGGCCCCTGCGAGGAATAGTAATGCCCCGCCTTCAGCGCCGCGACCAGCGCCTCGGGCGTGTTCTCCTGCGCCTTCACCATGACCCAGCCGCCGAAATGGTCGGGTTCGGAGAAATGCGCGTCGTCCGTGGCGCACAGGCTCAGACGGCGGCCTTCGGACAGAAGCAGGTCCGCGATGGCAAAGCCGTCGGCGCGGTCGCAGCCCTCGGCGCAGCCGTGGTTGTAGATCTCGACCGCGTGGGCCGCCTCGATCGTGCGGGCATCGGCCAGCGTCAGGCCCGACCATTGCGGATGGGCGATGGCGACGAAGGCACCGGCCTCGACCGCGCGCGCGGCGATCTCGGGGCCGGTCTCCATCCCCTCGACCGGGAAGAAGTGGGGCGCGTGGCCGGGGGCGAAATCCTCGGGCAGGCCCACGGCAAGAATGTGCCACAGCTCGCCGTTCGAGGTGGCGCCGGAATGCAGTTCCGCCCCGAGGATGGTGGTGAAGTCGTTCGACCGGAACGGCGTGGTATCGGTGATCGGATATTTGTAAAGGCCGATGAAATGGTCCGTCAGCGCAAGGAAATCATACCCTTCGGCACGGTAGCGGCGGCAGACCTCTTCGGGCTCCAGCACGCCGTCGGACCGGGTGGAATGGGTATGCAGGTTGCCCCGCCAGAAGCGGCCGGGGGCGGTGAAGGCGTCGTGCGTCTCGGTCATGTCAGGCTCCGGTGTGAAATCCAAGGGGTCAGGCGACGCGCTGGCCGGCGACCCAGGTGGCGCGGACGACGGGCGTTTCGCCGGCAAGGGCGATGCGGATCAGGTCGGCGCGCAGCCCTTCGGCGATGCGGCCCCGGTCATGCAGCCCGCTTGCGGCGGCGGGGGCGGCGGTGACGGTGGCGATCCCGCGCGGCAGGTCGTCCCAAAGCGCGCCAAGGCGGAAGGCCGCCATCAGCAGCGCCGCCGGCACATAGTCGGACGAGACGATGTCCAGAAGCCCCATCCGGGCAAGATCCTCGGCCGCGACATTGCCGGAATGCGACCCGCCCCGGATCAGGTTCGGCGCCCCCATCATCACCGCGATGCCCGCGCGGTGGCAGGCGGAGGCGGCCTCTTCGGTGGTCGGAAACTCGGCCAGCCGGATGCCATAGGCGGCTGAGGTCGTCACGTGATCCTCGGTCGTGTCGTCGTGGCTTGCCAGCACCGCACCAAGGCGGGCGGCCTCGGCCACGGCGGCGGCTTCGTGCATGTCGCCGTATTCATCGCGAAGCGCCCGAAGATTGGCGATGTGGTCCTGAAAATCGGCCTCGGAATAGCCCCGCTTGCCCTGCACATAGGCGCGCAGCTTCTCCACGTCGCGGAACTGGCGCTGGCCGGGGGTGTGATCCATCAGGCTCACGATGCCCACGCTGTCCCCGGGGGTGAATTCGGCCAGTTCCTCGGCCAGCGTCTCGGAACAGACTTCGGCCCGCAGGTGCAGGAAATGGCTGATGCGCAGCGCGCCGCGCGCCCGCAGGTCAAGGATCTCGCTCGCAAGCGGGCGGGCATAGCGGCGGTAGCTCGTGTCGCGCTTCTGGATCGACCCCACGCGCAGGGCATCGAACACGGTCGTGATCCCGACCCCGGCCAGTTCCGCGTCATGGGCAAGGATCGCCGCCGTATGGGGCCAGTCCACCTTGGGGCGCGGCTCGATATGGCGTTCGAGGTTGTCGGTGTGCAGCTCGATCAGCCCCGGCGCGAGGATGTCGCCGCCAAGGTCCACCGCCCCGCGCGGCACCGCGCCGCCTTCGGCGATCTCGACGATCCGGCCGCCTTCGACCGTCACGGCGCCGCGCATCTTGCCGTCGGGCAGGATGAGCGTGGCATTGGCAAGGATCGTTTCAGGCATCGGGACCTCGGGCTTTCGCGCTGGTTCGCGGGCTTGTGTCATGCGATTGTGACAAGCCCCTGACAAGGGGTGAGGAAAGGTGAAATTTCCAGGATCGGGCCATCGGATGACCGACTTTGACCGCTACGCCATCTATTATGCGCCCGAACCCGGTCCGCTGGCGGATTTCGGCGCGGCCTGGCTGGGCTGGGACGCGATGCGGGGCGCGGCGGCCGACCATCCGGACGTCGCAGGCCTGCCCCGCCCCGTCGAGGCGCTGACCGGGACGCCACGGAAATATGGCTTTCACGGCACGATCAAGCCGCCCTTCCGGCTGGCCGAAGGGACGACGGCGGAGGGGTTGCACCGGGCAGCCGCCGCTTTGGCGGAAGACTTGGCCCCCGTCACGCTGGACGGCCTGCGCCTGCACCGGCTTGGCGGCTTCCTTGCCCTGACGCCCGAAGGCGATGCGGGCGCGCTGGCCGATCTGGCCGCGCGCGTCGTGACCGGCCTCGATGCCTTCCGCGCCCCCGCCCCGGCCGATGAGATCGCGCGGCGCAGGCCCGAGCGGCTGACGCCCCGCCAGCGCGCCCATCTCGACCGCTGGGGCTATCCCTATGTGATGGAGGATTTCCTCTTTCACATGACGCTGACCGGTGCCCTGACCGACGATGAGGCGCGTCAGGTCGAGGCGGCGCTGGCCCCCGTCGTGGCCCCGCTCCTGCCCCGCCCCTTCCGGGTCACGGACCTCTGTCTTTTCGGCGAGACGGCGGGACGGTTTCACCTCATCCACCGCTACACCCTTTCCGGCTGAAGGGCGGCGAGAAAGGCCGCCACGGCGGTCTCCAGCCGGCCATCGTTTTCCACCACGCGGATCGGGATGCCATAGGGGATCTCGTAGCTCGCGCGCGCCAACCGGCGGGCGATGTCGTCGCGGCTTTCGCGCCCCCGCGCGGCAAGACGGTCGGCAAGGACGGGAACCGAGGCCGTGACATGGATCACGACAAGGCCGGGATATTCCTCCCAGGCCAGGCCCAGAACCGCGCGCGAGCCGTTGAAGATCACGTCGCGCCCCTGATCCAGCGCGCGGTCGATGTCCTTGGGGATGCCGTAGCGCAGGCCATGCGCCTCCCAGTCCAGCGCGAAGGCGCCCGCGGCCTTGCGGCGGTCGAACTCGGCCTCGCTCACGCCTTCGAAGGGCTCGCCGCCCGCTTCGGCAGGCCGGGTGATGACGCGGCGGGCGACGCAGATGTCGGGGCGGACCCTGCGCGCCTCGTCGATCAGCGTGTCCTTGCCTGCGCCCGAGGGGCCGACCACGGCAAAAAGACGCCCCGCCATCAGAGCGCCTCCGCCCGGGCGGCGGGGGCAAAGGCCGAGACGTCCACCTCGCGGTCCGCGACGCGGGCGCGGGCCGCCTCGTCATGGAAGATGCCCACGATCGCCGCGCCGCGCGCCTTGGCCTCTTCGATCAGACACAGCACCGTCTCGCGGTTCTTGGCATCGAGGCTGGCGGTCGGCTCATCCAGCAGAAGCGCCGGATAGGCATGGGCAAAGCCGCGGGCGATGTTGACCCGCTGCTGCTCGCCGCCCGAAAAGGTCGTGGGCGACAGCGACCAGAGCCGCTCGGGAATGGCAAGGCGCGCAAGCAGCTGGGCAGCGCGCGCCTCCGCCTCCTGCGGATCGGCGCCAAGGACCAGAAGCGGTTCGGCCACCACCTCGATCGTGGGCACCCGGGGCACGACGCGCAGGAACTGGCTGACATAGCCCAGCGTCTCGCGCCGCATCTGCAGGATCTCGCGCGGGGCGGCGCGCACGACATCCAGCCCCGCCACGCGGATCGCCCCGCCGTCGGCAAGGTAATTGCCGTAGATCATCCGCATCAGCGTGGATTTCCCCGCCCCCGACGCCCCCACCAGCGCCACGCATTCGCCGCGCCCCACGTCAAGCTGTGCCCCGGCCATGACGGGGATTTCCACCCCGCCCTGATTGTGAAGCCGGAACGCCTTCCGAAGGTCGCGGACCTCGATCATCGCCGTCGTCAGAGCCATTTGCGCCACTTGAAGATGAGATAGGTGCCGATCGCCGAGACCACCATGGCCGTCAGCGCATACGGATAGCCATAGGCCCAGGAGAGTTCCGGCATATCCTTGAAATTCATGCCGTAAAGCGAGGCGATCAGCGTCGGCGGCAGAAACAGCACAGCCACCACCGACACGATGCGGACGGTCACGTTCTGCGCGAGGTTGATCATCCCCAGCGTCGCGTCCACCGCTAGGCTCAGACGGCCCGACAGGAAATCGACATGCACCTCGAGCGCGGTGATGTCGCGGTTGAGCGCCGTGACGATGCTGCGCAGCCCGTCGCCTTCGTGGCGCGCGGCAAGGCTCTGGCTGAAATAGCCGATCGCGCGTTCCAGCGACAGAAGGCCAAGTCGCACGCGGCTCATCGTTTCGCCCTGAAGGCCGGTCTGCACCAGCGCGCGCTGAAGGATCGCGTTGTCCTGTTGCGACGCCTCGCTGAAGACATCGCGCGTCACCGCGTCAAGCCCGCGCCCCACCCCTTCGAGGATATCGGCCAGCCGTCCCACGATCTCTTCCAGCAGGCCAAGGAACAGGTGATCGGCGCTGGCGCAGCCCGGCGTGCCCTTGTCGGCGCGGGGCGGGAATGTCTCGAAGGGGCGCGGGGAATGGTGGCGCACCGTCACCAGCAGGCCCGGGCGCAGGATGAAGGTCACCGGCCCCGCGATCGGGGTCGCGGTGTCAGACTGGCCGGGCAGCACCACGGTCAGGTAATCCGCGCCATCCTCCCGGTAGAGCCGGTTCGAGATCTCGATCTCTTCCATCTCCGTCAGGCTTGGCACCGCGATGCCGAAGGGCAGCATGGCGGCCACCTCGGCCTCGGTCGGGCGGAAAAGGTCGATCCAGATTGCCGTGGCCAGATCGTCGTCGGGGGCGATTTGCACGAGGCGCCCCGCCTCGGTCCGAAAGGCCCTGAGCATCGGCTACACCTGCAACACGGAGGAGACGAGAAGCTGCGTATAGCCGTGCTGCGGATCGTCCAGCACCTGATCGGTCAGGCCCGTCTCGACCACCTGTCCCGATTTCATCACCATCAGCCGGTCCGCCAGCAACCGCACGACCGCCAGATCATGCGTCACGATGATGGCAGACAGGCCCATGCGGCGGACCAGACCGCGCAGAAGGTCCAGAAGCCGCGCCTGAACGCTGACATCGAGCCCCCCCGTCGGCTCGTCCATGAACACGAGCCGAGGCCCGGTCACGAGGTTTCGGGCGATCTGCAAACGTTGCTGCATGCCGCCCGAGAAGGCCGAGGGCCGGTCGTCGATGCGGTCGGCCGCGATCTCGACCCGGCCCAGCCAGTCAAGCGCGCTGGTCCGGATCGCGCCGTAGTTGCGCGCGCCGACCGCCATCAGCCGCTCGCCCACGTTGCCCCCCGCACTGACCGCCATGCGCAGCCCGTCGCGCGGGTTCTGATGCACAAAGGCCCAGTCCGTGCGCCCCAGCATTCGGCGTTCGGGCTCGGCCATCGTCACCGTGTCCACCGGGCCGCGGTCGCGGGTGTCGAAGATCACCTCCCCCTCATCCGGGGGCAGGTGACCGGCAAGGCAGTTGAGCAGCGTGGACTTGCCCGAGCCGGATTCCCCCACGATCCCCATGACCTCGCCCGGCCAGAGATCGAAGGAGACATCCGCGCAGCCGATCCGCGCGCCGTAACGGCGCGTGACGTCTTTCACCTGAAGAAGGGGCGTCATCTCAGCCTCCGATCCCGAAAGTTCGGTTAGACCATCACCGCGAATTTTCCGCGAAAATTCGTGTGGCGCGTCAGGCATCCGCCGGCTCCCCGGTCGCCATACGGCGGCTCGCGCAGAAATCCGTGTCCGAACAGACGAACATCCGGCCGCCCGCATCGTCAATGATGACCTCGTCGAGATAGCTCTCCCCGGCCCCGCAGATCGCGCAGGCGTGATCGGCCTTGCTAGGGGCGAAGGGGTGATCCTCGAAATCGAGGCTGACGACGGTCGTATAGGGCGGCAGCGCGTAGATCCGCTGCTCGCGCCCCGCCCCGAAAAGCTGCAAGGCGGGGCTGTCGGACAGCTTGGGATTGTCGAACTTGGGGATCGGCGAAGGGTCCATGACATAGCGCCCCTCGACCTTCACCGGAT
>JAGWVA010000089.1 GCA_028875855.1 Paracoccaceae bacterium
GTGGATCGCCATGTGCGCGCCCTCTGCCGGGTTCTGGTTCGCCGGGCTCGACAGCTGGACCTTTCCCTGGCCGGGCTATGTCACCGCCTTCCTTGCCTTCCGCTTGTTCGACATCTGGAAGCCCTGGTTCGTCGGCCGGGCCGACCGGCGGGGCGACGCGGCGGGCGTGATGCTCGACGATATCTACGCAGGTCTCATGGCCGCCGTCGTGGTGATCGTCGCGGCGGGCGTCTATCACGGGCTGATCGCCCGATGACCGCCGAGGCGGTGCTGGCCGCAGCCCGGGCGGCTGGCGTGATGATTGCGACCGCCGAAAGCTGCACAGGCGGGATGGTGGCGGCGGCGCTGACGGATGTTCCCGGCTCATCGGATGTCGTGGATCGCGGCTTCGTCACCTATTCCAACGCCGCCAAGCAAGAGATGCTGGGCGTGCGGGCCGAGACGCTGGCCGCCCATGGCGCGGTGTCCGAACCCGTCGCGCGCGAGATGGCCGAAGGCGCGCTGACCCATTCGCAGGCGCGCCTCGCCGTGGCCATCACCGGGATCGCAGGCCCCGGCGGATCGGAGTTCAAGCCCGAGGGGCGCGTCTGCTTCGGCCTGGCCCGCGCCGGCCATCCCACCTTCACCGAGACGGTGGACTTCGGCGCGCTTGGTCGCGCCCGGGTTCGCACCGCCAGCCGCGATCATGCGCTGCGGCTCTTGCAGGCCGGGTTGGTCGGCGATCCGAAATCCTCCCAATAATCGGTCAAATCCGCGCATAATTGCCTAATATCTGAGCATTGCGAAAAATGCCGAGGAGTTGAGCATATCAGAAGGCATCTGCCGCTTTTAACCGCGTCCGCGAGCCTGTTTCTGGCGCGCAACCCCATTTTCGGAAGGACTCGGCCGGTGAATTACGCGGATACCGCCTGGATTTTGGTCGCAACGGCGCTTGTTCTGTTCATGACGCTGCCCGGGCTTGCCCTTTTTTACGGCGGACTGGTGCGCGCGCGGAACGTTCTGTCGATCTTCATGCAGTGCTTTGCGCTGGCGGGCCTGATGAGCGTGCTTTGGCTCGCCCTTGGCTATTCCATCGCCTTCGGCCCCGCCCAAAGCGGGATCTGGGGCGGTCTCGACCGCGCCTTCCTGCTGGGCGTCACGCCCGCGACGCTGCATGGCTCCATCCCCGAGGTGCTGTTCTTCGTCTTCCAGATGACCTTCGCGATCATCACCCCGGCGCTGATCATCGGCGCCTATGCAGAGCGGGTGAATTTCGGATTTGTCCTTGTGTTCTCTGGGCTCTGGATGCTGGGCGTCTATGCGCCGGTCGCGCACTGGATCTGGGGCGGCGGCTTCCTGTCGGACGGCGCGCTTTTCGGCAAGACCGGCGTGCATGACTTCGCGGGCGGCATCGTCGTGCATGAAACCGCAGGGCTTGCCGCGCTTCTGGTCGCGCTGCAACTCGGGCCGCGGCGCAACCGCAACACGCCGCCGCACAACCCGGGCTTTGTCGCCATCGGCGCGGGCATGCTCTGGGTCGGCTGGTTCGGCTTCAACGGAGGCTCGGCGCTTGCCGCGAACGGCACCGCCGCGATGGCGATCACCGCCACGCATATGTCGGCCGCCGCCGCCTCGCTCAGCTGGGCCGCGTGGGAGCGCATCCGTTTTGGCCGCGCCTCGATGGTGGGCGTTGTCACCGGCACGATCGCGGGGCTTGCGGCCGTCACTCCGGCCTCGGGCTACGTAAGCCCGCTGGCGGCCACGGTCATCGGCCTGCTGGCCGGCGTGATCTGCCAGGAGGCCGTGCTGCTGATGAAGCACCGCACGAAGATCGACGACACGCTGGACGTCTTCGCCGTGCACGGGGTGGGCGGCATCTTCGGCACCGTCATGGTCGCGGTCTTCGGCGCGGGCAGCTTCGCCGCGCAACTGGGCGGGCTTGCGATCGTCGGCCTCTGGACGGTGGTCGGAACGATCGTCTGCATCCGGCTTGCCATGCTCGTGACCCGCATCCGCGTGGACCGCGAGGACGAATCGAACGGCCTCGACCTCTCCAGCCACGGCGAAAGGGCCTATGAGCTGAACTCGTGACCCGTCCGGGCGCGCGGCCTAGGCTTGCAGGTTGCGCGCCCCGTAAAGCGCCACCGCGCGGGACTCGAAGGCCTTGACCATGCGGTGGACGGCTTCGTTGAAGACGACGCCGATGATCTTTTGCAGGATCGCGTTCCTGAATTCGAAATCGACGAAGAACTCCACCTCGCAGCCGCCCCCCGCGCGGTCGCGGAAGGCCCAGTTCGACCGCATGTATTTGAACGGCCCGTCAAGGTATTCGGTGTCGATCTTCTTCTGATCGGGCCACAGCACAACGCGGCTGCCGAAGCGTTCGCGGAACACCTTGAACGAGATCACCAGATCCGCCTCCATCACCTCGCTGCCGTCGGGCTGCGGGGTTTGCGACCGGATGCGGGCCGCCGCCGTCCAGGGCAGGAATTTCGGATAGGCGCCGACATCGGCAACCAGATCATACATTTCCTGGGCGGAATAGGGCAGCGGGCGCGTTTCGTGGTGTTTGGGCATGGGCTCAAAGGGTTCGTGACTTGGGCCGCAGACTTCGTTAGTTCTGCGCCCGAAATCAAGGGGCGGACATGTCGCAACACCCATATGTCATCGATCAGATGATCTCGGCCAAGGCCATCGCCGCGCGCGTCGAGGCGCTGGCGCGCGAGATCACCGCGCATTTCAAGGGCACCGACAAGCTGGTGGTCGTGGGCCTTCTGCGCGGGTCCTTCGTCTTCATCGCCGACCTCGTGCGCGAGATCGACCTGCCGATCGAGGTCGATTTCCTCGAGGCCTCGAGCTACGGCAACGCGATGGAAAGCTCGCGCGAGGTGCGGGTGCTGAAAGACCTGCGCGGCGAGATCGCGGGGCGCGACGTGCTGGTGGTGGAAGACATCGTCGATACCGGCTTCACGCTCAGCCATGTGCTGCGGCTCTTGCAGACCCGCGAGCCCGCGCGCATCGAGGTCTGTGCGCTGCTCGACAAGCCCTCGCGCCGCGAGGTGCCGATCAAGGCGACATGGACCGGCTTCGAAATCCCCGACGAATTCGTCGTGGGCTACGGGATCGACTACGCCCAACGCAACCGCAACCTGCCCTACATCGGCAAGGTCCGCTTCCCTCAAGCCTGACAGTTTGTCGCTGGGCGAAGTCTTGCCGATGGCTGCCGCACGGGGACAAAATCGTCATGGAAAGGCGGTTTTGCCCTGCTACCTTCCGAGCCGTGTGCGCCATGACGGGGTACCGATTAGGGAGTGTACGATGACGTCTTTCAAGACCTTGACGATGACTGCTGTGTTGTGTGCCGTTGCGGCTGCGGCCGTCGCACAAACCCCCGCCGAACAGGCGGTGAATGCCCGCAAATCGCTGATGCATGTGATGGCCTTCAACCTTGGCCAGCTTGGCGCCATGGCGAAGGGCCAGATGCCCTATGACGCCAAGGCGGCGCAGGCCGCGGCCGGCAATATCGCGAAGCTTGCCACGCTCGATCAGGCCGCGCTCTGGATGAAGGGCACCGATCACGACGCCGATCCCAAAAGCCACGCCCTGCCGGCGATCTGGCAGAACGAAGCCGATTTCCTTGGCGGTTTCGCCAAGCTCGCCTCGGCCGCTGGCACGGCGGAGAAATCCGTGGGCGGCGGCGCCGAGACGCTGAAGGCCGCCCTTGGCCAGATCGGCGGGGCCTGCGGGGGCTGCCACAAATCCTATCGCGCGGCGCTGAACTGATACGATGCGCCTGTTGATCAAGGCCCTCGCCCTGCTTGTCGTGCTGGGCGGGGGGATCTTCTGGTGGGTCACGGCGCCAAGGCCCCTGCCCGCCTCTGCGGTGGCGGGACTGACGGGCGACGCGCAGAAGGGCGCGGCGCTCTTCTGGGTCGGCGGCTGCGCGTCCTGCCATGCGGCGCAGGGCGCCAAGGGGGCGGACCTGCTGAGGCTGGGGGGCGGACGGGCGCTGAAGACCGAGTTCGGCACCTTCTACGCCCCCAACATCTCGCCCGACCCGGCGCAGGGCATCGGGGCCTGGACGCTTGCCGATTTCGCCAATGCCATGACCCGCGGGCTCGCGCCCGGGGGCAAGCATCTCTACCCCGCGTTTCCCTTCGCCTCCTACAGCCACATGACCTTGCAGGACGTGGCCGATCTGCACGCCTACCTCATGACGCTGCCCAAGGTCGCCACGCCGTCTCATCCGCATGAGATCGCCTTTCCCTTCTCGTGGCGGCGGCTGATCGGCGGCTGGGACTGGCTTTACCTGCGCAAGGGCTGGGTCGTGCAGGGGCCGCTTACCCCCGAAGAGACGCGCGGGCGCTATCTGGCCGAGGGGCCGGGCCATTGCGGCGAATGCCACACCCCGCGCAACCCGCTTGGCGCGATGGATACCGCGCGCTGGCTTGCCGGGGCACCGAACCCGTCGGGCAAGGGGAAGATCCCCAACATCACGCCCGCCCATCTCGACTGGTCCAAGGACGACATCGTCACCTACATCGGCACCGGCTTCACGCCCAGCTATGACGTGGTGGGCGGTGACATGGCCGAGGTGGTGACCAATCTCGGCCATCTGCCGAAGGCGGACCTTGCCGCGATTGCCGCCTATCTGAAAAAGGTTCCGCCGCGGAAGTGACCCCGCGGCGGCACGTCGTCCCGGTCGGACAGGCTCAGCCCTGTCCCAGCTTCTTCAGCCGTGCCGCGCGCAGTTGCGCGAAATCGTCGCCCGCGTGATAGGATGACCGCGTGAGCGGCGTGGCAGAGACCATCAGGAAGCCCTTGCCATAGGCCGCGCGCTCGTAAGAGGCGAATTCGTCGGGCGTCACGAAACGTTCGACCGCGTGGTGTTTCGGCGTCGGTTGCAGATATTGCCCGATGGTCAGGAAATCGACATCGGCCGACCGCATGTCGTCCATCACCTGCAACACGGACTGCCGGTCTTCGCCCAGCCCCACCATGATGCCCGACTTGGTGAACATGCTCGGGTCCAGTTCCTTCACCCGTTGCAGAAGCCGCAGCGAATGGAAGTAGCGCGCGCCGGGCCGCACTTCGGGGTAAAGGCCCGGCACGGTCTCGAGGTTGTGGTTGAAGACGTCGGGCTTGGCCGCGACGACGATCTCCAGCACCTCGGGGGCGCATTTCAGGAAGTCGGGCGTCAGCACCTCGATCGTGGTATCGGGCGCGCGGTGGCGGATCGCGCGGATCGTCTGCGCGAAATGCTCGGCCCCGCCGTCGTCAAGATCGTCGCGGTCCACGCTGGTGACGACGACATGCTTCAGCCCAAGCTCGGCCACCGCATGGGCGACCCGGCCCGGCTCGAAGGCGTCGAGCGTCTGCGGCTTGCCGGTGGCGACGTTGCAGAAGGTGCAGCCGCGGGTGCAGATCTCGCCCATGATCATCATGGTGGCGTGGCCCTGGCTCCAGCATTCGCCGACGTTCGGGCAGCCGGCTTCCTCGCAGACGGTCACCAGCTTCTGGGCGCGGATGATGTCGCGGGTTTCCTTGTAGCCGGCCGAGGTCGGCGCCTTGACGCGGATCCAGTCGGGCTTCTTCGGCTGGGCATTGTCGGCGCGATGCGCCTTTTCCGGATGGCGTTCGGCCGGGATCTTCAGATCGCGCACGGGTCTCTCCCCCTTCAGGAGCGGTCGGCCCGAGATATACCCTTGACGCGAAAGGTGCAACGGCGGCGGGGGCAAGGCTGCCTCCCGCCCCGTGCAGGCATCAGCCGATCAGCGGCCCCGACAGCCCGCCCGTCTCCTCGTAATGCCGCTTGAGCCGCATCAGCGCGATCCGCAGCACGATCTTGCCCGACCGCGCCGACCATCCCATGCGCTGTTCGGCCGCCTCCAGACCTTCAAGGAAACAGCAGCAGCGCAGCGCCACGTCGCCCAGCCCCGGCCCAAGGTCGCGCAGCGCCGCCGCAACCCGTTCGCGCGCCGCCCGTGGTCCGTCGGCGGGGCCCGAGCCCATCCGGAGGCCGCGGTCGCCCGCGGTCAGGAAGCGATCCCAGTTCTGCGCGACGCGCGGGCCCATCTGCGCCAGTTCGAAATCTTCGCGCAGCCGCTCGGCCGCCTGCACCAGATCGGGGGTGAGGAACGGCGTGCCGTCCTTCTCGCGCCGCCGCGACAGTGCACTGACCGGGCTTTCGGCGGCGTTGTAACGCATCTTGCGCCGCCCCTCGCCCTCGGTCACCTCGCGTTCGGACCAGTCGCGGTGCTGATCGGCGAAGGGCGCCGCGCCCTCGGCCGGACCATCGGGGCCTGCGCCCTCGGCCGCCAGAAAGCGCTTGAGCGCGGCCCGCCCCGCCGGCGTGATCTCGTAGGTCGCCACCCGCCCGGTCTTTCGGCAGGCGATCCAGTCCTTCACCGTGAAGGCCTGCGCCACCGCGCGGTCCACCACGGCGGTGCGCACCGTGCGCCCATCGGAAAAGTCGCGCAGGACCGCGGCGCGGTCCATGTCGGGGGCCACCGCAAGAACGGCGCCGGGTTCTGCGAGCCTGCGCAGCACCCTTTTGGCCTCGCGGGCAAGCTGGGTCTCGTCTTCCTCGGGATCTTCGGGGCGGAACGCCATCGTCATCTCGTCCATGTCCTTCTGCTTCAGGGCGCGGGGCGCATGGGTGCGGCCCAGAGCAGCGAGCGCTGCATCCATGAGGGGATCGTCCCGCCGGTTCTCGGTTCGACGCACCTGTCGCAGGATGGTGGAGGCGTGACAGCCTTCGCGCCGGGCCAGAGCCCGAAGCGAGACACCCGCCGCCGTATGATCGAGGTAAAGCCGCACAGCATCCGGCAACCAGCCGGGGAAGCCGAATTCCGTTGTCATATTCGCTGTCATGCTGCCATCTCTCCCGCCCACACCAGGGTCGCCCGGCCGAATGCAACCGTGGGTAGTCTTGGTTACCCATGTGTTAACACGCAGCCTGCCGTTGAGATTTTCTTAAGAAACCTAAAGAAACCTGAAACGTCCGTGCGCAGGAAACGAAAGGCGCGCAACGCATGGTTGTGGTGTGCGAGAACAGGTGACCCCGAACGGAGGACACCATGAGCCAGATGACACCGATTCTGCCGCCCCTGACGCGCCCGCGCCTGCTGCTTGCGGCGGCACGTCACGGGCTGAAGGACTATCGCCGTGCGCGCGACCTTGGCCGGATCGCGCAGCTTTCGGCGTCGATCCCGCCGGGACGGGCGCTCCTTGCGCTGATCGCCGCCGAGGCGGGGCTTGAGGGGCTGCGCAAAACGGGGGACGCCAGTTACAGCGCCCCCCGTCATGTGTCTGTGCTGATCGCTCTTCTGGCCGAGGCCGAGGCGCGCAGGCCCCAGCCCCTGTGACCGGGCCTACATGAAGGCGTCGGCCATCGACGCCTTCTTGCGGGCGACGTAGTCGTTCAGCGCCTCGCCGATCGAAGGATCAAGCGCCGGCTGCTGGTAGTCGCCCAGCATCTTCTTCACCCGGGCCGAGGCCAGCGCCTGCGTATCGCGCGCGCCTTCCTCTTCCCAGGTCTCGAAGGGCTTGTAGTCGAAGACTTCGGTCCGCCAGAACGCGGTCTTGAAATTGGCCTGCGTATGGCCGCAGCCAAGATAGTGACCGCCCGGCCCCACCTCGCGGATGGCGTCCATCGCCTGCCCGTTGGTGTCGATGCTGACGCCCTTGGCAAGGTGATGGAGGCAGCCGAGCTGGTCGGCGTCCATCACGAATTTCTCGTAGGACGACACCAGACCGCCTTCCAGCCAGCCGCAGGCATGAAGCATGAAGTTCACCCCCGCCAGCAGCGCCATGTTCAGGCTGTTGGCCGACTCATAGGCCGCCTGCGCATCGGGCAGCTTCGACCCGCAGAAGGCTCCGCCCGACCGGTAGGGCAGCCCCAGCCTGCGCGCGAGTTGCCCCGCGCCATAGGTGATGTGGGCGGCTTCCGGGGTGCCGAAGGTGGGCGCGCCCGAGTTCATGTCGATCGAGGTCACGAAGGCGCCGAAGATCACCGGCGCGCCCGCGCGCACGAGCTGGCTGTAGGCGACGCCCGCCAGCACCTCGGCCAGCACCTGCGTCAGCGTGCCCGCCACCGTCACCGGCGCCATCGCCCCGCCCACGATGAAGGGCGAGATGATCGCGGCCTGGTTCGCGGCGGCATAGACCTCGAGCGCGCCCATCATGGTCGAGTCGAAGGTCAGCGGCGAGTTGATGTTGATGAGCGAGGTCATCACCGTGTTCTGATCGACGAAGTCGGCCCCGAACAGGATCTTGGCCATCTCGACCGAATCCGCCGCGCGCACCGGTTCCGTCACCGACCCCATGAAGGGCTTGTCCGACAGCGTCATATGCGCCAGCAGCATGTCGAGGTGGCGCTTGTTCACCGGCACGTCGGTCGGCTCGCAGACCGTCCCGCCCGAGTGATGCAGCCATTTCGACATGTAGCCGAGCTTCACGAAGTTGCGGAAATCCTCCATCGTCGCGTAGCGCCGGCCGCCTTCGGCGTCGCGCACGAAGGGCGGGCCGTAGACCGGCGCCAGCACCAGCCCCTTGCCGCCGATCTCGACCGCGCGGGCGGGATTGCGCGCGTGCTGGGTGAATTGCGACGGCGCGGTCGCGCAAAGCTGACGCGCCAGCCCGCGGGGGATGCGGACCCGCTCGCCCTGCACATCGGCGCCTGCGGCCTTCCAGCGTTCCAGCGCCGCGGGGTTTTCCACGAAGTTGACGCCGATCTCCTGCAGGACGGTTTCGGCGTTGTATTCGATGATCTGAAGCGCCTCTTCGTTCAGCACTTCAAAGTTCGGAATGTTGCGCTCGATGAATTTCGCGGTTTCGAAATGGACCGCGGTGCGTTCGGCCCGCCGCGCGGCCCCGCCGCCGCCCCTTGCCCGCCGTTCCGTGGTTGCCGTGGCTTCAGTCATCGTTCCATCCTCCTGACACGCCGCCTGGGCGCCGGTTCATCGGCCCTTTTACCGCGTCAGCCCGGACGGCATCGCAGGTTTCCGGCGCTTGACGTTGAAAAGCGACATATGGCCCGGCCGGGGCCGCCCGAGGGCGCGCGTCAGGGCGCAACATTCGCTTGCGCGGCTTCGCGCGGCACATTATCCCGCGCGCATGACCCAGAGCCCCACGCCCCCGCATCACGACCGTCTTCTGATCATCGACTTCGGCAGCCAGGTGACGCAGCTCATCGCGCGGCGCTTGCGGGAACTGAACGTCTATTGCGAGATCCACCCGTTCCAGAAGGTGACCGAGGCCTTCCTGAGGGACTTCGCCCCACGGGCGGTGATCTTCTCGGGGGGGCCGGCTTCGGTGATGGACGAGGGCTCGCCCCGCCCGCCGGAGTCGGTCTTTGATCTGGGCGTGCCGATCCTCGGCATCTGCTACGGCCAGCAGGTGATGATGCACATGCTGGGCGGACGGGTCGAGCGGGGCCACGGCACCGCCGAATTCGGCCGCGCCTTCGTCACGCCCTCGACCGACCGGCTGCCGCTTCTGGACGGATGGTTCGCGGAAGGCCGCGAGCAGGTCTGGATGAGCCACGGCGATCACGTCTCGGCCATCGCGCCGGGCTTTCGCGTCTTCGGCACCTCGCCCAACGCACCCTTTGCGATCACCGCCGACCCCGACCGCCGCTTCTTCGCCGTGCAGTTCCACCCCGAGGTGCATCACACGCCCAAGGGCGCGAAGCTTTACGAGAACTTCGTCCGCCTTGCCGGCTTCACCGGCGACTGGACGATGGGCGCCTACAAGGACGAGGCAATCCGCAAGATCCGAGAACAGGTGGGCGACGGCAAGGTGATCTGCGGCCTGTCGGGCGGGGTGGACAGTTCCGTCGCGGCCGTGCTGATCCACGAGGCGATCGGCGACCAGCTCACCTGCGTCTTCGTCGATCACGGCCTGATGCGGCTGGGCGAGGCGGAAGAGGTCGTGTCGATGTTCCGCGACACCTACAACATTCCCCTGATCCACGCCGATGAATCCGACCTGTTCCTGAACGCGCTCGAAGGGGTCTCCGATCCCGAAACAAAGCGCAAGACCATCGGCCGCCTGTTCATCGACGTGTTCCAGAAACACGCGCATGAGGTCGGCGGGGCGCAGTTCCTGGCGCAGGGCACGCTTTATCCCGACGTGATCGAAAGCGTGAGCTTCTCCGGCGGGCCTTCGGTCACGATCAAGTCGCATCACAACGTGGGCGGCCTGCCCGAGAAGATGGGCATGAAGCTGGTCGAGCCGCTGCGCGAGCTTTTCAAGGACGAGGTGCGCGCGCTCGGGCGCGAGCTTGGCCTGCCCGCCCGCTTCATCGGCCGCCATCCCTTCCCCGGCCCCGGCCTTGCGATCCGCTGTCCGGGCGAGATCACGCGCGAGAAACTCGCCATCCTGCGGCAGGCCGACGCGGTCTATATCGACCAGATCCGCAAGCACGGGCTTTACGACGAAATCTGGCAGGCCTTCGTGGCCCTGCTGCCGGTGCGCACCGTGGGCGTGATGGGCGACGGGCGGACCTACGACTACGCCTGCGCGCTGCGCGCCGTGACCTCGGTCGATGGGATGACGGCGGATTACTACCCGTTCAGCCACGACTTCCTGGGCGAGACCGCAACGCGGATCATCAACGAGGTGAAGGGCATCAACCGCGTCACCTACGACATCACCTCGAAACCGCCGGGCACGATCGAGTGGGAATGACGGCGCGGGCGGCCCTGATCGGCTGACCTGCAAGCCTGCCGCGGGGAATGTTTTGCCGCGGCGAAGACGATCCATCGGGTTTCTTGCCATTGTTGCGCTAACGGAAACGATGGCG
>JAGWVA010000090.1 GCA_028875855.1 Paracoccaceae bacterium
GCGGATACGACCAGTTCGCCAAGGCGCGCGCCGAACAGCGGGCGGTGCAGGCGGCCGAGGCCAAGAAGCAGGAAACCCGCCGCGCGCATCTGCAAAGCTTCGTCGATCGCTTCAAGGCCAAGGCCAGCAAGGCCAAGCAGGCCCAAAGCCGGGTGAAGATGCTGGAAAAGATGACCTCGATCACCCCGCCCGAGGAAGCGGCGAAGCACGTCTTCACCTTCCCCGCGCCCGAGGAACTGTCGCCCCCCATCGTCAACCTTGACGGGGCGGCGGTGGGCTATGGCGGCCCGCCGATCCTGCGCCGGCTCTCGCTGCGCATCGATCAGGACGACCGGATCGCCCTTCTGGGCCGCAATGGCGAGGGGAAATCCACGCTGTCGAAACTGCTCGCGGGCAAGCTCGACGCCTGCGAGGGGCGCATCGCGCGCTCGTCCAAGCTGCGCATCGGCTATTTCGCCCAGCATCAGGTCGATGAGCTGGAGCTGGACGAGACCCCGCTTCAGCACCTCCAGCGCGAGCGGCCGACCGAGCATCAATCGAAGCTGCGCGCCCGGCTTGCGGGCTTCGGCCTTGGCGCGGATCAGGCCGAAACCGTGGTGCGGCGGCTGTCGGGCGGGCAGAAGGCGCGGCTGTCGCTGCTTCTGGCCACGCTCGATGCGCCCCATCTTCTGATCCTCGACGAACCGACCAACCACCTTGATATCGAAAGCCGCGAGGCGCTGGTGGAGGCGCTCAACGACTATTCGGGCGCGGTGATCCTTGTCAGCCACGACATGCACCTTCTGAGCCTTGTCGCCGACCGGCTCTGGCTGGTGAAGGGCGGCGCGGTCGCGCCCTACGAGGAAGACCTTGACGCCTACCGCCGGATGCTGCTGACCCCGGACGAGCCGGAGAAGGGCAAGGACAAGCCGAAGCCCGAGGCGAAGAAGGCCAGCCGCGAAGATATCCTTGCCGCCCGGGCCGAGGTGCGCAAATGCGAGGAGCGCATCGACAAGCTCAATGAGATGCGCGACCGGCTGGCAAAGAAGCTCGCAGATCCCGCGCTTTACGAGCCCGGCCGCAGCGGCGAGGTCGAGACCTGGCAGAAGAAATACGCCGAGCTGATGGACGGACTCGACCGGGCCGAGGCGCTGTGGCTGCGCGCGCAGGAACGGCTGGAGGAGGTCGGGGGCTGACGCCCCCTACCCGTTCACATCCACGACCACGCGGCCCTGCACCTGCCCCTTCAGGATCGCCGCCCCAAGCGCGGGCAGATCGGCCAGCGTGGCGGGCTGCACCATCGCCTCGAGCTTGTCCATGGGCAGATCGCGGGCGATCCGGCCCCACGCCCGCACGCGGTCGGCGTAAGGCCGCATGACGGAGTCGATGCCCAGCAGGTTCACCCCGCGCAAGAGGAAGGGGATCACCGTCGCAGGCAGCCCAGACCCACCCGCCAGCCCCACGGCCGCGACCGAGGCGCCGTATTTCATCTGCCCCAGCACGCGCGCGAGCATCGCGCCGCCCACCGCATCGACGCAGCCGGCCCAGGTCTCGGTCTCGAGCGGGCGCTTCACCGTCTCGGCCAGATCGGCGCGCGGCACGATGCGCGACGCGCCAAGGCCGCGCAGATAGGCTTCGGTCTCGGGCCGCCCGGTGACGGCGGCCACCTGATAGCCCAGATGCGCCAGGAGCGCGACCGCGACCGATCCCACGCCCCCCGCGGCGCCGGTGACCAGCACCTCGCCCTTGTCGGGCGAAAGCCCGTGATCCTCAAGCGCCATGACGGCCAGCATTGCGGTGAAGCCGGCCGTGCCCACCGCCATCGCGGCGCGCGTGCTCAGGCCTTGCGGCAGGGGCACCAGCCAGTCGGCCTTGACGCGGGCTTTCTGCGCATAGCCGCCCCAGTGCACCTCGCCCACGCGCCAGCCCGTCAGCACGACCTTGTCGCCGGGCGCATAGCGGGGGTCCGCGCTGTCCGTCACGGTGCCGGCAAAGTCGATCCCCGGCACATGCGGATAGGTCCGGACCAGCCCGCCGCCGGGACCGAGGCAAAGCCCGTCCTTGTAATTCAGCGTCGAGAAATCCACCGCGACCGTCACGTCGCCTTCGGGCAGGCGGGACTCGTCCAGTTCCTGAATGCGCGCATGGGTGGCGCCGCCTTCGTCCTTTTCCACGACCAGTGCCTTGAACATCGCCGTCTCCTTCCGTTGCACAAGGTTTTGGCGTTCGGGGCCGCCGCTGACAAGACACTAGCCTTACTCCTGCGACCAAAGGCCAAGGACGTTCACATTCACGCACCCCGAATAAAACCCTCTTGAGACGCGCGTGAGGCTCCACTAGCCTGAAATCACAACAACATCTCAATAGGGACCAGAATGAACCTCCGCTCCATCCTGATCGCCGGTGCGACCCTTGCTGCCATGGGCAGCGCAGCGGTTGCCGCCGACAGCAAGCTGACCGTCTTCGACTGGTCGGGCTTCAACCAGAAGAACATCGTCGCGGACTACGTGAAGAAATACGGCGATCTGCCGACCTACGCCTTCTTCGGCGACGATGACGAAGCGTTCCAGAAAGTCTCGTCGGGCTTCCAGGTCGATCTGACGCACCCCTGCTCGCAGATGGTGCAGAAATACCGCGACGCGGGCCTGATCGTGCCGTGGGATACCTCGAAGATCCCGAATTTCAAGAACATCGGCAAGCGCTTCCTCGACTCCAAGGTCTTCGTGGACAACGGCACTGTCTGGTATATCCCGACCGACTACGCCTACACCGCGACGCTTTACAACGCCGACAAGGTTCCGGCCGCGGATGCCTCGACGCTGCAGATCTTCGTGGACCCGAAATACAAGGGCCACACCTCGCTGCCTGACAACTCGGATGACGTCTGGGCGCTTGGCCTGCTGGCCACGGGCGTGACGAACTGGACCCATGTCACCGACGCCCAGTTCAAGGCGGCGGCCGACTGGCTGCGCAAGGCGCACAAGAACGTCGTGTCCTATTGGTCGGACCCGTCGAACCTGAACCAGCTGATGGATTCGGGGCAGGTCACGGTGGCGTGGTCGTGGAACGACTCGGCCACGCAGCTCAAGGCGGCGGGCAAGCACGTCGTCTTCAACCGCACGCCGAAGGAAGGCGCGTCGAGCTGGTTCTGCGGCTGGGTGCACATGAAAAACGCACCGGGCGACCAGCAGCGCGCCTATGACTTCATCAACGCCTTCCTCGCCCCCTCGGCCGCGCGCGGCCTGCTGGAAGACTTCGGCTATGCCTCGGCCAACGATGCCGGCGAAGCGCTCATCCCGCATGAAGAGCTTGTGAAGCACGACATCGACCCGGTGAAGGGCACGCTGCTCGCGCAGACCCCGCTGGATCAGAAGCTCCGCGACCGCATGGTGGCCGAGTTCCAGAAGATCAAGGCCGGGTTCTGATCCCGACCGCCTGACGATCGGAAACGCCGCCCCCACCGGGGCGGCGTTTTCCTTTGCGAAAGGCAGAACGCCCGCCCGTGGGGATCGGGCGGGCGTTCCCCCGGACGCTCCGGGGTGCTTCGGGCGGAGCGGCGCGATTGGGGACGCGCCCGCTCAGCCCTTCGCCTGGATCAGGATGCGGGCGATGGCCTCGCTGGTCTTTCCGGCGCCCCGCGCGATCTCGTTCAGGCTGGTCGAGGCATCCGCCTGCGCAAAGCCCGCGGCCTTGAGCCGTGCCACCAGCGCGTCGGGCGTGGTGTGCAGCACCGGCGCGACCGAGGCGGGGCTGGCCGACAGCATCTGCCGCGCCAGCGCGAATTGCGGCGGCCCGCCCGCGCTTCCGGTCGAGGCGGCGGGCAGGAAGAACAGGCCCGCCAACGCGAGCGAGGCGACCAGCGCAAGCTGCATCGGCAGCCGTTTGAAGTAATTGCTGAATGGCCGGATGTTCTTCCAAAGGTGCAGCACGAAGGGCACGATCAGCACCATCGACAGCACCTCGTGCATCGAATGGAACGCGGACGGACCGACGTGGAAATAAAGCGCCACCCCCGTCACCAGCGAGATGAGGAACAGCCCCGTAACGAACGGCGTGGCATAGCGGCTGAGAAGCTGCGGCATGAAAATCTCCTTCACGATCAAACCTGCGGGCGGCGGGAACGGGCTGCCGCTCTGGCCCGGTGTCGCAAGGTAGAACGGTCCGCGGTGCCGCTTCCGTCGCGGGGGCGCTCGCAGGGCAGCCATGCCGGGGGCACATGACCCACCACCTGCCCCGCGCGCCCCTTGAACGGCGCGGACCGAGCGGCTACATCTGCCTTGTCCTTCGGGACTATGGACATAAACGCGCTCGTAATAAACGGATCGGACCCGGGGGCGGTACCCGGCGGCTCCACCATAAAACCCGCGTTGGGGGAAGATGGGGCCGAAACAGGATCGACGAACGCCTAAAGGGGTTAGCTTTGTCCCGGTGAGGTACCACCGTTATCGGTCCGAAAAGTACAGTTGCCAACGACAACCGTGCTCCGATGGCTCTGGCTGCGTAAGCAGTTCGAGGTATCGAAACTTAAGCCCTTGCGCTTAGCCGCGTAAGGCGGGGTTCGCAGGTACCTGGCAACAGAAACCTGCACTTCCCCCCTCCAGAACCGCATCGGCAAAAACCGGCAGCCCCCCTTTCCTTCGGTTGTGAATCCCCTATGCTTGCCCCACGCTGGCAAAAGAAGGCTTGGGCGATGACGCGCACGATCGATTACGGTTCCCTGATGCACCGGGCCATGCGCAGCCTCATTCAGGAGGTGCTGACCGGCGTCGCCGATCACGGCCTTCCGGGGGCGCATCACTTCTTCATCACCTTCGACACGCGCAACCCGGGCGTGCAGATGGCCGACTGGCTGAAGGACCGCTACCCGGCCGAGATGACGGTGGTGATCCAGCACTGGTACGAGAACCTCGCCGTCGATGACGAGGGCTTCGGCATCACGCTCAACTTCGGCAACTCGCCCGAGCCGATGTATATCCCCTTCGACGCGATCCGCACCTTCGTGGACCCTTCGGTCGAATTCGGCCTGCGCTTCGAGTCGCATGACGACGAGGACGAAGACGACGAAGAAGCCGGCATGATCGAGGTCGAGGACGAGGAAGAACCCGTCAAGAACGCCGACGTGGTGAGCCTCGACAGTTTCCGCAAATAGGCGGTATGCGACGGCATACCGATTGATTTCACCCCCGCCCCCGGCTAAACCCTGCGCGACAGCGTAGGAGGCTTGCCGATGTCCGCGACCCGCACCGAAACCGACAGCTTTGGCCCGCTCGAGGTTCCCGCCGACAAATACTGGGGCGCACAGACCCAGCGGTCGATCATGAACTTCCCCATCGGCTGGGAACGCCAGCCGGTGAAGATCATCCGCGCGCTTGGCGTCATCAAGAAGGCCGCGGCGCTGGTGAACAAGGACCAGGGCGACCTCGCGCCGGAGCTGGCCGACGCCATCGCCGCCGCCGCGCAGGAGGTGATCGAGGGCCGCTTTGACGACAACTTCCCGCTGGTCGTCTGGCAGACCGGATCGGGCACCCAGTCCAACAT
Source organism: Paracoccaceae bacterium (assembly GCA_028875855.1). GTDB lineage: Bacteria > Pseudomonadota > Alphaproteobacteria > Rhodobacterales > Rhodobacteraceae > Solirhodobacter. The sequence goes on from JAGWVA010000090.1 coordinate 5,518, forward strand.
GAACGCGAACGAGGTCATCTCGAACCGCGCGATCGAGATGCTGGGCGGCGAGAAGGGATCGAAGAAGCCGATCCACCCGAACGACCACGTGAACATGGGGCAGTCGTCCAACGACACCTTCCCCACCGCGATGCATGTGGCCATCGGGCTGCAGGCGCGCGACGTGCTGCTGCCGGGGCTGGAAAAGCTCCATGCCGCGCTGGCCGCGAAGGCGGAAGAGTTCAAGGACATCATCAAGATCGGCCGCACCCACACGCAGGATGCGACGCCCCTGACGCTGGGTCAGGAATTCTCGGGCTACGCCAAGCAGGTCGAAAAGGGCATCGCGCGGGTGAAGGCCTGCCTGCCCGACATCTATGAACTCGCGCAGGGCGGCACCGCCGTCGGCACCGGGCTGAACACTCGCGTCGGCTGGGATACCCGCATCGCCGCCAAGATCGCCGAGATCACCGACCTGCCCTTCGTCACCGCGCCGAACAAGTTCGAAGCCCTGGCCGCCCATGACGCGATGGTCATGTTCTCGGGCGCGCTGAAGACGGTCGCGGCCTCGCTCTTCAAGATCGCGAACGACCTGCGGCTGTTGGGCTCGGGTCCGCGCTCGGGGCTGGGCGAGTTGATCCTGCCGGAGAACGAACCCGGCAGCTCGATCATGCCGGGCAAGGTGAACCCGACGCAGGCCGAGGCGCTGACCATGGTCTGCGCCCATGTCATGGGCAATGACGCGGCCATCGGTTTCGCCGGCAGCCAGGGGCATTTCGAGCTGAACGTCTATAACCCCATGATGTCCTATAACGTGCTGCAATCCATGCAGCTTCTGGGCGACGCGGCGGGCAGCTTCACCGACAACATGGTGGTGGGCACGAAGGCCAACACCGCGCGGATCGAGAAGCTGATGAAGGAATCGCTCATGCTGGTGACGGCGCTGGCACCGACGATCGGCTATGACGCCGCGACCAAGGTTGCCAAGACCGCGCACAAGAACGGCACGACGCTGCGCGAAGAGGCGATCGCTCTTGGCTATGTCGATGGCGAGACCTTCGACCGCATCGTGCGGCCCGAAGACATGATCGGGCCGAAGGGCTGATGGCCGAGATCGTCAACCTCACCCGCGCCCGCAAGGCGCAGGCGCGCGTGAAGAAACGCGCAGAGGGCGATGAAAACGCGGCGAAATTCGGCCGCACAAAGGCGCAGAAGGCGGCGGAGAAATCCGCCGCCGACAAGGCGCGCAAGACGCTTGACGCGCATCGGCGCGACCCGGAATGAGCGGCCGCCCCGTCAAGCATTCCCTGACGCTGCGGGGCCACCGCACCTCGGTCTCGCTCGAGGACGATTTCTGGGCCGCCTTCCGCGAGATCGCCGAGGCGCGCGGACAGGGGATCAACGCTCTGGCAACCGAGATCGACGCAACGCGGGGCGACGTGGGCCTTGCCTCGGCCCTGCGCGTCTTCATCCTGCGCGAAATCCGGGCGCAGTCCTCTGCGCCGAAAGCCTGAAACGATTTTTCGTCGAAAAATCGTGCCCCCGGTGACGCGAACATGCGCCCCGACGCCGCCCGCAGGCATTGCACCCCCGGTCGGAAGATTTATGACTCCGCCGTGCACATTTCTCCGGAGCGACCGATGACCGATACCCGTGACCCGCTCGTGATCTTCACGCCCTCGGGCAAGCGCGGACATTTTCCCGTCGGCACCCCCGTGCTGACCGCCGCGCGGCAGCTGGGCGTTGACCTCGATTCCGTCTGCGGCGGGCGCGGCATCTGCTCGAAATGCCAGATCTCACCGGGCTACGGCGAATTTCCCAAACACGGCGTGACGGTTGCCGCCGATGCGCTGTCGGACTGGAACGCGGTCGAGGAACGCTACAAGTCCAAGCGCGGCATGATCGACGGCCGCCGTCTGGGCTGTCAGGCCCGCGTGATGGGCGACGTGGTGATCGACGTGCCGCCCGAAAGCCAGGTGCACAAGCAGGTCGTCCGCAAGGCCGCCACCGCGCGCGAAATCATCATGGACCCCGCGACGCGGCTTTACTACGTCGAGGTGGCCGAACCCGACATGCACGAACCCTCGGGCGATCTGGAACGGCTGTCGGCGGCGCTGAAGTCGCAATGGCAGATCGACGGGATCGAGGCCGACCTGACGGTGCTGAAAAAGCTGCAACCCGCGCTGCGCAAGGGCGGATGGGCGGTCACCGTCGCGCTGACGCGGGGCAATCACGACGCCCTGCCCCGGCTGATCGACCTCTGGTCGGGCTATGACGAAGGCGGCATCTACGGTCTGGCCATCGACCTTGGCTCGACCACCATCGCGGCGCATCTGTGCGACCTGCGCGACGGGCGCGTGCTGGCCTCGGCCGGGGTGATGAACCCCCAGATCCGCTTTGGCGAAGACCTGATGAGCCGCGTGAGCTACGCGATGATGAACCCCGGCGGCGATGCCGAGATGACGGCGGCCGTGCGCACGGCGCTGAACGGGCTGGCGCAGACCATCGCGACCGAGGGCGGCATCGACCCCGTGCGCATCGTCGAGACGGTCTTTGTCTGCAATCCCGTGATGCACCACCTTCTTCTGGGCATCGACCCGGTGGAACTGGGTCAGGCGCCCTTCGCGCTGGCGACCTCGTCGGCGATGAGCCTGTGGGCCGCCGACCTTGGCCTGAACACGCTCAATCCCAATGCGCGCGTCTATGTGCTGCCGCTGATCGCGGGCCATGTGGGCGCCGACTGCGCCGCCGTGGCCCTGTCGGAAGAGCCGCAGAAGGCCGAGGACATGGTGCTGATCGTCGATGTCGGCACCAATGCGGAACTGCTCTGCGGCAACCGCGACCGGGTGCTGGCGTGCTCGTCGCCCACCGGCCCCGCCTTCGAGGGCGCGCAGATCTCGTCGGGCCAGCGCGCCGCCCCCGGCGCGATCGAGCGGATCGAGATCGATCCCGCGACGAAAGAGCCCCGCTTCAAGGTGATCGGCTGCGACCTGTGGTCCACCGAGCCGGGCTTTGCCGAAGCGACGGCCGGCACGGGCATCACCGGCATCTGCGGCTCGGGCATCATCGAGGCGGTGGCCGAGATGCGGATCGCGGGCATCCTCGACCCCTCCGGCCTGATCGGCTCGGCCGAACAGATCGGCTCGCCCCGGCTGCGCGCGGACGGGCGCACGCACAGCTATGTCATCCATGACGGCAGCGCCTCGGGCGGGCCGGTCATCACGGTGACGCAGAACGACATCCGGGCGATCCAGCTTGCGAAATCCGCGCTTTACGCAGGCGCGCGGCTGCTGATGGACGAGCTGCACATCGACAAGGTGGACCGCGTCGTGCTGGCGGGCGCCTTCGGCGCGCATATCTCGCCCAAGCACGCGATGGTGCTGGGGATGATCCCGGACGTGCCGCTGGAGAAGGTGATCTCGGCCGGGAACGCCGCCGGAACCGGCGCGCGGATCGCGCTGTGCAACGTGGGCGCGCGGCGTCAGATCGAACAGGTCGTGCGCGAGATCCACAAGGTCGAGACCGCGATCGAACCCCGCTTTCAGGAGCATTTCGTGGCCGCCAACGCGATCCCGCATGCGACCGCCCCCTTCCCGGAACTGTCGAAGATCGTGACCCTGCCCGATGTCAGCTACAACACGGCGGGCTCGGAAGGTGGCCGGCGGCGGCGTCGGGGATGAAATTTTCAAGATTTCTCTTGACCTAACGGCCATCAGGCGCAGATTGCCGCCATGAGCGAGGATGGGATCGCAGACCTGCTGGAGCGTGTCGCCACACGCGACCGAACCGCATTCCGTGCGCTCTATTCCGCGACCTCTGCGAAACTTCTGGGCGTTTGCCTCCGTATCTTGGGCAATCGCGCAGAAGCCGAGGAGGCGCTTCAGGAAGTGTTCACGCGTATCTGGCTCAACGCCGCCCGCTTTGACGCGGGGCGGGCCCGGGCGATGACCTGGCTGATCGCGGTGGCGCGCAACCACGCGATCGACCGTCTGCGCGCCCGCCGCGAGGATATGGCCGGGGGCGGCGAGGACGATCCCTTCGCGACGATCGCCGATCCCGAACCGGGGGTCGAGGCGCAGCTGGTCGCCCGCGGCGAGGCGCGCCGCATCTCGGACTGTTTCGACACGCTCGAACCCGCCCGCGCCGCGGCCGTGCGGGGCGCCTATCTCGACGGGCTGAGCTACGCGGATCTTGCCGAACGCCATGCCATCCCGCTCAATACCGTGCGGACCTGGCTCCGTCGGGGCCTGATGCGATTGAAGGAGTGTCTTGAGGGATGAGCGACGACCTCCCTCTGTCCCCCGAGGAAGGCGACGACCTTCTGGCGGCGGAATACGTGCTGGGCACCCTGCCCTTGCCCGAACGGCTTGAGGCCGAGGGCCGGCTGCGCCGCGATCCCGCCTTCGCCGCCCGCGTCCGTGCGTGGGAGGCCCATTTCGCGCCCCTGAACGACGATTTTGCCGAGGAACCGGCCCCGGACCTCATGCCCGCCATCGAGGCGCGGCTGTTCGGCAAGGCCGAGCGCGCGCCCGCGCGCCTCTCGCCCCGGCGCTGGTTCCTGGCCGGGCTGGGGGTGACGGCCGCCGCCGCGCTGGCAGGCGTCTATGTCCTTCAGCCGCGCCCGCGCCCCATGCTGACCGCGCGGATCGCCACGGCGGATGGCGCGCTGATCTTCGACGCCCGCTTCGACACCGCGAAAGGCACGCTGACCGTCGCGCGGGTCACCGGGCCCGATCCCGCCGCGCAGCATGACTATGAGCTGTGGTATATCGCGCCGGGCAAGGCGCCGACGCCGATGGGCCTGATCAGCGCGGCCAAGGGCAAGATGTCCGCCCCGGAGCTGGCCGCGGGCTATACGCTTGCCGTCAGCCTCGAACCTGCGGGCGGCTCGCCCGATGGCAAGCCCACGCAGGTGCTGGGCGCGGGTGTTCTGACCCTCGCGTGATCTCTTTCGTGCGGGTCTTCACGAAAAAGTATATCTCATTTGAAACTTTCTCGGCGCCGCCTCCGTAACTCGAACATGGATCAGGCAAACGCCCTGACCGCCAAACGAGAGGAGACGACCATGACGTTCACGATCCGCAAGATTGCCGCCGTTGCCGCTGTCACGCTGGCCACCGCCACGACCGCCTTCGCCAACCCGATGGTGGGCGGCGCGCCGATGTATGCCAACAAGAACATCATCCAGAACGCGGTGAATTCGAAGGATCACACCACGCTCGTGGCCGCCGTGAAGGCCGCGGGCCTCGTGCAGACGCTC
>JAGWVA010000140.1 GCA_028875855.1 Paracoccaceae bacterium
CGTCTTTGCGCTGTCCGCGCACACAGGTGTAGCCCTGCGAAGGGCAAGTCAACCCCGGCTAATGCAATCGCCGCAGCGCCCGACGGCGCCAGACGATGCGGGGCATCTCCGCCGGCCCTTCGACCGCGGCAAGAAGGGCAGCGCTGTCCAGACCGGGCAGGCCCGCGAAGGCGTCGAAGAGCGCCTCGGTTCCGGCCGCGGCGGTGGGGATGTAGAGCGTCTCGCCCTCGGCCTGCGAGAGCCGCCAGACCCGGCGGCCGTTGCGGGTCAGAAGCGCGATTTCTTGAAGCGTGGAGAGGCCCGCAAAGCCGCCCTCGGTCGGGCCCATGTAGGTGATCTGGCCCTCGATCACCTGCACGACGCCCGGATCGGTGGCCGCGCCCGCAAAGCGCAGACGGCGCCAGCCGATGATGCCAAGGCCAAGCCCAAGTGCTGCAATGGCAAGGCCGATGACCGGCAGAAGATAGCCGCCCTGCACCGCGACCCAGCCGCCCAGCACCGCGATGGCCCCGGCAAGGATCACCTCGCGCCAGCGGTGCAGCGTACGGGCAGCCTCGGGACGGATCAGTGCCATCAGTCCCCCTGCCAATCCCCAAGCGCCGCCTGCCAAAGCGTCAGCGCCGCCACGGCGGCCGTATCCGCGCGCAGGATGCGGGGGCCAAGGCTGACGGGCGTGACGAAGGGCAGGGCGGCCAGCCTTGTGCGCTCGGCCTCCGAGAAACCGCCCTCGGGTCCGATCAGGATGGCCCATGGCCCGCCCGGAAGGCCCGCCAGCGCCTGCGCCGCGCCGACGCGGGATTCGTCGGCCCAAAGGAGGCAGCGCCCCTCCGGCCAATGGGCCAGCAGACCGTCGAGCGACTGAAGATCGGCGACCTCGGGCACGTAGGTGCCGCCGCATTGCTCGGCCGCCTCGACCGCATGGGCCTGCAAGCGGTCCTGCCGGATGCGTTCGGAATTGGTGAAGGCCGTCTGCACCGGCAGGATGCGCGCCGCGCCAAGCTCGGCGGCCTTTTCCACGATGAAGTCGGTGCGGGCCTTCTTGATCGGCGCGAACATCAGCCACAGGTCGGGCGGCATCCGGAGGGGCCTTGTCTGACGTTCGCAGGTCAGGGCGCCCCCGCGCTTCGACGCCGCCGTGACGCTTGCCAGCCATTCGCCGTCCCGGCCGTTGAACACCAGGACGCCCGCCCCGACCGCGAGCCTCATCACGCCAAAGAGATAATGCGCCTGATCGGCGGTCAGCGGAACCGATTGCCCCGGGCCCAAGGGGTGCTCTAGATAGAGCCTGATCTTCGCATCCGACATGAGGCGGACCTTATGCCCGAGCCAGAACGAACGCCAGAGCCCCGGAACGGGCCGATGGGGCAGGTGGCCGATGCGGTCACCGGGAACTGGGTGGACGTTCTCGCCCCCGAATGGTCGCGCCCCTATCTGCGGCTCAGCCGGGCCGACCGGCCGATCGGGACATGGCTTTTGCTGTTGCCCTGCTGGTGGGGCGTCGGCATGGCGGCGGCGGCGGACCCGGCCCATGCGGGCTGGCACGATGTCTGGATCGTGATCGCCTGCGGCTTCGGCGCCTGGCTGATGCGGGGCGCGGGCTGCACCTGGAACGACATCACCGACCGCGATTTCGACGCCAAGGTCGCCCGCACGCGGTCGCGGCCGATTCCCTCGGGGCAGGTCAGCGTGGCGCAGGCCATGGGCTGGATGGTGGCACAGGCGCTGGTGGCCTTTGCGTTGCTCTTGACCTTCAACAGCGCGGCGGTGGGGCTGGGCATCGCCTCGCTTGCGCTGGTGGCCGTCTATCCTTTCGCCAAGCGCTTCACGTGGTGGCCGCAGGTCTTCCTTGGTCTTGCGTTCAACTGGGGCGCGCTGCTTGCGTGGACGGCCCATACCGGGCGCATCGGGGGACCGTCGCTCACGCTTTACCTCGCCGGTATCGCCTGGACGCTATTCTACGACACGATCTATGCCCATCAGGACAAGGAAGACGACGCGCTGATCGGGGTGAAGTCCACCGCGCGGCTCTTTGGACGCGACACCCACATGTGGCTGCGCGTCTTCGCCATTGCCTCGGTCC
>JAGWVA010000091.1 GCA_028875855.1 Paracoccaceae bacterium
CTGACCGCCCCCGACCCTCTGGCCCCCGGCGGGCTCTGCCGCTAAGGTCGGCGCGCGCCCGCGTGGTGGAATGGTAGACACAGGGGACTTAAAATCCCTAGGCCTTGGCCATGCGAGTTCGACTCTCGCCGCGGGCACCAGCGCTACAGGCCGTCAAAGGCCCCGGACAGGAAGGGTTCGTAGCGTTTCCAATCGTTCGAGCTGCCGCGATAGACGCTCTGGCGCACCTGACGTTGCGATGCCGTGCCGACGCCGCGCGCGTTCTTGTGCGGGGCGAGGCAGGCCGCATCCCACGGCAGGTCGAGCGCCGCGATCAGGCGGCGGGTTTCGCTTTCCTGGTCCTCGGTCAGTCGGTCGTAATCGAGGTCGATGATCCGTCCGGGATAGCGCTGCGCCCAGTCCTGCATGAGATCGGCATAAAGGCGGTAATAGGCCACCACGTCGGCCAGATCGTAGCTGTAGCCAAGCGCATTGGCCGCGAAATACTGTCTGTAGTTCGACCAGCAGACCGCCTTTGCATCGCGGGTGACGTGGACGATCCGCGCCTCGGGCAGGGCCTTGGCGATCAGACCGATGAACAGGAAGTTCTGGGGCGCCTTGTCCGTCACGCAGGCGGCGCCCGCGTTGCGCCGCGCAAGCGCGGACAGGTAGGACTGCCGGAAGGTGTCCAGCGCCTCTTGCGTCGGCGCGGCCTCGCCCGCGACCAATGCGCGGCCCGCCATCGGCAGATCGAGCAGTTCGCCCGCGCCATGGACGTCCGAATGGCAGGAGACGATCTGTTCGACAAGGCTCGTGCCGGACCGGGGCATCCCGAGGATGAAGATCGGGGTGGGCGCGGCTGGGGCGGAGGGGCGGAAATCGGCCGCCGAAACGACCGCGTCGGCGGCGCGAACGCGCGCGAACAGGGTCCGGTCGCTTGAAATGTCGTAGCCAAGCCGCGCCTTGCGCAAGGCGTTGCCGTCTTTCAGGAAAGCGAAGGCCCGGGCCAGATCGCCGGTATCCTCGAACGCCTTTGCAAGCGCGAAGCTCAGGTGGCATTTTGCGGCGGGCGTCGTCCGGTCCGAGGCATGAAGATCAAGCATCACGGCAATCTGGGGATCGTCCGCCCGGAAGGTCTTCAGAGTGCTTTGATGCCGATAGGCGGCGGCGAAGGTGGGATCGGTCTCGATCGCGCGCCGGAACGCCGCCTCGGCGCCGGTGAAATCGCCAAGCGCGTTCAGCGCATTGCCCAGATTGTTGTGGGCGGCGGCATAGGCCGGCATGACCGTGATCGCGCGTTCCAGACACTCCACGGCCTCTGTGAACCGGCCAAGGTCCGTCAGCGCCCGCCCGAGGTTGCTGAGCGCCACGCCATGATCGGGATCGAGGCGCAGGGCCGCCCGATAGCTTGCCTCGGCCGCGTCAAGCTCCCCCTGTTCCGCGAGAACGGACCCGAGGTTGATGTGAGTTTCGACGTAATCCGGCTTCAGGTCCATCGCGCGCCGGTAGCTGTCCGCAGCCGCACTGAGCCGCCCCCGATCCCGCAGCACGTTGCCAAGGTTGTTGTGTGCCTCGGCATAGGCGGGGGCGATCGTCAGGGCGCGGCGGTAGCGGGTTTCTGCCTCGTCAAGCTTGCCCTGATCCTTCAGCACATTGCCGAGGTTGTTCTGCGCCTCGGCGAAATCCGGTTCCGCCGTGCAGGCGCGGCGAAACGCCGCCTCGGCCTCGGGCAGGCGACGAAGCTGGACGTTCGCCACCCCCGCCACGTTCGCCAGAAGGGCAGAATGGGGGAAAAGCTCGAGCAGCCGTGACGCCTCCTGTTCCAGCGCTTCCATCCGGCCCGACTGGAAAAGCCCCATCAGCCCGTTCAGAAGCGCCGGCGGCGGGTCCCGGTCGGTGGCATCGCGCCGGTTCAACGCCTCGAGGGCGCGCCGTGCGCGGATATTGCCGGGGTAGGCGGTCAGGATGTCCATGTAGAGACCGCGTGCCTCGGCATAGGCGCCCCGACGCTCAAGGGACTTGGCGCGCAAAAGCGCCTCGCTTGCCGACAATCGTGCCATAGTCAAATACCGCCCGCGAAGCTGTCGCCCTGCCCGGAAGGTTGAACGCACAGGCTTTCGACTTCCGTCTAAAAACTTTTACAAAACAACGCCGGAAAACTGAACCTTGTCGTTCAGTTTAACGCTTCGCGGTCCGGAGTTCCAGACGATGCCGTCAAAAAAGTGTCACATGATCCGCATTCGGCGCATCAGCCCGTCGTGACGCACGAACTGATGGTAAAGCGCGCCCGAGGCGTGCATCCCGATGAGCCCGAGCAGCGTGACGGCCAGCGCGTTGTGCAGGATCGACACGGGCTGAAGGTTCCCGAAATAGGCGATCAACCCGCTCAGGGGGATCAGGATCATCAGCCCGTAGGTCGTCCGCTGGACCATGAGGGCGATCGCCTCGAGCCTTGGGTCAAAGCCGTCCGGCGGGGGCGGGGCCACATGGTGGCGGCGGAGCCAGAGCCGCCAGAGCACAAGGCACAGGACCAGCGTCCCGACGGTCAGATGCGCGATCACGCCCGGCGTGAAGAAGAAATCGTTCGTGGTGATCAGGTAATGCCATCCCGGAAGGACGATCCGGTAAAGCAGGAACTGCGCGGCAATCAGAATGGCGATGGTCCAGTGCAGCTTGATCTGCATCGGATCATAGGCCCGGCTTCGGTCCATTTCAGGTCTCCGTTCGGTCTCGCGCGTCCTGCCGTCTTGCGCGCGCGGCGCTGACAAGGGCCTGACAAATCAGGGTTTGCGCGCGGGCCTGACGTCGCAGCCCGCGGCACAGGACGTAAGGTCTGTCGGGACATCGGGCTTTGATCGGGATCAAGGCCGGTCGAATGAAAAGGGCGGCCGATGGCCGCCCTCGCTCCGCCCGGGGAAAGGCGCTCAGGTGCGCACACCGGCAAAACGCGTCTGCCAGTCGGCGCGCTCTTCGTCGGTGATCTTGCGAAAGAGAACGTCAGGCACGCTGAAGGCATGGCCCGCGGGAAGCGCCTGAAGGGCCGTGGCCACGTCGTCGGGCCAGCTCCAGTCGGCGCTGCCCATGGCCGCCATCATGGCTTCGGCCGCGTCGGGGATGAATGGGGCCGACAGGACGGCGTAAAGCCGGGTCAGGTTCAGCGACAGCCGCACCATGGCCGCGGCGGCCTCGGGGTCTGTCTTGACCACGGACCAGGGTGCCGCGGCCTGCAGGTATTCATTCCCGGCCACCCAGATCGCCCGCAGCTCGGCCGCGGCCTTGCGCACGTCCATGGCTTCCATGAAGCCTTCGTAGGCGCGGATGCGTGCACTCAGTTCCGCGATCAGCGTTTCCTCGCGCTCGCCCGTCGTGCCGCCTTCGGGCACCGTCTCGCCGAATTTCGAGCGGCAGAATTTCGTGATGCGACTGACGAAGTTGCCCAGCACGTCGGCAAGGTCCTTGTTCACCGAGGCCTGGAAATTCTCCCAGGTGAATTCGCTGTCGCCGCTTTCGGGCGCATGCGACAAAAGCCACCAGCGCCAGTAATCGGCGGGCAGGATCGACAGGGCCTGATCCATGAACACGCCGCGGCCCTGGCTGGTCGAGAACTGGCCGCCGTCGTAGTTCAGGTAGTTGAACGACTTGATGTAATCGACCAGCTTCCACTGCGCGTCGCCCGCCCGGTTCGCGCCGATGATCGTCGCGGGGAAGGACAGGGTGTGGAAGGGCACGTTGTCCTTGCCCATGAACTCGATGTAGCGCACGTCGCCCGCGCCCTTGTCGGTGCGCCACCAGCGCTGCCAGGCGTCATCGCCCAGACCCTTGGCATCGGCCCATTCGGCGGTGGCGGCGATGTATTCGATGGGGGCATCGAACCAGACGTAGAAGACCTTGCCCTCCATCCCCTGCCATGGGGCGCCGTCGAACTGCGCGGGCACGCCCCAGTAAAGGTCGCGGGTGATGCCGCGGTCTTGCAGCCCCTCGCCATCGTCGAGCCATTTCAGTGCGATCGAGGTGGTCAGCACCGGCCAGTCGGTCTTCGAGGTGATCCAGTCGCGCAGGTCGCCGCGCAGCGATTTCTGCTTGAGGTAAAGGTGCTTGGTCTCGCGCACTTCGAGCCGGGTCGAGCCAGACACCGCCGAGCGCGGGTTGATCAGGTCGGTCGGGTCCAGCTGCTTGGTGCAGTTTTCGCACTGGTCGCCCCGCGCCTTGTCGTAACCGCAGTTGGGGCAGGTGCCCTCGATGTAGCGGTCGGGCAGGAAGCGGTTGTCGTCGATGGAAAAGACCTGCTGTTCGGTCACTTCCTCGATCAGGCCCTGTTCGCCCAGCGTCTTCGCAAAATACTGCGTGAGCGCCCGGTTGCGCGCGCTGGAAGAGCGGCCGAAATGGTCGAACGACAGCCGGAAGCCCTCGCCCAGCTTCTTCTGCACCTCGTGCATTTCGGCGCAATAGGCCTCGACCGGTTTGCCCGCCTTGGCCGCCGCCAGTTCCGCGGGCGTGCCGTGTTCGTCGGTGGCGCAGATGAACATCACCTCATGCCCGCGCGCCCGCATGTAGCGTGCGGTCAGATCGGCGGGCAGCTGGCTGCCGACGAGGTTGCCCAGATGCTTGATGCCGTTGATGTAGGGGATCGCCGAGGTGATCAGAATCCGTGCCATGCGCGCGCCTTTCGTCCCAGTCGGGCGGTGTTTAGCGCCCGCAACGCGGAAGGGCCAGAGGGATGAACGGGACTGATGCCCCCCGCGCGCGTTTTCTAGCGCCCGTCCTCCGGCGCCTTGTCGCGCAAGGGTTGTTGCAGGCTGCCGATCAGAAAGGAGGTGCGCGGTTCGGCCACGAACCGCGTGCGCGGCCCGCGCGTCGGTCGCACCTTCATCCGCGCCAAGCCGAAGACGATCAGCAGCACATGCGCAACCGCGATCAGCGCGAACATGGCCGAGGGGCCGAAAAGCGTGATGAGGGTCGATGCGGCGATCGGGCTTGCCATCGCGCCGACCGCATAAAGGAACATCTGCGCGGCCGAAAGCTCCACCCGTTCGGAACTGGCCGCGAAGTCATGACCATGGGCCGATGAGACCGAGTAGATCGGAAAGGTCGTGAAGCCGAAAAACGCCGCCGATGCCAGCACCCCCGCCGTGCCGGTATGGGCCAGCATCACCGTCGCCCCGCTGGCCAGGATCGCCCCCATCGACAGGCCCAGCAGGACATGGCGGCGGTCGAAGCGGTCGGCGAGCATGCCCACGGGCATCTGCGCGACCCAGCCTCCGGCGACATAGGTGGCCAGAAACAGCGCGATCTGATGCACCGAAAGGCCGACCGCCGCGCCGAAGAGGGGGCCCACCATCCGGAAGGCCGATCCGGTGATGCCCGAGACGATCACCCCCATCGAGCCGAGCGGCGAGCAATCGAAGGCAAGCTTTGGCCGCAGGCGCGGGGCCGCGGGCGTCTCGGGCTGTTCCATCGTGGTCAGGGCGACCGGGAAGAGCGCGGCGCAGCACAGGATGGCAAGCAGGTTGTAGGACACGAACGCCGCCGGAGGCAGCACACCGATGAAGAGCTGCGCGCCGAAGCTGCCGCCTGCGTCCACCATGCGGTAGATGCCCATCGTCCGCCCGCGCGTCTCGTTCGTCAGCCGCGCGTTCAGCCATGCCTCGATGATCGTGTAGCACCCTGCGATGCACAGGCCCGAGAGCGTGCGCATCGCCATCCACGCGACCGGGGTGACGATCAGCATGTGCGCAAGGATGCCGATCGTGCCGGCGGCGGCAAAGGCTGCGAAGGCGCGGCTGTGGCCAACCGTGCCCATCAGCCGCGGCGCCCACCAGCAGCCCACGAAGAAGCCAAGGAAATGCGCAGAGCCCAGCATGCCGATCTGAGCATTGGTGAAGCTCAGGTGAATGCCCGAAAGCGCATCGAGCGGCGCCACCCCACCCGAGCCGAACTGCAACAGAACGTCTGACAGGAAGAGCGCAATGAAGGTCAGGATCAGGCGCATCTGCCTGTCGGTCTTTCGCGGTCCATGCCGTCAGATTGGCGAAAACGGGACAGCTTGCGCGGCCGTCTCCGTCACCGCGATGTCGGATTTGGGTTCTCGGGCGATGGCCGGCCAAGGATCATGCGGCGCAGCGTTCCGTCGCGGCGCGACAGGGCCCCGGCCACATGCACCGCGACAAGGCCCAGCATTGCAAGGGCCAGCCAATGATGCAGCGCCATCAACCCCTTGGCCGCGGTGGCCGAGGCGGGCACAAGCGGCGGCAGCGTCCAGCGGCCGAACACGATCACGTCGATTCCCGTCGCCGCGCTGCCCGCCCATCCGATCAGCGGTATGGCGATCATCAGGGCGTAAAGCACCCAATGCGCACGGCGGGCAAGCCGCGCCCGGCCCGCGCCATGGCTGTCCAGAGGGGCCGGCGTGGGGCTTGCCCAGTGCCACAGCAAACGCAGAAGGACCGCCGCCAGAAGCACGATCCCGATCGTCTTGTGCAGCCCGTAAAGCCAGATATTCGACAGGCTGGGCGTCAACCTCAGGATGACGATCCCCAGAACGCTTGTGCCAAGGATGCCGACCGCCATCAGCCAGTGGATCGCGCGGCTGATCGCGCCGAATTCCCGGGGGCCATTGCGCAGGGGCATGGGTCAGCCCTGTTCCCGGATATCGGCGATGATGTCGATGCGCACATCGTTGCCGACCATGCTGGACCAGCCGTCCGCATTGAACGCATCGCGCTGGATCGTGCCCTTCAGGCGGATCTGCAACCGGTCGAGGCTGCCCTTTGCGGTGCCGCGCTGGCGGTAGAGCGCGGCATCGAGCGTGATCGGTCGCGTCACCCCGCGGATCGTGATGTTGCCGTCGATCAGGGCGCCGTCGCCCTTGGGATGCACGGCGGTGCTGACGAAGCGGATGTCGGGATGGCGCGCCGTGTCCAGCACCAGCGGACCGCGCAGGGCTTGCGCGGCAAACGGGAAATTCGCTGTCGCCGCCGCGGCGTCGAGCACGACCTGAACCCGGCAATTTGCCAGCGAGGCAAAATCGAGCGTCAGATTTGCCATGCTGACCGGGATCGTGCCCACGATCTTGTCCTTGCCGAAGTCCGCCTCGTAGCCGACCGAAGATCCTGCGGTCTCGAGCAGGTAGTGGCGGGGAATGGCACGGGCGGGCTCGGCTGTCGCGGTCAGCGCCGCGAGGGTGGCCGCCAGCACGATCGGCAGGGCAGAGGCAAGCGTGCGGAGGGCGCGGGGCCTTTGGTGCGGGGCAGGCGGCATGTCATCTCCTCGTCTGGTCCGGCCGGTCGATTGCAGGCGTGAGCCGACGCCATGCCCGCTAGGGTATAGGGCGATTGTCAGGAGTCTCTAGCCTCCGGGTGTGCGGCCTCATCCTGCATGGCCGGGACAGGCCGCCAGCCGCCATCGGGGGCGGGTTCCGCCAGCCAGCGCGCGATCGGCTGACCGCGGGCGCGGCGGCGTTCCAACTGCCAGCATGGCCCCTCGGGACCATGGCGCGGGGCGACGTGCCAGCGGCTTTCCACCCCCGCCGCACCGCCGTCCCCCGGCGTGAGAACCACCCCCGTGGGGCGGTGCGGTCCGGTCTCCGCCCCGGTTTCGGCGGCCAGTTGCAACCGGCGCACCGGGGTCAGGCCCGGCGGCTCGGGCAGTTCCGCCACCGTGAGCATCGCCGCGCCGGACCGCAACGCTTCCTCCATCGCCCAGAGCAGGTCGTCGGACCGCTCGGGCGCCACCATCAGCAGGCGTCCGGGATCGACGATCCCCGCCACGCCGGGAGGGTAGGGCTGTTCGGTCGTCCAGCCGGGCCGGATCCAGATCACCGTTCCGGTCAGCGCCCTCGCCGTCATCAGCGCGAGGCTGCGCCGTGCCGGGCCGCAGAATTCGTGGATGCGCAGGCGCGCGAGAGAGACGCCTGCCATCACCTCGACCGGCGGGGCGAGCCTGCGACGGGGAACAAGGTCAAGAAGCTGAGTCGTCATCGCAACAGTCTAGAATGTTCACTTTGTGTTCTCAATCCTTCCCTTGCCCCCGCCGCCTCACGCATTACGGTTCGACCGACGCCGCCCGTCCGGGCCGCCTTCCACTCGCAGGTGTGACATGAAGATGATCCCGCTCGGCCGGACCGGCCTCACCGTCTCGGAATTCTGCCTCGGCACGATGACCTGGGGCAATCAGACGCCCGAGGACGAGGCCCATGCCCAGATCGACCGGGCCCTGGCGGCGGGGATCAATTTCCTCGATGCCGCCGAGATGTATCCCACGAACCCCGTGCGCGCCGAAACTGTCGGCCGGACCGAGGAGATCATCGGCACATGGCTCGCCCGGACGGGCCGGCGCAACGACATCGTTCTGGCCACCAAACTGACCGGCCCGGGGCAGAAAGCGGTGCGCGATGGCGGGCCAGTGAACGGGAAGGTGATGATCGCGGCGGCGGAGGCGTCGCTGAAGCGGCTGCAGACCGAGGTGATCGACCTCTACCAGCTGCACTGGCCCAGCCGCGGCTCCTATCATTTCCGGCAGTGCTGGAGCTTCGACCCCTCGCGGCAGGACCGCGCGGCGGTGCTGGCCGACATGGAAGACATGCTGGAGGCCGCGCAGACGCTGGTCAAGCAGGGCAAGATCCGCCACTTCGCCCTGTCGAACGAAAGCGCATGGGGCACGGCGCAATGGCTGCGGCTGGCCGAGGACAAGGGCCTGCCGCGCGTCGCCACGGTGCAGAACGAATATTCGCTGCTCTGCCGGCTCGCCGATACCGACATGGCAGAGCTTTGCCACAACGAGGATGTGCCGATGCTGGCCTTTTCGCCGCTTGGGGCCGGGCTGCTGACGGGCAAATACGCAGGCGACGTCACGCCCGAGGGCTCGCGTCGGGCGGCGACTCCGGATCTGGGCGGCCGGATCAGTCCCCGGGTCTGGGCGGCGGTTGCGGCCTATCTCGGGATCGCGGCGCGCCACGGGCTGCACCCGGTGACGATGGCCCTTGCCTGGACGCGGACGCGGCCCTTCCCGCTGATCCCGATCATCGGCGCGACGCGGCTCGAACATCTGGACCCCGCGCTGGCGGCGGCAGATGTCACGCTGCCGGCAGAGGTCCTTGCCGAGATCGAGGCTGCGCATCGCGCCCATCCGATGCCCTATTGAGCACCGATCAAGCGGAGTTGGGGGAGACAGGCGGGATCGAGCGGGTATAGTGGTTCTGTCTCTTTTCTGTGGTCGCGCGATGGTTCGGAAATTTCTTGGTCTCGGCTTGGTCCTTATGCTCTCTGCCTGTCTTGGCGCAAAGCCCGCGCCCAACCCGCTTCTGCTGAGCCCGGCCGAAAGCCTCGCCCGGTCCAAGGCGCAGTGCGAGGCGACGGGCGGGCGCTACATGGGGCGCACGGGCGGGGCGATGCTGTGCTTCCACACCCCGTCTGATGCGGGGAAAAGCTGCACCCGCTCGACCGAATGCAGCGCCGGTTGCCTGGCGAAAAGCCGCACCTGCGCGCCGATCACGCCGCTTATCGGTTGCCAGCAGCTTCTCGACAGCGAGGGTCGGCTTGTGACGCAATGCGTCAACTGATCCTTGCGCTGCCGCTGATCCTGGCCGCCTGCGCGCAGGCGGCGAACGCGCCGGTAGGGGCCGGCGCCGCGCGGATGCAGGCCAAGGCCGATCTGGTGCCCGTGCGCCTCGCAGGCGATTGGCACGAGATCGCGGGCTTCTACGATCCTGCGGAAAGCGGCTGCTCGATCGGTCTTTCCCGCATCGCGCCGGAGGGGCGCGACCTGCGCGTCACGCTGTCGGACTGCGCGGGGCTTGGGTCCCCGCGCCTTGTGGCGGAGCAGACATCCGGCCCGGGCCATTACCTCGTGCGTGGGGCGGGGCGGCTCACCGGGCCCTGGTGGGTTCTCTGGACCGATCCGGAATACAGGGCGCTTGTCATCGCCTCGCCGCGCGGAGAGTTCGGCGGGATCTTCAGTCGGACGCCCCGGATGCCCGCCGGGCTCTATCTGGCGGCGCGTCGTGCGCTGACCGTTGCGGGCTTCGACATGGCGCAGCTTCGGCCGGACCTGCGCTGAGCTAGCTGAGCCCGTCGCGCAGCCGCTGAAGCAGGGCGGGCACGTCGCGGGCGCCCACCTCGGCCTCGCGCACGAGCCAGTCGAAATGCTGGGTGATGCCCGTCACGCGGTCGCTGTCGCGGAAGGCGAGGTAATGGCGACCGAGGTAGAGCACGGCGAGAAGCGGCCCGAAGATCGTGATCGGCGCCGAGAACAGCCGGTGGGCGTCGAAGACGTAAAGCCGCAGCGACGGGTAAAGCTGGTCCAGCAGCTCCAGCAGCCGGTCGAGCTGTGCCCGCCGGATCGCAAGCGGCAGGCCGGCGTAATAGCCCGTGCCGTCGGCGAAGCTTTGCAATTCGTGCAGCGGCACGGCGATTTCGTAATCCGACCGGGCGTTGCGCATCCAGCGCAGGCGGTCCTGTGACGCACCGATCGCCTGTTCGGCTGTGCGGCCCAGTTGCGGTTCGTATTCCCAGCGCAGCATCTCGGGGGTCTTCAGCATGTCGGGAAGCGTCGCGGGCACGTGACGGATCTTGTAACCCGCCGCTTCCTGATGCCAGGCGAAAATGCGTTCGTCGATCAGCGCGCGCGGCGCCTCTGTCATCGAGACCGAGGCCGCGAGGAGGTCGGCGAAGCGCTCCGGCCGTTCG
>JAGWVA010000092.1 GCA_028875855.1 Paracoccaceae bacterium
CGGAACCGGCCACTGGAAGGACATGCCCGCCCTGTGGGAAGAGGTCACGCCCGAACGTCTGGTGGCGGGCAAGAACCTGCTGGACCACGTCACGGCCGCCATCGACCGTCTGCCGGAAAGCCAGCGGGCGGTGATGATCTTGCGCGGCCAGCAGGGGCTGGAGGCGGCAGAGGTCTGCGAGATGCTGGGCATATCCGAGGGCAACCTGCGCGTCCTTCTGCACCGCGCCCGCGTCGCCGTCCGCACGGAACTGGAGGCGCTTTTGCGATGACGTCACGCCGCGTTCCCTTGCCTTGGCCCTTGTCGTGGCCCTTTCCGCGCGCCACCTGTAACGAAGCGCCGGCCCGAATGTCATGCCGGGGTGTTCCCAGTTCATGGGAGAGAACGAGATGGTAAGCTGCAAGGATGTCTCCGACCGCGCCGATGCCCTGCTCGAT
Organism: Paracoccaceae bacterium; assembly: GCA_028875855.1. Lineage (GTDB taxonomy): Bacteria > Pseudomonadota > Alphaproteobacteria > Rhodobacterales > Rhodobacteraceae > Solirhodobacter. The sequence goes on from JAGWVA010000092.1 coordinate 438, forward strand.
GGCGAGCTGGGGCCTTGGGACGCGTTGAAGCTGCGGCTGCACCTTGCCATCTGCGAGGGGTGCCGCCGGTTCGTGAAGCAGCTTCGCCAGACCCGTGACCTGATCCGCCACAGCGCCCGAACCGAGGCCGAGGACCCGCCCGAGGCCATGATAGACCAGCTTTTCGCGCGGGCTGGCGCGCCGGGCGACGATCCGCTGCCCGGTCCGCGCCCGGACGGTTAGCTCACGCGCACGTGACAGGCGGCGCGTAACGAAACCGCCCGCCCGGCGTTCCTTCCCAAAGAGGAGGCCGCCATGCAGACCCCGTTCCCGCGCAATAGCCTGCCGCCCCGTGCCGGCGTCGGCCTGAAGCCGCAGCATTACGCCGAGATCCTTCAGACCCGGCCCGATCTCGGGTTCTTCGAGGTCCATGCCGAGAATTACATGGGCGCGGGCGGGCCTCCGCACCGCTACCTGACCGCGATCCGCGAGGCCTATCCCCTGTCGCTGCATGGCGTGGGCCTTTCGATCGGCGGGCCGGGGCGGCTCGACCGCGACCACCTTGCCCGGCTGCGGTCCCTGATCGACCGCTATGCGCCCGGCCTTTTCTCGGAACACCTCGCGTGGTCCAGCCATGGCGAAGGTTACCTCAACGACCTGCTGCCGCTGCCCTATACCGACGAGACGCTGAACGGCGTCTGCGACCATGTGGACGAGGTGCAGGAAGTGCTGGGCCGGCAGATGCTGCTCGAGAACCCCTCGACCTACCTCGCCTTTGCCGAAAGCACCTGGGACGAGGTCGATTTCATCGCCGAGGTCGCGCGGCGCACCGGCTGCGGCCTGCTGCTGGATGTGAACAACGTGCAGGTGACCTGCACCAACCAGCGCCGCGATCCGGCGGTTTATCTGGCGCGCTTCCCGCTGCATGCGGTGGGCGAAATCCATCTGGGCGGCCATGCGACCGAGGCTGACGAGGCGGGCCATCCGCTGCTGATCGACAGCCATGACAGGGAGGTCGATGACCCCGTCATGCGGCTCAATTCCAGCGTTATCGCGCGGACCGGGCCGCTGCCGACGCTTGTCGAATGGGACAATGACGTGCCCGCATGGCCGGTGCTTCTGGCCGAGGCGCAGCGGGCCGAGGCGATCCTGACGAGAGAGGCGCGCGATGCCGTTCTGGCCTGACCGCCATGCCGCCTTCGGGGCTGCGGCCCTGCAACCGGGCGGCGCGATGCCCCCGGGGCTGGTGGACCCGGATGGCAATCCCAGCCCCCGCCGCTTTGCCGTCTATCGCAACAACGTCCTGACCGGCCTCGCCAACGGGCTGGCCGAGGCCTATCCGATCGTGCGGCGACTGGTGGGGGAGGCGTTCTTTCACGCGATGGCGCTGGAATTTGCCGCCAACCATCCGCCGACCGGCCCCCTGATGTTCGACTACGGCGCGGCCTTCCCGGCGTTTCTTACCCGTTTCGAGCCTGTGCAGAGCCTGTTTTACCTGCCCGACGTGGCCCGGCTGGAACGCGCATGGCTGGAAGCATATCACGCCGCCGACGAAGACCCGGTGGGGGCAGACGCCCTTTCCTCTGCCGGGGCCATGGACCTTGGCGGGATGCGGCTCGGGCTGCACGGCTCCCTCCGCCTTGTTCGGTCGGCGTTTCCCGTCGTCTCGATCTGGCGGGCCAACAGCGGCGAGGCGGAAGGGGCAGAGATCCCGGACCGGCCAGAAACCGCCCTGATCGGCCGCCCCGGGGCAGAGGTCACGCTGCGTCCGCTTCCCCATGGCGCGGCGGCATGGATCGGGGCGCTGCAAGCCGGGCAAACGCTGGCAGAGGCGGCCGAAGCGGCGCTTGCCGCCGATCCGCAGTTCGACATTGCCGAAGGGCTGGCCGGCCTGTTCCGCCTTGGCCTCGTGACCGGGTTCAGGCCCGAGGCGGCCTGATTTCCGCCGGATCAGACCCGAAAAGCACATCGCCATGCCGATCGAGGTAGATCCGCAACCACGGAACGAACCGTTCGGGCGACTCCGCGATCTCGGCGCGCAGGTCCGTCAGCGGCACCCAGCGGACCTCCATCACCTCGTCCGGGTTCGGAACCGGCGTCAGCCCCTCGGGCGCGTCGGCGGTGAAGAGATCCACGACCTCGTGTTCCACCATGCCGCCTCCGACTTCGGCGCGGTATTCCACCTCGCCGCGCCATGTCACCGGCAGGCCCGCGATGCCCATTTCCTCGGCCAGACGCCGCAACGCACAGGCCTGTTCGGTCTCGTTCCAGCGGGGGTGGGTGCAGCAGGTGTTCGCCCAAAGCCCCGGCGTGTGATACTTGCCAAGCGCCCGGCGTTGCAGCAGCACGTCGTTTCCCCGCAGCACGAAGACCGACACCGCGAGATGGCGCAGACCGCGGCGGTGCGCCTCGATCTTGTCCACGGGCTGCAGGCGCCCATCGATCCAGGCGGGTATCTGTTCTTCGCGTGCCATCGGTCCCCGGTCATCGAGTCGTCCGTCATGCCTGCGGTCTGGCAGGGTCGGGCGCGCGGCGCAAGGTGGCGGGCAGGGGCTGCGCGCCCATCGCAGCCTTGACATAAGGCGCCGGGCATCGGACGACAGACGAAACAGGAGGTTCCTTTGCCCGACAAGACGATCCTGCGCGCGCTCCGCGGTGAACGGCAGCCCATTCCCCCGGTCTGGATGATGCGGCAGGCGGGCCGCTACCTGCCCGAATACCGCGCGACACGGGCGCAGGCCGGGGATTTCCTCAGCCTGTGCTACACGCCCGAGCTTGCGGCAGAGGTGACCCTGCAACCGATCCGCCGCTATGGCTTCGACGCGGCGATCCTGTTTGCCGACATCCTGCTGATCGCGCAGGCGCTTGGGGCCGATCTGTGGTTCGCCCAGGGCGAGGGCCCGCGGCTTTCCACCATCACGACGCCCGCCGATCTGGCCCGGTTGAAGCCGGTCGATGCGATCGACGAGGTGCTGTCGCCGGTCTATGAAACCGTCCGCATCCTGTCGCGGGAACTGCCGCGGGAAACCACGCTCATCGGTTTTGCCGGCGCGCCGTGGACGGTGGCGACCTACATGATCGCGGGGCGCGGCACGCCCGACCAGGGCCCGGCCCATGCGCTGCGCGAGGCCGACCCGGCAACCTTCGATGCGCTGATCGACCTGCTGGTTTCGGCCACGATAGAGTATCTTTCCGCGCAGGTCAGCGCCGGGGCCGAGGTCGTGAAGCTCTTTGACAGCTGGGCCGGTTCGCTCAAGGGCGAGGCCTTCACCCGCTATGCGCTGGAGCCCACCCGCCGCATCATCGCGGCGCTGAAGGAACGCTACCCCGGCCTGCCGATCATCGCCTTCCCGCGCGAGGCGGGTCAGGGCTATGTGGGGTTCGCCAAGGCGACCGGCGCGGATTGCGTCGCGCTCGACAATTCCGTCTCGGCCGACTGGGCGGCGGCGAACGTGCAGGTCGATGGCTGCGTGCAGGGCAACCTTGCGCCGGGCTACATGGTGACGGGCGGCGACGAACTTGTGGCCGAGACGAAGCGGATCGTGCAGGCCTTCTCGGGCGGGCCGCATATCTTCAACCTCGGCCACGGGATCACGCCGGACGCCGATCCCGACAACGTTCAGCGGATGCTGGACGCGATCCGGGGCTGATCACCGCACCAGCCGCACCGAGACCCGCGCCGACCGCCCCTGAGCGTCGATCACCGACAGGGTGACGAAGCCGGGGCCGGCCATGTGCAACACCTCGTCGCGGTCATGCGAGGGCGTGGCAACGGGGCGGCCATTCGCCATCCAGACAAAGGGTGGCGCGCCGTTCTGCACCTTTACCAGCAGATCGCCCGCGTTCAGTTCGACTACAGCGCCATCAGGCGGAAAGGCCACCTGCGGCGCGTCGGGCTGCGGCAGCACCTCGGCGCCCCGGGGGCGGAAGACGCGCAGCGGCAGCGGCAGATCGGCATTCGGCGCTATCAGCGTGCCGGTGGGCGCGGGCGGCAGCGGTGTCAGCTTCGGTTTCAGCCGGGCAAAGGCGCGAAACAGGACCGGGGCGGCCAGTTCGCCTCCGAAGGCGCCGGGCACCGGTGTGGCATCCGCATGGCCCATCCAGACGCCGATCACGTCGCGCCCGTCAAAGCCCACCGCCCAGGCATCGCGGTGGCCATAGCTCGTCCCAGTCTTGTAGGACAGCCCGTTCTCCGGCAGTCCCGGCGGCGGCGCGAGGCCGGAGAGGATGTCGCCCACCTGCCACGCCGCGACGCTGGACATGATCCGCCGACCTGCCACGTCCGCGCCGGGCGTGACATGCAGCGGCAACGCCACGCCGCCCCGCCCGATGGCCGCGTAAAGCTGCACAAGGTCATGCAAATCGACCCCGACACCGCCCAGAACGACCGCGAGGCCCGGATTCCCGCCCGGCACCACGGCCCTGACGCCCGCCCGCTTCAGCCCCGCCATCAGGTTGGCCGGGCCGATGGCATCGGTCAGCATCACGGCCGGGATGTTCAGCGACATCTGCAACGCGCTGCGCAGGCGGACCATGCCGCGATAGCGGTGGTCGAAGTTCTGCGGCGCGTAGCCGTTGAAATCCACCGGCCGGTCGTCGATCAGCGTCTCGGGGTTCGCAAGTCCCGCATCGAAGGCAAGGCCATAGACCAGCGGCTTCAGCGTCGAACCCGGAGAGCGCAGGGTGCGGGTGAAGTCGATATAGCCGTCGCCTGTCTCTGCATACTGCGCCGATCCGACCTCGGCGAGGATCGCGCCGGACCGGTGATCGGCGACCACCATCGCCACCTGAAGCCGCGGGCCCTGCCCGGCAACCGAGGCCGTCGCAAGCTCCTGCAACTGCGCCTGCAACCCGGCGTCGATCGTGGTGCGGATCACCCGGGCCGCGGGATCGGCGCCGTGCAGCCGGTCGGAGAGCTGCGGGGCCAGCATCGGAAAGGGGCGGCGACGGGTCGGAACAGGCTCTGTTTGCGCCGATTTCGCCTCTGCCCTCGGGATGACGCCTGCGCCCCCCAGCCGCATCAGAACCCGCGCGCGGGCGGCGCGGGCCGCCTTGGCAAAGCGGTCGGGGCGGCGCTGTTCGGGCGATTGCGGCAGCGCCACCAGCAGGGCCGCCTCGGCGGTGGTCAGGTGACGCGGCTCCTTGCCGAAATAGGCAAGCGAGGCCGCCCGCACCCCCTCAAGATTGCCGCCGAAGGGCGCGATCTGAAGGTAAAGCGACAGGATCTGCGCCTTGGTCAGCCGTCGCTCCAGCGCCAGCGCGACGCGGATCTGGCGGATCTTGCCCGCGATCCGACCCGTGCCGCTGTTCTCCAGCAGCCGCGCGACCTGCATCGTCAGGGTCGATCCGCCGGAAACGATATGCCCTGCCATCACATCGTGAAACCCCGCCCGCAAGAGCGCGCGCAGATCGACACCGTCGTGGCGATAGAACCGCCGATCCTCGTAGCCGATCAGCATCCGAAGGTAGTCCGGATCGACCGAATGGGGATCGACGGCGGGCCGCCAAAGGCCGTTTCCCACGGGATAGAGCCTCATAAGGCTTCCATCCCGCTCCAGAACCTCGGTCGAGACGGCGGGCGTCAGGGGGGGCAGCATCGTCGCCGCCACCCATGCGTCAAGCGCTCCCCGGCCCAGCCCGAACAGGAACAGGGCCAGCGCAAGGGCAAAGGGCCAGCGCGCCCTCACGGCGTGACCGTCACCGTGCCGGTCGCGCCCTGCGCACGGTCGCCGGGGCGATACATGTCGGCAACGCTCGCCGCCGGGTGGCGATAGCTGCCGGGCGTGATCGCGCGCACGACATAGGCGAGGCGGAAGGGATCGGTCCCCGAATGGGTGACGGCAGCCAGAAAGCGGTCCTGCCGGAACTCTGTATGGGCCACGTCAGGGTCTGTTTTCAGCCAGTCGAAGTTCCGCAGGCTTCCCGACGACAGCAGGTTCGGGTTGTCGATCTCGAACCCGGCGGGCAGCGGGTCCTGCACCATCAGCCGCGCGCCGCCCTTTCGGAACGGCATCACCTCCAGCACCGTCACCAGCCGCGTCCCCTCTTTCACCGAAGCGATATCGGCGGGCCGGCCATCCAGCCCGAAGTAACTGCGCTTGATCGCATAGCCGTTGCCGCCCGCCGGGCCGGGCGTCTCGGGCACGCCATAGGTCGTCACCGTCAGGTCTGCGGCCGCATCCGATCCGTTGTGGATGTCCAGCGTCCGATCCCCCGCGGTCCGGTCGTCCAGCACGCGGACCAGCGGCCCGGCGATCGGGGCGCCGTTCACGGTGAAGCCTGCCGCGCCGGCCCTGTCGATCAGCGCATGGGTGGCAAGCAGGGTCCAGGTTTCCTCCTGCGTCGTCATCTCGCCCGATCCGGCGGCCTTGGCTACGGTCGCTTCCAGCGAAGCGCGTTCGGCAAGCGGCGTGCCCGCCTCGGCCGCCAGCGCCAGCACGGCCGCCGCATCGCGCCGATAGGTGCCGTAGTCGCCGCGCAGACCGGCAGAGCCACCTCGCGCGATCTCGGCCTGCATCAGCCGGTCGGCCTGCGCGAACATCTTCGCCGCCCGCGTCCTGTCGCCGTAAGAGGCCAGCGCCGCGCCAAGCTGCGCGGCCGCCAGCGGCGTGTCGAAAGCCCCGGCACGCGCATCGGCGTAGTAGCGCAGATCGCCCATCGCCGCCGCCCCCTCGCGCGCCAGAACCATCAGCGCATAGGCATAGGGCCCGCCGTCGCGACGGAAATCCGGCGCGGCGTTGATCTGGTTGCGCAGGTTGTCCAGCGCCATGCGGAACGCGGTCTGCGGCACGGTTGTGCCCTGCGCGCGGGCGCGGCTGAGGAAATCGGTGACATAGGCATCCAGCCACAGGTCACCCGACCCCGGCGACCACAGCCCGAAGGACCCTGAGGACGACTGGTTCAGCAGAACCGCCGTGATCGCCTCGCGCACCCGCTTGTCCAGATCGGCGGTCGTGCCAAGCCCCATCGCCTTCGCCACGTCGGCGAAATAGAGAAGCGGTAGCGCCTTCGACGTGATCTGTTCCGTGCAGCCATAGGGGTAGCGGTTCAGCGAGGCGAGCAGCGCGGGCGCGTCGAACCGCGCAATCGGCCCCACCGTCAGCGTCGCCTGCCCCGTGCCCGGGATCAGCCCGGCAAAGGCATCGGCGCTCAGCGTGAAGTCCGTCCCGGCCGCCAGTCTGAAGCGCGAGGTGCGCGTGACCGCCGGGTCCAGCACCTCGACCGGCAGGATAAGCCGCTTGGTCAGCCGTGTGCCGTCGGGCAGGGTCAGATCGACCTCGATCGGCTCTGTTCCAGCCGAATTCGCCCGGATCGGGATAGAGATCGTCTTCTTCCCATGCTGCGTCAGATCGACTCCATCCGGCACCGGGTCCAACGTCAGGCCCGGGGCGCTGACCGACAGGGCCACGTGGCCCGTGGGACCTTTGGCATGCACGATCTCCAGCAGCAGGCGGGACTGATCGCCGGGCGCGAGGAAACGCGGCAGGCTCGCCGTCACCACCACCGGGTCGCGCACCAGCACATCCGTGCTGGCCTGCCCGACCCCGGTCTTGGACCAGACGACCGCCATCACCCGCACCGTGCCATTGAAGGCGGGCAGGTCGAACTGCGCATGGGCCATCCCGTCCGCCCCGACCGTGACGACGCCGGAATAGAAGGCGACCAGCTTCTCGGTCGGCGGCGGCGATTGCATCCGCGCGCCCATCGACGCGTCACCGCCCGACCGGACGGTGCCCATCGCGCCGTTCAGCCCGTCGATCAGGCGGCCATAGACATCGCGGATGCCCACGCCCAGCTTGCGCTGGCCGAAGTAATGGTCGGACGGATCGGGCGCGGTGAACCCGGTCAGGTTCAGGATGCCGACGTCCACGGCGGCGATGGTGGCATGGGCCGTCTCGCCCGGCTTCACGCCGGCCACCTTCACCGCCACGTCCATCGGGCCACGCGGCGCGGCCTCGGGCGCGGTGACGATGCTGGCCTGCAACTGGCGATCACCGGGATCGACCTTGGCATAGGCAAGGCCAAGCGCGCGGGCCGGGTTGCGGCCCGCCGCCTCGTCCATCGGGCGAACGACAGCGACGGTGACATAGGCCCCCGCCCCCCAGTCCTTGGTGACCTTCACCGGGATCACGTTGTCGCCCGCCTTCACCTCGGTCACCTGGCGCGAGATCAAGCGGTTCGACAGGACCGAGATCATCGCCGTGCCCGCCGCGCGCGGCACGACGCGCAGCATCGCGGTGTCGCCCGGGGTGTAGCTTGGCTTGTCGAGCGACATCTGCAGCGTATCAGGCGTGGCGCTGCCTGCAGGCGGCGCATACCAGCCCGCGTAGAAATCGACGGACGAGGCCGCATAGCCGCCCGCGTCGCCGGTCACCTTCAGCTCGTATTCCCCCCATTCGACCGGGGCAGAGACGGAGGCCGTGCCCGTCGCCTCCAGCGTGGCATCGCCTTGCGAGACGCGTGACCGGGTGGTCATCGGCATCCATTTCCAGTCGCCATAGCTTTGATACCACTGGTAGCGCGTCTCGACCCGGTTCAGCACCCAATGCACCTTCATGCCGGTGCGCTTGCCGTCCGGGCCGACGGCAATCAGATCAAAGCGGGCGGGCGCATTCTCGGCCGCGACCTCCTTGAACCCGGGCTTTATCCCGATTACCGGGGCCGAGGGGGCCAGCGCCCGCGTGATCTGGCGTTCCACCGGGCGGCCGGAGCCTTCCGAGACGCGCACCACCGCCGTCACCTGCAACGGGCGGCCCGGGTCGGGAACGCTTGGCAAAGCGGCAGAGAGGGTCAGGTCGCCCCTGGCATCCGTGCGCAGGCCCGAGGGCAGCGGCTTCACCTTGGTCGAGAAGGGCGCGTCATAACGGCCGAAGCGGAAGCCGGGGTAGGCGTCCATCACATCGACGCCGCTCAGCTTCACCTCGCCCTCCACCGCAAGGTCCGCGCCGGGCGCGCCAAAGAGGTATTTCGCCGCGATGGACAGGTCGGGCGCATCGCCAAGGCGGATCGGCGCGTCGGGCAGAGACAGGGCGAAGTCGATCCGCTCGGGTAGGAAATCGGCCACGAGGAAATGGGCCGTGGCCAGCGGCGCGGCCTTGGGGTCGGCGTAGATGTCCAGCTTCCACGGCCCGCGCGGGGCGCTGGCGGCAATAGGCAGGTCGAAGGAATGGCCGCCCGCGCCCGCGTCCTGCGCGACCGACCGGGAATATTCCACCCCATCGGGCCGCGTCAGTCTGGCCGTGAGTGGCAGACCGTCGATGGACGCCCCCTTGCCGTCGCGGGTGAGCGCGGTGACATGCACCACCTCGCCTGCGCGATAGGCGCCGCGGTCGGTCGTCACGAAGACATCCACCGGCGGCGCGGGCTCGTGCCCGGCAACGCCCCGGTCGGACAGATCGAAGGGCGGATCGGACAGTGACAGGAAGCCGAAGTCCTTGCCCGGCTCGGCCACCGTCACCAGCCCCGGTGCAGCCCCGCTGGTGCCCTGTGTCAGGCCGGCCGGGAAATCGGCGTTGCCCGCGGCATCCGTGATCGCTGTGCCAAGAACGGCGTTGGCCTGGCTCAGCAGGGTCACGGTCAGCCCCGGCAGGGCCTTTGTGGTGGACAGGCTGCGCACCGTCACATGAAGCCCGTCAACCCCGCTCAGGCTGGTCAGGCCAAGGTCGGAGATCACGAACCACTGCGTCGCGGGCGGCGTCCTGTAGGGATCGGCCCCGGGGACCGAAGCATCGAGCGCATAGACCCCGACCGGCAGCTTTGCCATCACTTCATCCAGCGGCAGTCGGGTCAGCACATCCTTGTTGGCGACCATCGCCACGTCGGCCTGACCCGACCAGACCTCGGCCCCGATCTGGTCGGATACGGTCTGCCGGTCATAGGGCGCGATGGCGCGGCCGAAATAGTCGCGCTGGATCGCGCGCAGGATGTTGCGCCCGCTGATCCTCCGCAGCGTGAGGTCGATGGTCTTCACGTTGACCGTATCGACCGGGATCGCGGCACGGGACGCCTTGGGCAACACATAGGCCCGCCCCGGGAAACGCACCTGCGCAGAGCGGTCGCGCACGTATTGCGTCATCTCCACCGCCTTGCGCAGCACCTCGCCGCTGGCCGCCGGAAGCCCCGCGCGGAAGGTCAGGCTGTAGCGCTTGCCGTGATCGAGGCCCGCGACGCAGATCTGGTTGCCGCTGGCCTGCACCGACAGTCCGGGATCGGGCAGCTTCACATAGGGCGCATAATCCAG
>JAGWVA010000141.1 GCA_028875855.1 Paracoccaceae bacterium
ACGGCCCGCAGCATCTCCTTGGTCGAGGTCTTGCCGACCGAGCCGGTCACCCCGACGACCTTCGCCTTGGTCCGGGCCCGCGCAGCGCCGCCCAGACGGCCAAGCGCGTCGAGGACGTCGGGCACGATCAGCAGCGGCGCCCCGTCATCCACCCCCTCCGGCACGCGCGAGACAAGCGCGGCGGCCGCCCCCTTCGCCAGCGCTTGCGCCACGAAATCGTGTCCGTCCCGCACGTCTTTCAGCGCCACGAACAGATCGCCCGGTTGCAGCGTGCGCGTGTCGATGGAAACTCCCGTGGCCGAAAAGGCCTTGGTCGCACGTCCGCCCGTCGCGGCGGCCGCGTCTTCGGATGTCCATAGCGCGGTCATGCCCGTCCTCCATCCAGCGCGGCGACCGCGAGGCTCGCCTGTTCCACGTCGTCGAACGGATAGACGACGCCCGCCACCGTCTGCCCGCTTTCATGCCCCTTGCCCGCGATCAGCAGCGCATCGCCCGGGCCAAGCGCCGCCACGCCGCGCAGGATCGCCTCGGCCCGGTCGCCCACCTCCTGCGCGCCGGGGCAGGCGGCGAGGATGGCCGCACGGATCGTGGCGGGGTCTTCGCTGCGCGGATTGTCGTCCGTGACGATGCAGAGGTCCGCATTCGCCGCCGCGGCCGCCCCCATCAGGGGCCGCTTCGTGCGGTCGCGGTCGCCACCCGCACCGAAGACGACGACGAGCTTGCCCATGACATGCGGGCGCAGCGCCTTCAGCGCGGTTTCCACCGCGTCGGGCGTATGGGCGTAATCGACGAAGACCGTCGCGCCATTGGCGCGGGTCGCGGCCAGTTGCATCCGCCCGCGTACCGTCGTCAGGCGGTCAAGCACGCGGAAAACATCGCCCGGCGCGCTGCCGGATGCGATGGCGAGGCCGGCCGCGACCAGCACATTTGCAACCTGAAACCCACCGATCAGCCCCAGCCGAACCTGATGCGCTTGACCTTTCCAAGCAAACCGCAGGTCCTGCCCCATCGCGTCGAAGCGCTGCGCGAGGATCGCCAGATCGCAGGACGGATCACGCCCCACGGTCAGCACCCCCTGCCCCCGGCCCCGCGCGATCCGGGCAATCTCGGCGCCCTTGGGGTCATCGAGATCGACGACCGCCGTCCCTTCGGGCGGCAGAACGCGGGTGAAGAGCCCGGCCTTGGCGGCGAAATAGGCCTCGAACGTCTTGTGGTAGTCGAGGTGATCCTGCGTGAAGTTGGTGAACCCCGCCGCCCCGAGACGCACCCCGTCCAGCCGGTGCTGGTCCAACCCGTGGGAAGACGCCTCCATCGCGGCATGGGTCACGCCGGCCCGCGCCGCGCCGGCCAGCGCGCGGTGGAGCGTGATCGCGTCCGGCGTGGTGTGATGAAGGGGCGCGGTCCAGCTTCCCTCGACCCCGGTGGTTCCGACGTTGATCGCGGCGTGCCCCAAGGCCTCCCAGATCTGGCGCGTGAAGGTGGCGACGCTTGTCTTGCCGTTGGTGCCGGTCACGCCCACCATCACCTCGGGCTGGGCCCCGAACCAGAGCGCCGCGGCCTGCGCCAGCGCGGCGCGCGGCTCTTCGACCACGACAAGCGCAGCATCGCTCGCTGCAAGCGCGGCGGCCGCGATCTCGGCCCCCTCGGCATCCGTCAGAACCGCCGCCGCCCCCTGCGCCAGCGCCTTTTCGACGAAGGCCGCGCCATGGACCTGCGTGCCGGGCAAGGCCGCAAAAAGCATGCCCGGGCGCACCTCGCGGCTGTCGATGGCAATCCCGCAGATGCGCGCCTCGCGCCCCTTGCGGGCGGTCAGGCCCAGATCGGCCAGCGTCCTGTGCGGTCCGGCCCCGGTCTCAGTGTCGCGCGTCTCGTCCAATGGTTCATCCCGTCAGTTCCGCGCCACCGTTATCGTATTCACCGGGGCAGGATCAATCTTGGGCCGCAGCCCCAGCAACGGCCCGACCTGCTTGATCATCGCCGCGGCGACCGGCACCGCCGTGAAGCCCGCCGTCCGTTCGGGATCGCCGCCCAGCGTCACCTGAGGCTCGTCCAGCGAGACGATCAGCACATATTTC
>JAGWVA010000033.1 GCA_028875855.1 Paracoccaceae bacterium
GGCTTTGCCAAGGTCTGGATGCACAACGAGATGCTGCAGGTCGAGGGCAAGAAGATGTCCAAGTCCTTGGGCAACTTCTTCACCGTGCGGGACCTGCTGGATCAGGGCGTGCCGGGCGAGGTGATCCGCTTCGTGATGCTGAGCACGCATTATTCGAAGCCGATGGATTGGACGGCGGAGAAGGCGGCGCAGGCCCTGCGGACGCTTCAGAAATGGCGCGCGTTGACGGATGGGGTTGAGGCATCGCGGTCCGCCCCGGACACTGTTCTGACTGCAATTGCCGAAGATCTTAACACGCCTGCGGCCATCGCGGCGCTGCATGCTTTGGCGAAGGATGGATCGGCGGCTGACCTTAAATCAGGGGCTCGTCTGCTCGGCCTCCTTGAGGATGGCATGGGCGACTGGCTCCGGCGTCCGGGCGTCCAACTCGATGCGTTGGCCGAGAAGTTGAAAGAGGCACGAACCCTTGCGTTGGAAACGAAGGATTTCTCAAACTTCGACCGGCTCAAGGCAATACTGATCAACGCGGGCGTCAAGGTTATGATCGGAAAGAACGGGATCACATTGGCGGCCGACGAGGAGGTTGATATTCAAGCTCTTTCGGATTTGCTGCTATGACCCGCGCAACGCATAGGACACGGGCGGCGACCGCCCGAGGGGGGCGCGATAGCGCCCGCCTGGGGGGCGGGCGGGCGCTGCCCGTGCTGACGCACGGGCGGGGGGCTCGCCTCAACACCGGATCGGAACACCACGATTTTTCGACGAAAAATCGCTGGCGCACCATGGAGGTCGGGCGATGAGGGAACGGCTCTACCTCTACGACACCACGCTGCGTGACGGGCAGCAGACGCAGGGCGTGCAATTCTCGGTGGCCGAGAAGCTGCAGATCGCCAAGGTGCTCGACGCCCTCGGCCTCGATTACATCGAAGGCGGATGGCCGGGCGCGAACCCGACCGACAGCGACTTCTTCGCGGCAAGGCCCGAAACGCGCGCGACCTTCACCGCCTTCGGCATGACCAAGCGCGCGGGCCGCTCGGCCGCCAATGACGACGTTCTGGCGCAGGTGATGAACGCGGGCACGAAGGCCGTCTGCCTTGTCGGCAAGACGCATGACTTTCACGTCCGCACCGCCCTTGGGGTCACGCTTGACGAGAATGTCGAGAATATTCGCGCCTCCATCGCCCATGTGGTGGCCGCGGGGCGCGAGGCGCTGTTTGACGCCGAGCATTTCTTCGACGGCTGGAAATCCGACCCGGCCCATGCGCTTGACTGCCTGCGCGCGGCGGCCGAGGCGGGCGCGCGCTGGATCGTGCTGTGCGATACCAACGGAGGCACCTTGCCCGCCGAGGTCGGCCGCATCGTGGGCGAGGTGATCGCCGCGGGCCTCCCGGGCGACCGGCTGGGCATCCACTGCCACAACGATACCGAAAGCGCGGTCGCGGCCAGCCTTGCCGCTGTCGATGCCGGGGTGCGCCAGATCCAGGGCACGCTGAACGGCCTGGGCGAGCGCTGCGGGAACGCCAACCTCGTCAGCCTGATCCCGACGCTGCTGCTCAAGGAACCCTATGCCAGCCGTTACGAGACCGGCATCACGCAGGCGGCGCTGACCGGCCTCACGCGGGCGAGCCGGATGCTGGACGACATCCTCAACCGCGTGCCCCTGCGCGCGGCGGCCTATGTCGGGGCGTCGGCCTTTGCCCACAAGGCGGGGCTGCATGCCAGCGCGATCCTGAAGGACCCTTCGACCTACGAACATATCGACCCCGCCCTTGTCGGCAACGAACGCATCATCCCGATGAGCAATCAGGCCGGCCAGTCGAACCTGCGCGCGCGGCTGGCGGCGGCGGGGATCGAGGTGGCGGCGGGCGATGCCCGGCTGGCGCTGATCCTTGACGAGATCAAGCGGCGCGAGGATCAGGGCTATGCCTATGACGGCGCGCAGGCGAGCTTCGAGCTGATCGCGCGGCGCGAACTGGGGCTGCTGCCCGACTTCTTCGAGGTGAAGCGCTACCGCGTGACGGTGGAGCGGCGCAAGAACAAGTACAACGAGATGGTCAGCCTGTCCGAGGCCGTGGTGGTGGTGAAGATCGGGGGGGACAAGATGCTGTCGGTCTCGGAAAGCATGGACGAGACGGGCAGCGACCGCGGCCCGGTCAACGCGCTCTGGAAGGCGCTGGCCAAGGATCTCGGCCCCTACCAGACCTATATCGACGACATGCGGCTGGTGGATTTCAAGGTGCGCATCACGCAAGGCGGCACCGACGCCGTGACCCGCGTCATCATCGACAGCGCCGATGCCGAGGGGCGGCGCTGGTCCACGGTCGGCGTCTCGCCCAACATCGTTGACGCGTCGTTCGAGGCGCTGCTGGATGCGGTGACATGGAAGCTGATCCGTGACGGGGTGACGGCGGCATGAGCCTCGATCACTGCCGGGACCTGGTCGAACGCGGCGACCCGGATCGCGCGCTGGTCACCGCCGGGGCGGAACCGGATGCGCAGGCGCGGCTCTGGCCGCTCTGGGCCTTCAACCTCGAGGTCGCGCGGGCGCCCTGGGCGTCGGCCGAGCCCATGGTGGCCGAGATGCGGTTGCAGTTCTGGGCCGATGCGGTCGAGGCGCTGGCCGAGGGGCGCGCGCGGGCGGGGCATCCGGTGGTGGAGCCTTTGGCGGCGGCCCTTGGGGGGCAGGACGTCACGGCCCTTGCCGCATTGGTCGAGGCGCGGCGGCGCGATGTCTGGCGCGAGGCCTTTGCCGACCGCGCCGCGCTTGGGGACTATCTGGAGGCCACCGCCGCCGGGCTGATGTGGCAGGCCGCGCGGCTCTTGGGCGCGGGCCCCGAAGCCGAGCGGCCGGTGCGCGATTTCGGCTGGGCCGCGGGCCTTGCCGCGTGGCTCCGGGCAGCGCCGGATCTTGCCGCGCGGGGGTGGGCGCCCCTGCCGGACGACGATCCCGCGACGATTGCCGCACTTGCGCAGGAGGGCCTGAACCGGATCGCCCGCGCACGGTCCCTGCGGGGGGCGGTGCCCGCCCGGGCCTTCCCGGCCCTGGCGACGGGCTGGCAGGCGGCAGCGCTTCTTCGGCAGGCGGCGCATGCGCCGGGGAAGGTTGCAGAGGGCAGCCTTGCGATCTCGGAATTCGCGCGCCGGGGCGGGCTTTTCTGGGCCGGGCTCACGGGACGCTGGTAGGGCGCGCCCCGATTCTTCGCCGAAAAATCGCCTAGGCCTTTTCCATCGGGCGGAACGCAAGCCAGATCAGCGCGGCCCCCGCCAGCACGATCAACGGCGCCATCATCAGGCTGACCGCGTGCCAGCCCGCCTGCGGCGTGCCGCCCGAGCAGTTCATCAGCCCGCCCGAGGCCAGCGAGGCCATCGTGACGCCCCCGAAGACGATCAGGTCGTTGAGGCCTTGCATCCGGCCCCGCTCTTCGGGCGCATGGGCCGAGGCGAGCATCGTCGTCGCCCCGATGAAGCCGAAGTTCCAACCGACCCCCAGAAGCATCAGCGCGCCGAAGAAATTGGTCAGCGTCACGCCCGACAGCGCGACGAGCCCTGCGCCGGCAAGGATCAGCAGGCCCGCCCCGATCACCTTCTCGACCCCGACGCGCGAGATGATGTAGCCGGTGAAGAACGAGGGCACATACATCGCCAGCACGTGCCCGGTCACCACGTTGGCCGCGTCGGCGGTGTGGAAGCCGCAGCCCACGACGGCAAGGGGCGCGGAGGTCATCATCAGGTTCATCAGCGCATAGGACACCGTCGCGCAGATCACCGCCACGGCGATGCGCGGGGTGGTGATCAGCTCGCGCCGGCTGCGGCCCCGAGGCGCGTCCTGCGCGGGCGCGGGCGGCTTGGGGATGTCGAGCATGGGAAACAGCAGGAACCCCAGCAGGTTCAGCGCGATTACCATGAGGTAGGTGCCAAGGAACGGGATCACCGTCGCCTGCGCCGTCACCTTCACGAGCTGCGGCCCGATCACGGCCGAGGCAAGGCCCCCCGCCATGACGAAGGAAATCGCCTTGGGTTGAAACTCGACCGAGGCGGTATCGGCCGCGGCGAAGCGGTAGAAGCCCTGCGCGGACATGTAGATGCCTGTCAGAAGCGACCCCAGCAGGAAGATCGCGAAAGAGCCGTGCAGAAGACCGAACGCCCCGATCACCGCGCCCAGCACGCCGCCCGTGGCGCCCACGAAGAAGCCCGCGCGCCGCCCCCTGCGCTGCATCAGCGCCGAAAGCGGCGTGGCGGTCAGCATTGATCCCACCACGATCAGCGAGATCGGCAGCGTCGCAAGGCAGGGGTTCGGCGCCAGGGACTCGCCCGCAAGACCGCCGATGGTGAAGATCATCGGCATCTGCGCGCCCATCAGGGCCTGAGCCGCGACAAGCACGGCGACGTTGCGGCGGGCGCGGGTGTCCCGCTGGGGAAGGGATGCGATTTCGGTCATGCATCACGGGTTAGTGCGCCGCCGCGATCTCGGCAAGGGGGCTTGTGCGGGCGGGGGCGTTGCAGCGATGTTTTCGCCCGGACGCGGGCGCGTCGGGGGGAAGGTCGGCATGGTCGGACGCATCATCGAGACGGCGGATTGCGTGGCCGAAGGCGCGGCCGTGCTGGCCGGGCGCGAGCCGCGCTTTGCCGCGGCGCTCGCCCTGACCGGGCCGCTGCCCTTGCGCCGACGGGCGGGCGGGTTTCCCGCGCTTCTGGACGCGATCGTGAGCCAGCAGGTCTCGGTCGCTTCGGCCAATGCCATCGGCGCGCGGCTGGCGGCGGCGGGGCTGGTCAGCGCGCCGGCGGTCGCCGGGGCCAGCGACGAGGCGCTCAGGGCCTGCGGTCTGTCGCGGCCGAAGCTGCGCTATGTCCGTGCGCTGGCCGAGGCGGGGATCGACTACGACGCGCTGGCGCTGCTGCCCGAAGACGAGGTGGTCGCGCGTCTCACGGCCCTGCCGGGCATCGGGCGCTGGACGGCCGAGATCTACGCGATGTTCGCGCTCGGGCGGGCGGATGCCTTCGCCGCGGGCGATCTGGCGCTGCAAGAGGCCGCGCGAAGCCTGTTCGGGCTTGATGCCCGGCCGGGCGAGGCCGCGCTGCGCGCGATGGCCGAGGACTGGCGCCCCTGGCGCGCCGTTGCGGCGCGGCTCCTGTGGGCCTATTACCGCGTGGCAAAGGCGCGAGAGGGCATCAGATGACGAAAGAGCTTCAATTCGGGCGGCGGGCGGCCAAGTCGGGGCAGGCGAAAAGCCTCGTGGTGTTCCTGCATGGCTACGGCGCGGACGGGGCGGACCTGCTGGGGCTGGCCGATCCGCTGGCGCCGCATCTGCCCGACACGGTCTTTGTCGCGCCGAATGCGCCCGACCGCTGCACCGGCAATCCCTTCGGCTACCAGTGGTTCCCGATCCCCTGGATCGACGGGTCGAGCGAGGCGGAGGCGCGCGCCGGCATGGCGGCCTCGGCCGCGGCGCTGAACGCCTTTCTCGACGCGCGACTGACCGAAGAGGGCCTGGGGGCTGACGCCCTCGCGCTGGTCGGTTTCTCGCAAGGCACGATGATGTCGCTGGAGGTGGCGCCGCGCCGGGCCGCGCCGGTCGCCTGCGTCGTGGGCTTCTCGGGGCGGCTGATCGGGCCGGAACGGCTTGCAGGCGATCTGACGGCGCGCCCGCCGATCCTTCTGGTGCACGGCGACCGCGACGAGGTCGTGCCGCCGGCCTCCATGCCCGAGGCGGAGCGGGTGCTGTCGGCGGCGGGCATTCCCGTTCAGACCTTCGTGAGCCCGGGCACCGCGCATGGAATCGCCGCCGACGGGCTGGGCGTGGCGCTCGGGTTCCTCAAGACCCATCTGCCGGCCTGATCCGCCGCTTGCCGGCCTGTCATGTTGCTGTGAACTTGCGCGTTTAGGAAGTCTCTGACCGCTACCGCATCTGTGGGGCTTGTCAGGCGGCCAACGCCATATATAGTTCACTCATGGGGCGGGCGCGTCCCGCCCCGGCACGTTCGCCCACGGGGCGGGATAGGAGTCGGCAGGATGGATGGGGATTTCAGGACCAGTTTCGTCAGGGAGCCCGCGGCGCTGAAGCAATATCCGGCGCTGGTTCTGAATGCCGACTACAGGCCCTTGTCCTACTATCCGCTTTCGCTCTGGCCATGGCAGGAGGCGATCAAGGCGGCCTTCCTCGACAGGGTTTCCATCGTCGCGGAATACGACGCCTTCGTGCGAAGTCCGACGACCGAGATCAGGATACCCTCTGTCGTCGTGCTGAAAGAATTCGTTCAACCGCAGAAGCGCGTGGCCTTCACGCGCTTCAATCTTTTTCTGAGGGATGAATTCTGCTGCCAGTATTGCGGTGCGAAGGGGGATCTGACCTTCGATCACGTGATCCCGCGCGCCCGCGGCGGCATCACGAGCTGGGAGAACGTCGTTGCGGCCTGTTCGCCCTGCAACCTGCGCAAAGGGTCGAAGTCGCTCAAGCAGGCGGGGATGAACCTGCGCCGCCCCCCGCGCCAGCCCACGGCCGAGGACATGCGCAATTCGAGCCGTCGCTTCCCGCCGAACTATCTGCATGACAGCTGGCTGGACTTCCTTTACTGGGACGCGGAACTCGAGGCGTGACCCATCCGCCTTGCGGGTGCTAGACTTTCCGCTGCATTGCGGCTAGAACGGCGCCGTTAGCGCTAACAAGGTTGGCGCGAGGCAAGGCGCCCTCGGGGCGCGTTCCGAGGAAAGGGCGAAACATGGTAGCGCGCGTGATTCCCGTCGATCCGTTTGATCTGGTTGTGTTCGGCGGCACGGGCGACCTTGCCAAGCGCAAGATCCTTCCCGGCCTCTACATCCGCTTCCTTGCCGGCCAGATGCCGGAAGAGGCGCGCATCATCGGGGCGGCGCGCTCCGATCTTGACGATGCGGGCTACCGCGCGATCGTCGCGGCCGCGATCGACGAATTCGTGCCGCAGGCCAAGCGCGACGCCGCCGTCATCGAACGTTTTCTGGCCCGCATCCATTATGTCGCCATCGACGCGGTGGGCGAGGGTGGCTGGAAGGCGCTGGCCGCGCATATGCGCCCGGGCGTCGTGCGGGCCTTTTATTTCTCGGTTGCGCCCTCGCTCTTCGGCGATCTGGCCGAACGGCTCCACGCCCACAAGATTGCGGATGCCGACAGCCGGATTGTGGTGGAAAAGCCCTTCGGGCGCGACCTTGCCTCGGCCCGCGCGCTGAACGCGGTGCTGGCCGCGCATTTCGACGAAAAGCAGATCTACCGGATCGACCACTACCTTGGAAAGGAAACGGTCCAGAACCTGATGGCCGTGCGCTTTGCCAACATCCTGTTCGAGCCGCTCTGGAACGCGCAATACGTCGATCACGTCCAGATAACGGTGGCCGAGACGGTGGGCGTCGGCGGGCGCGGCAGCTACTACGACAAGTCGGGCGCCATGCGGGACATGGTGCAGAACCACATGATGCAGCTTCTGTGCCTCATCGCGATGGAGCCGCCCTACCAGTTCGACCCCGATGCTGTGCGCGACGAGAAGCTGAAGGTGATCCGCGCGCTGGAACCCGTCGGCCCCGAGGATATCGTGCGCGGCCAGTATCGCGCGCGTCCCGCCGACGACGGGAAGGCCGAACCCTCGTATCTTGAGGACGTGGACAACGCCTCGAGCCGCACCGAAAGCTATATCGCGCTCAAGGTGCGTGTGGCGAACTGGCGCTGGCAGGGAACGCCCTTCTACCTGCGCACCGGCAAGAAGCTGCGCGCCCGCACGTCAGAGATCGCCATCGTCTTCAAGGAAGCGCCGCATTCGATCTTTGGCGAGAACGAAAGCTGGAAGGCGAACGTGCTGGCGATCCGGCTTCAGCCGAACGAGGGGATGAACCTCTCGGTGATGATCAAGGAACCGGGGCCGGGCGGCATGCGCCTGACGGACGTGCCGCTCGACATGTCCTTTGCCGATGCGCTGGGCGAAGAGGGGATGGACATTCCCGACGCCTACGAACGTCTCATCATGGACGTGATCCGCGGCAACCAGACGCTGTTCATGCGCGGCGACGAGGTCGAGGCCGCCTGGGCCTGGACCGATCCGATCATCGAGGGATGGGACGCGCGCGGGGATCGGCCGAAGGGCTACGACCCGGGGTCGTCGGGGCCCGAGGATGCCCTTATGCTGCTGCACCGTGACGGGCGCAGATGGCGGGAGATTCGCGGATGACGCTGATCGAATATCCGGACCGGGAGCTGATGTTCCTCGCGGTGGCCAACAAGGTCGCCGGCGAGCTGGGGGATTTCGTCCGCAGGCAGGGGCGTGCCTCGCTCTGCGTGCCGGGCGGGACGACGCCAGGTCCGGTGTTCGATGTTTTGTCGGACGTGGATCTCGACTGGTCGAAGGTCGGCATCTTCTTGTCGGACGAACGCTGGGTGCCGGAAACCGCGCCGCGCTCGAACACGCGGCTGCTGCGCGAGCGGCTGATGATCAACCGCGCCGCCGAGGCGACGCTGGTGCCGATGCATATCGACACCGACACGCCCGAACAGGCGATCGATGCGCTCGAGGCAGGGCTTGCGCCCTGGCTGCCGATCTCGGTCCTGATCCTCGGGATGGGCGGGGACATGCACACCGCCTCGCTTTTCCCGGGCGCGGACCGGCTGGCGGAGGCGATGTCGGCCAAGGCGCCGATGCTGATGCCGATGCGGGCCGAAGGCGCGGGCGAGCCGCGGCTCACGCTGACCGCGCCGGTGCTGGCGGGGGCGATGGCGATCCATGTCGTCATCACGGGCCCGGAAAAGCGCGCGGCGCTCGATGCGGCGCAGGGCCTTGACGCGATGGAGGCGCCGATCCGGGCGTTTCTCGCGCAAGCGACGGTGCACTGGGCCGAATAGGCCGGAATTGACGGGCCCCGCGGGGGGCGAGCCACAGAGCGGGGCGCCGCCACGTCGCGCCGCCCGGAGCCAGACGGAGCATTTCATGGACATTTGGGCGAAACTTGCGGCGCATCACGCCAAGGTCGGCGAGCGGTCGATCCTGAGCCTCTTTGACGCGGACCGGGCGGAAGATTTCTCGGCCCGCGCCGACGGGCTGCTGTTCGACTATTCCAAGACGAACATCGACGCCGAGGGCCGCGCGCTTCTGCTGGAACTCGCCGAGGCCGCGGACCTGTCCGCGCGGCGCGAGGCGATGTTCACGGGCGCGAAGATCAACGAGACCGAGGGCCGCGCGGTCCTTCACACGGCGCTGCGCAACCTTGACGCCTCGGTCACCGTGGACGGGGCCGACGTGATGCCCGAGGTGCGCGCGGTCCATGCCCGCATGTCCGCCTTCGCCCGCGACGTGCGCGAGGGACGCTTCACGGGGCAGGGCGGCCGGATCACCGACGTGGTGAACATCGGCATCGGCGGTTCCGACCTTGGTCCGGCGATGGGCTATCTGGCGCTCGCGCCCTATGCGGACGGCCCGCGCTGCCACTATGTCTCGAACGTCGATGGCGCGCATGTGCATGACGTGCTGAAGGGCTGCGACCCGGCGACGACGCTGGTCATCGTGGCCTCGAAGACCTTCACCACGATCGAGACGATGACCAATGCCGACACCGCCAAGCGCTGGATGGCCGCCACCGTCGCCGATCCCGCCGCGCAATTCGCCGCCGTCTCGACCGCGCTCGACAAGACCGCTGCCTTCGGCATCCCGGCCGGACGCGTCTTCGGTTTCGAGGATTGGGTCGGCGGGCGCTATTCCATGTGGGGGCCGATCGGGCTGTCGCTGATGCTGGCGGTGGGGCCGGAAGGCTTCGACGAATTCCTCAAGGGCGGCGCGGCGATGGATGCGCATTTCCGCAACGCACCGATGGAACGCAACCTGCCCGTTCTGCTCGCGCTTGTCGGCATCTGGCACAACCAGATCTGCGGCCACGCCACCCGCGCTGTGCTGCCCTATGAACAGCGCCTGTCGCGGCTTCCGGCCTATCTGCAACAGCTCGAGATGGAATCGAACGGCAAGCGGGTGTCGATGGACGGCGCGGACCTGCCGCGCAACTCTGGCCCCGTGGTCTGGGGCGAGCCCGGCACGAACGGCCAGCACGCCTTCTACCAGCTTATCCATCAGGGCACGCGGGTGATCCCGTGCGAATTCATGGTGGGCGTCGAAGGGCACGAGGCGGACCTTGCCCACCAGCACCGGCTGCTGATCGCCAATTGCCTTGCCCAGTCCGAGGCGCTGCTGCGCGGCCGCTCGCTGGAAGAGGCGACGGCGATCATGGCCGCCAAGGGGCTGACCGGGGCAGAGCTTGACCGTCAGGCCCGCCACCGCGTCTTTCCGGGCAACCGCCCCTCGACCACGCTGGTCTATCCACGGCTCACGCCCTTCGTGCTGGGCCAGATCATCGCGCTTTACGAACATCGCGTGTTCGTCGAGGGCGTGATCCTTGGCATCAACAGCTTCGACCAATGGGGGGTGGAGCTTGGCAAGGAACTGGCGCTGAAGCTGATGCCGATCCTCGAGGGGCGCGAAAGCGCAGAGGGCAAGGACGGCTCGACCCGGATGCTGGTTTCGGCGCTGAAGGCCTAGGGCGTTGCGCGCGGTCAGCGCAATCCGGCCCTCTCGTGGCAGTATCGGCTGATCTCGCGGGCCTGGGTGAACCAGACCGCGCCTTGCGCGTTCAGCATGTGCTGCACCGCTGCGCGGAAATGCCGGAGCCGGAAGGGCTGGCCGATGATGTAGGGATGCAGCGCGATCCCCATCACGAGCGGCTGGGCTTCGGACTGCATCAGCATCTCGTCGAACGTATCGACGATCATGGCGGCGAATTCCTCGGCCGAGGCGCGACGGGCAACGATGGCGGGAATGTCGTTAAGCTCCTGCGGATAGGGGACCGACAGGATGCGGCCCGCGCGCGTGCGCATCCAGACCGGCTGATCGTCCATGCACCAGTTCATCGTATAGCGATATCCGGCCTCGGCCAGCAGATCGGGCGTGACGCGGCTCTCGGCGATCCAGGGGCTGAGCCAGCCTTCGGGGGCGGCGCCCGTCGCCGCTTCGATGACCTGCGTCGTCTCGGCGATCAGGGCGCGTTCTTCGGCTTCGGGAAGGACGCTCTGGCGTTCGGAATTGCTGCGCCCGTGGCCTGCGATCTCGTCGCCGCGGGCATGAAAGGCCGCCATGAGCTCGGGCGCGTAGTCATACATCGTGCTGTTGGCAAGGACCGTCACAGGTAGGCCGAAGCCGTCGAACAGCTCCAGCAGACGCCAGGCGCCCACCCGGTTGCCCCAATCACGCCAGGCGTAGTTGAGGACATCCGGCTGCGGACCGCCGGGCGCGAGTTCCGCGCCAAGACCTTCGCCAAAGCCGAAATGTTCGAGGTTCAGGCCGAAATAGACGGCGAGGCGCTTGCCCCCGGGCCAGTCGAAATCCTCGCGCCCGGTGATCGGGCTGTAGTCGTATCGTCCGTGCGAGGGCAGGATCATAGCGGGGCCTCGGCAAGCCCGTTGCGGTCAAGCAGGATCTCGGCGCTGTCGTTCCAGACCTGCGTCTCGACGATCAGCCCGTCGCGAAGGCGGAAGATGTCAATGTAGCGGTTCGTCTCGAAGGGCGTGCCGTCGGGCCATTCGCCATACAGATAGCCGGTGTTGTAGACATGAACCTCGCCCGTCTCGGGATCGAGCGCGGCATCGGTGCGCAGAAAGCGCTTCTTCACCCATTTGTAGCGTTTGGCGTTGAACGCGGCAGTTTCGGCCGGGGATGAAAAGCGCCGCCCGCCGGTAAAGATGATCCGCAGCTCCGGCGCGACATGACAGGCCGCGCCCTCTGGATCGGGGATCATCGACAGGTGCAGATAGGTCTCCACGATGGCCTTGGCGGCGGCAACGGGGTCCGTCGGATGGGTCATGCTGTGGCTCCTGGCTTGCGTGGGTCCGCGGGGGCAAACAGGGCGATGGCCGCGCGGGCGAGATGGGCCGACGCCGCGACCCCGTCGATGAGCTGGACCCCGGTGCGCGCCGCAAGATCGGGCCGCAGCCCCGACATGCCCGCACAGCCAAGCACCACGGCGGCCGCGCCGTCCTGCCGGGACGCAAGCGCGATCTCGTCGGCCAGCCGGGCGCGGACGCGCTCGCTGCCCTCGTCGATGTCGAGCACGGCAAGCCCGCTTGCGCGGACCGAGGCGCATTGACCTGCGAACCCCTGCTGGCGGATGTTCTCTTCGATCACCGGGACCGAGGCCGCGGTCGAGGTGACGACCGAAAACCGAAGCCCGAGCGCGGCCGCCATCGCATAGGACGACTGGCCGATGCCAAGGACCGGGCAGCCCGCCGCGGCCTGTGCCTCGGCAAGGCCGGTGTCGTCGAAACAGGCGATGACGATGGCCTGAGTGCCTAAGGCCACGGCCTCGCGGACCCTGTCGAGCAATCCCGGAAGGGCCGCCGCGCCATCGGCCGCGCCCTGAATGGCGGGCGGCCCGTCATGGTTGGTGAGCCCCGTGATCTCTGCCTCGGGCAGGGCCGCGCGGGCCGAGGCCACGATGTTGTCGGTCATCGCGGCGGTTGCGTTCGGGTTGATGAAGATGAGCCGCATCAGACACCCTTTCCCGCATCCGACCCGTGCCGCCGACGCCGCCGCTGGACCACGGTGACGACGGTCAGCACGGTGCCGATGACGGTCAGCGATATGGCGGTCGTCACCGTGCCAAGCGCGTAGATCGCGGGCGTCGTGACCGTGGTGGTGAGCGCGCGCAGCGTGATCGGCAGGGTGTTGTCGGACCCCATGGCCTGGCTCGACCGGGCGATCTCGTCCCAGGACAGGGTGAAGCCAAACAGCGCCACCCCCGCGATGGCCGGGCCGATGATCGGCAGGACCACGTGCCGGAAGGTCTGCCAGGGCGAGGCGCCAAGGTCGCGGGCGGCTTCTTCATAGGCCGGGTTGAAGCGGTTGAAGACCGCGAACATGATCAGCAGGCCGAAGGGGAAGGTCCAGGTCAGATGCGCCCCGAGCCCGGAGGTAAAAAGCCCCATCAGCGTCGTGAAATGGTCCCAGATCCATTCGACCTGGAAGGCGTCGCCGATGGCCTTGACCCCGCCGTCGGCGATCCGGAACTCCAGCGCGATGCCGAGCGAGACGACGATCGAGGGCACGATCAGGCTGGCGATGGCGGTGTAGAACAGAAGCGTCGCGCCGCGGAAATTGCGCCGGAAGGCAAGGCCCGCCATCACCGATGCCACGACCGTCAGGATCATCACGATGATCCCCAGGCGAAGCGAATTCCAGAAGGCGCTGCCGATGTCCACGACGCCGATGCCGCGGAAAAGCTGCGCGAACCAATGCAGCGACAGGCCCCGCATCGGGAAGGTGAGCCCCCCCTGCGGGCCCTGAAACGACAGGATCAGGATCGTGATCGTCGGCCCGTAGAGGAACAGCACGAACAGCGCGAAGAACGCGGCAAGAAGATAGAACGAGGCGGTTCTCTTTTCGTGCACGGCTCACAGCTCCTTGCGGATATCGACAAGGCGGGTCAGCGCCCAGATCAGCCCCAGCACGCAGGCCAGAAGCACCACCGCATTCGCCGCGGCGAGCGGGAATTGCAGGAAGTTGGTCTGCACCTGGATCACCTTGCCGACCGAGGCGATCTGCTGGCCGCCCATGATCCCGATGGTGATGTAGTCGCCCATCACGATCGTGATGACGAAGATCGACCCGATGGCGATGCCGGGCTTCGACAGCGGCACCAGCACGTTCCAGAGCGTCTGCCACCCCGAGGCGCCGGAATCATGCGCGGCCTCGATCAGCGACCGGTCGATACGCGCCATCGAGTTCAGGATGGGCACGATCATGAAGACGGTGTTCAGATGGACGAAGGCCAGCAGCACCGAGAAGTGGGAATAGAGCAACCATTCGAGCGGCTTGTGCACGATCCCGAGCGACAGGAGCATCTGGTTGACCAGACCGTTGCGGCCCAGAAGCGGAATCCACGAGATCATGCGGATCACGTTCGAGGTCCAGAACGGGATCGTGCAGACAAGGGCCAGCACGATCTGCATCGTCTGGCTGCGCACCTCGAAGACCAGGAAATAGGCGATGGCAAAGCCGATCACCAGCGTCAGCGCCCAGACCTCGGCGCAGAAGATCAGCGTCTGCAGGTAGGTGGCGAAAGTGGTGCAAAGCCCCGGAAGCTGGGCAAAGCAGCCGTGGAAGATGTCGGTGTAGTTGCTCAGGATGAAGGCGGGGGTGATCGAATACTGGTTGTAGCTCCAGAAGCTCACCACCACGATGACCACCAGCGGCACCACGAAGAACAGCGCGAAGATCACCGCCATGGGTGCCGCCTGCCAATAGGATGCCTTGGTCGGGGTGTCGTTCATCGGCGTGTCCGCTGCGCTGGAAAGGGTCGGAAGGCGCCGCCCCGCGCGAAGCGGGACGGCGGAAGGATTGCAGGCTGCGTCAGGCGGCGATGAACTCGTTCCACTTGCGGACCATGTATTCGTTCTGGTCCATGACCGAGTTCCAGCAGGCCACATGGCCCATGCGCGCGACATAGGAGCCGCCGTCGCGCACGGCGCCCGCCTTCTCGATCAGGGTGCCGTCGGGGGCGTGGATGTCCTTCGCGGCGGGCTTGCCTTCCATCCAGAAATCCCACTCGTAGGGCTCCATATGCGCCTTTGCCGTCTCGAGAACGGCCGAATAGTAGCCCTGACGGTTCAGATAGGCGCCGGCCCAGCCGGACAGGAACCAGTTCACGAATTCATAGGCGGCATCCATCTTCTTGCCCCGCGTCGTGCGCGGCAGGCCAAAGCCCGAGGCCCAGCCGCGGTAGCCTTCGGCAAGGCCGGGGTATTCGCACTTGATGCCCTTCGAGCGCACGGCGGTGACGGCGGGCGACCACATCGACTGCAGCACGACCTCGCCCGAGGCCATCAGGTTGACGCTTTCGTTGAAGTCGGTCCAGAAGGCGCGGAACTGCCCGGCCTTCTTGGCCGCGATCAGGGTCTTGATCGTGAAGTCGATCTCGTCCTTCGTCTGGTTGCCCTTGTCGCCGTATTTGAACAGGCCGGCGGATTCGATCGCCATCGCCGCGTCCATGATGCCGATCGAGGGCACGTTGATCAGGGCGACGCGGCCCTTGAATTCCGGGTTCAGCAGTTCCTTCCAGTGCTCGACCTTGCGCCCGATGAGGTCGGGGCGCATCCCCAGCGTGTCCGCGTTGTAGGTCGTCGGGATGAGCGAGATCCACTCGGTCGGCGACTTGGCGAATTTCGTCGAATGCTCGCCTTCGAGGTAGAACACCTTTGAGGGCGCGGTGCCCTGCAGGCCGATCTTCTTGCCGTCAACCTCGCCCTTGGTGATGACGGTCGCCAGCTTGTCGGCGTATTTGATCTTCTTGGCGTCCATGCCCAGCAGGTTGCCCGAGGGGATCAGGTTGGGGAGCGAGAAATACTCGCTGTCCACCAGATCGAAGGAGTTCGGCTGGGTGATGATGCGCTTGGCGACCTCGTCGGTCGTCACGGGGATGTATTCGATGGTGATCCCGGTGTCTTCCTTGCACTTCTTGGCGATGTCGGCGGACTGGTTCACCGCCGTGCCGAGATAGCGCAGCGTCACGCCCTCGGCGGCATGAACCGCCGGCGCGCCAAGGATCTGGCTGCCGAGGATGGCCGTGCCCGCGGCGGCGGTGCCCTTGAGGAACGTGCGGCGGTCCACGGATGTGCCGTTCAGTTTGTAGCTCATCTTCCCTGTCCTTTCTGTTTGTGTCTGAGGAGGCTAGTTGGCGAGGACATGAACGTCTTCCTCGGCCCAGGCGACGCCCGCGGTGTCACCTATTTCAAGCGGTTGGCTGAAGAAGTCGCGATCGGGCAGAACGACCGAAAGCTCTTCGTCCGCGGGGGTTTTCAATGCCAGATGCACGGTCGCGCCCTGGTATTCGATGCCGCAGACCGCGGCGTCGAACTCGGTCCCGCCGCCGCGCCGCAAGACGATGCGGTCGCTGCGCACGGCAAAGGCGCGGGCGCCGCGCCGGATCACGTTGTGCCCGCCCAGAAAGCGCGCGACGAATTCGGTCCGCGGGCTGTTGAAGACCTCGCGCGGATCGCCGGCCTGCTCGATCACGGCGTTGTTCATCACGATCACCTCGTCGGCCAGCGCCAGCGCCTCGTCCTGCCCGTGGGTGACATGGATGAAGGTGATGCCAAGCTCGCGCTGCAGGCGCTTGAGCTCGGCGCGCATGCGGATGCGCAGGAACGGATCGAGTGCGGACAGCGGTTCGTCGAGCAGAAGAACCTTCGGCTGGGTGATCAGCGCGCGGGCCAGCGCCACGCGCTGCTGCTGGCCGCCCGAAAGCTGGTCGGGCCGCCGCGCCGCGTAGCGCGACATGTCCACAAGCTCGAGCAGCTCATCCACCCGCGCATGCCGCTCGGCCTTGGCGACGCCCTTCATCTTGAGCGAAAAGGCCACGTTGTCGCGCACCGAAAGATGCGGGAACAGGGCATAGCTCTGGAACATCATCGCCGTTCCGCGGCGTGCGGGCGGCAGTTTCGAGATGTCGGCCTTGTCCAGAAGGATCGCGCCCTCCGACACGCTTTCATGCCCGGCGATCATGCGCAGCGTCGAGGACTTGCCGCAGCCCGAGGGGCCGAGCAGGCACACATAGGTTCCCGGCGCGATGAGGTGGTTGAGGTCCCTGACCGCGACCGTATCCCCATACCGCTTCGTCAGATGAAAGAGTTCCAGGTCTCCACCGGTCCGCATTCGTTCCCCGCAAACTTGTCCTGATCGACTGTGTCGGGGCCATCCGCGGTTGGGCAGCCAATCCGCTGGGTGGATGCCGCAAAATCCGGCACTGCGCGTTTTTCGAGCGGTTGCCGGAACGCTGTGCACAGTTTCCCCGCCGATCAACGAGGGCCGGGGCGCCGATTTGCAGGTTTTCGACAACAGAATCGTCCGCGACGTCGCCTTGGCGCCGCTCGGTCGGGCGGGTGTCTCCTGGTGGGGGGATGGACGACAGTCGCAGGGGTCCGGACGCCGATCGCCCGTGGGGCGCCCTTCCTGCCGGACCTGAGTCCGGGCCGGGCGCAACCGGGGCGCTCAATTCTTGGGCGGGGCGGCCCGGTGCGCCTGCGAATCCGGGCGCGTGGTCCATCTAGAGGTTGACCGCCCGGTCCGGCCATGCCCAGCTTCGGTTGACCTTATGGTAAAACAAGATGACCCACGCATCGCAGGTTCCACCGACAGGAAAGCCGTAATGACCGCAGCCGGAGAAAACCTCCGCATCAATCCCGCGCGTCTGTGGGACAGCCTGATGGAGATGGCCAGGATCGGCCCGGGCGTGGCTGGGGGCAACAATCGCCAGACCCTTACCGATGCCGATGCCGAGGGGCGCGCGCTCTTTCGGCGCTGGTGCGAGGCGGCGGGCTGCACCATGGGGCTTGACCAGATGGGCAACATGTTCGCCCGCCGCGAAGGCACCGACCCCGATGCGCTGCCGGTCTATATGGGCAGCCACCTCGATACCCAGCCCACGGGCGGCAAGTATGACGGGGTGCTGGGCGTTCTGGGCGGGCTGGAGATCCTCCGCACGCTCAACGACCTCGGGATCAAGACCCGCCATCCCATCGTGCTGGTGAACTGGACCAACGAGGAAGGCACGCGCTTTGCCCCGGCGATGCTGGCCTCGGGCGTCTTCGCGGGCGTCCATACGCAGGACTGGGCCTATGCGCGCACGGACGCCGAGGGCAAGACCTTCGGCGCCGAATTGCAGCGGATCGGCTGGCGCGGCGAGGAAACGGTGGGCCAGCGCAGGATGCGCGCCTATTTCGAACTGCATATCGAGCAGGGCCCGATCCTCGAGGCCGAGGGCAAGGACATCGGCGTCGTCACCCGCGGGCAGGGGCTGGTCTGGACGCAGGTCACCGTTACCGGCAAGGACGCCCATACCGGGTCCACCCCGATGCCCATGCGCAAGAACGCGGGCCTTGGCATGGCGCGCATCCTTGAGCTGGTGGACGAGATCGCCTGGTCGCACGCCCCGCATGCGGTGGGCGCGGCGGGCCATATCGTCGTTCATCCCAATTCGCGCAACGTGATCCCGGGAACCGCGATCTTCACGGTGGATTTCCGCACCCCTGACCTTGACGTGCTGCGCGACATGGAGGCGCGCCTGCACAAGGGCGCGCGCGAGATCTGCGACCGGATGGGCCTAGGGGTCGCCTTCGAGACGGTCGGCGGTTTCGATCCGGTGACCTTCGATGCAGACTGCGTCGCGGCCGTGCGCGCCGCCGCCGAGCGCCTTGGCTATTCCCACCGCGACATCATCTCGGGCGCGGGCCACGATGCCTGCTGGATCAACCGGGTCGCGCCCACGGCGATGGTCATGTGCCCCTGCGTCGATGGCCTGAGCCACAACGAGGCCGAGGAGATCACCCCGGACTGGGCGCGTGCGGGCACGGATGTGCTGCTTCACGCCGTGCTGGAGACTGCCGGGATCGTCGAATGAGGCAGGCGCCGGGCCTGCCTTGGCATCCGATCGGGCCGCCCGACCGCGCCCGACAACAGGGGAACCGACATGACCACCGTCATCCGCAACGGAACCATCGTCACGGCAGACCTGACCACCAGGGCCGACGTCCTGATCGAGGGGGGCAGGATCGCCCGGATCGGGCCTGACCTGAAGGGCGACGAGACGCTCGACGCCACCGGCTGCTATGTCATGCCGGGCGGCATCGACCCGCATACTCATCTCGAGATGCCCTTCATGGGCACTTATACCTCCGACGATTTCGACAGCGGCACCCGCGCGGCCCTGTCCGGGGGAACCACGATGGTCGTGGACTTCGCGCTGCCAAGCCCGGGGCAGGGGCTTCTGGACGCGATCGCCCTGTGGGACAACAAATCCGCCCGCGCGCATTGCGACTATTCCTTTCATGTCGCGATCACCTGGTGGGGCGAGCAGGTCTTCAACGAGATGGAAGCCGTCGTGCGCGAGCGCGGCATCAACACCTTCAAGCACTTCATGGCCTACAAGGGGTCGCTGATGGTGAATGACGACGAGCTTTTCGCCAGCTTCAAGCGCTGTGCGGAACTGGGCGCCATCGCGCTTGTGCATGCCGAGAACGGCGATGTCGTGGCCGAACTCTCTGCGCGTCTTCTTGCCGAGGGCAACACCGGCCCCGAGGCCCATGCCTATTCGCGCCCGCCGCAGGTCGAGGGCGAGGCCACGAACCGCGCGATCATGATCGCCGACATGACCGGCGTGCCGCTTTACGTCGTGCACACCTCTTGCGAGGACGCCCACGAAGCGATCCGCCGCGCCCGTCAGGCGGGCAAGCGCGTCTGGGGCGAGCCGCTGATCCAGCATCTGACGCTGGACGAAAGCGAGTATTTCGACAAGGACTGGGACCATGCCGCACGGCGCGTGATGTCGCCCCCGTTCCGCAACCGGCAGCATCAGGACAGCCTCTGGGCCGGCCTCGCCGCGGGCAGCCTGTCGTGCGTCGCAACCGACCATTGCGCCTTCACCACGCAGCAGAAGCGCTTTGGCCTGGGCGATTTCACCAAGATCCCGAACGGCACCGGCGGGCTTGAGGATCGGCTCTCCATGCTCTGGACGCATGGCGTGCGCACCGGCCGCCTGACGCCCAACGAATTCGTCGCCGTCACCTCGACCAACATCGCCAAGATCCTGAACATCTATCCCCGCAAGGGCGCGGTGCTGGTGGGGGCCGATGCCGATCTCGTGGTCTGGGACCCTGACAAGACCAAGGTCATCCGCGCCGCCAGCCAGTATTCCGCCATCGACTACAACGTGTTCGAGGGCCGCGAGGTGACGGGCCTGCCGCGCTTCACGCTGACGCGCGGCCATGTTGCCTTTGCCGATGGCGAGATGCGCTCGCGGGAAGGCCATGGCCAGTTCGTCAGGCGCGAGCCCAACGGTGCGGTGAACCGGGCGCTGTCGAGCTGGAAGGAACTGACCGCGCCGCGGCCGGTCCAGCGTTCGGGCATTCCGGCCAGCGGGGTCTGACGCGGATTCGGACCAATCCCCTGCGGCCCGTCGCGGTGATGCCCCAGCCCTAGCGGCTGCGCCCAAGCGTCGCCGCGACGATGCGATCGGGCGTATTTTTTCGCCGCTGCGCAGAAAACCTGCGGAAACATTGGTCGGTCGCGGAAATTGGTAAGAAATCCTGTGCGATTCCTGTGGGCAGCGCCGGGCCGAGGTCGATCTTTGCGGTGTCACATCACGGGAAGGACACCCAGCAATGCAGAAGATACTCGGCACTTCGAAAATCGTGTTGGCGCTCGGTCTCGCCTGTATCGGCCTTGCGACAAAGGGCGCCGCGGCGGGGGCGCTGCCTGACAATATCGTCGCCAGCAAGACGCTGACCGTGTGCAGCGCGGTCAACCTGCCGCCGATGGAATTCTTCTCGGCCAACCAGAAGCCCGAGGGCGTGGACATCGACCTGGCCAACGAACTGGCCGGGCGTCTGCACCTGACGACGAAGATCATCAACATCCCCTTCGCGGGTCTCATTCCCGCGCTTCTGGCGCATAACTGCGACGTCATCATGTCGCAGCTTTTCATCAAGCCGCCGCGCCTCAAGGTGATCGATGAAATCCCCTACATGTATTCGCAGGAAGGATTCATCATCAAGGCGGGCAAGCCCAAGCTGAAGGGCCCCGAGGATCTCAGCGGCAAAAAGGCCGCGAGCGTGACCGGGACCACGGCGACCGACCTGATGAAGGCGGCCAATGAAAAGCTCGCCGCCGCGGGCAAGCCGCCGATCACGATCGTTCTTTTCCCTGAAAACACGCCGGCGCTTCAGCAGGTGCAGTTCGGACAGGTCGAGGCCTATGGCGTCGCCTATGAGACCGCGCTGTATTACGCGGCGCTGGCGCCGTCGCAGTTCCAGGTTGGGGGCGATCCCTACTTCAAGATCCTGACCGGCATCGGCGTCTCGAAGGACACGCCCGGCCTGCGCGACGCGTTGACCGAGCAGCTTGCCGCGATGCGCAAGGACGGCACCTACGCCAAGATCTTCACCAAGTGGCACATCGCCGCCGACATGCTTCCGGAATGAGGCCATGCATTTCGACTGGGGCTATTTCTGGAGCCAACTCCTCACGCCCAGCGGCGCCTTCCTGCACGGTCTGTTCCTGACCGTGCTCATGGCCGTTGCGGCCCAGCTGCTTGGGTCGATCTTCGGTCTTGGGGTGGCGCTGTGCAAGATGGCGCCCAACAGGGTCCTTCGTGCCGTGGCGGGGGGCTATATCTGGATCATTCGCGGAACGCCGCTGCTTGTGCAGATCGTCTTCATCTACACGGGGCTCGCGGCTGCGAATATCCTCAGGTTCAACGACATCGCGCTTCCCGGGGGGGTGATCTTCCCGGGCAGCGTGCAGGCCGGCATCCTTGCGCTTGCGCTGAACGAGGCCGCCTACATGGCCGAGATCTACCGCTCGGGCATCCTGTCGGTCGATCGCGGCCAGTTCGAGGCGGCAAAGGCCCTGGGCATGCCGCCGGCCATGATGTTTCGCTACATCATCATGCCGCAGGCGCTGCGGATCATCCTGCTGCCCATCGGCAACCAGTTCAACATCATGCTCAAGAACACCACGCTGGTCAGCGTGATCGGGGTGTCCGAGATGCTGCTTGTGACGGAAACGATCAACTCGGCAACCTTCCGCACCTTCGAGCTTTACGCGATGCTCGCGCTTTATTTCCTTTTGCTGACAAGCCTTTGGCACCTGTTCATGTCATGGGCCGAACAGCGTCTTGCGCGCAGCAGCGACCGGCTTGCGGCGCCAAGGAAGACGCTTGCCGGCGGAAAGGAGGCCGCGGCATGAAACCGCCCAGAATATCCGACGAACGCCTGATCGAACTGACCGGCATCGAGAAATGGTTCGGCAAGACCAAGGTGCTGGACGGGGTCGATTTCCACGTCCGCAAGGGCGAGGTTGTCGTGCTGATCGGCCCCTCCGGTTCGGGCAAGACCACGCTTCTGCGCTGCATCAACCATCTGGAAACGGTCGAGGCGGGGCAGGTGAAGGTGCGCGACGAGCTGATCGGCTACCGCATGCGGCGCGGGCGGCTCGTGGCCGACTACGAGCGCAACATCGCCTACCAGCGCCGCGAGGTGGGCATGGTGTTCCAGCGCTTCAACCTGTTCCCGCACATGACCGTGCTTGAGAACATCACGATTGCGCCGCTCAAGCTGCGCGACGTTCCGCGGCAGAAGGCGGAAGAAGACGCGATGGAGCTGTTGCGGAAGGTGGGTCTGCCCGACAAGGCCCATGCCTATCCCGCGCAGCTTTCGGGCGGCCAGCAGCAGCGGGTGGCCATCGCCCGCGCGCTGGCGATGCAACCGGCGGCGCTGCTGTTCGACGAGCCGACCTCGGCGCTTGATCCCGAGATGGTGGGCGAAGTCCTCGCGGTGATGCGCGATCTTGCCGGGACGGGGATGACGATGGTGATCGTCACGCACGAGATGGGCTTTGCGCGGCAGGTTGCGGACAGGGTCGTGGTCATGGCAAATGGTCAGGTCATCGAAGAAGGTGAACCCGATCGGATTTTCTCTGACCCTCAGCATCCCAAGACCCGGGCCTTGCTTTCGGCGGTGCTTCACTGACCCTGGCAGCCGGGTTGCGCCTTTTCGACGACAGGTTCCCTCCAGCCCGGCTTTCAGGACGACATCATGATAGAAACGGCTCTTGGTCTTCAGGCGGGGTTCACCGCCCCCCACCGCATCGCGACAAAGATCGGCATCGACGTGCTGGAGGCGGGCGGAACGGCCATCGAGGCGATGGTGGCCGCGGCGGCGGCGATCGCGGTGGTCTATCCGCACATGAACAGCATCGGCGGCGACGGGTTCTGGCTGATCAAGCGCCCGGGGCAGGCGCCTGTCGCCATTTCTGCCTGCGGGCCGGCGGCCGCCCTCGCCACGCCCGAATGGTATGCCGCGCGCGGACATGAAACGCAGCTTCCGACCCGGGGGGCACTTGCCGCGCTGACGGTTCCCGGAACGGTCGGCGGATGGCAGGCAGCGCTCGATCTCGTGCCAGCCGCCGGGCGCTGGCCGCTGGCCGATCTGCTGGCCCCGGCGATCGAGCTGTGCCGATCCGGGATCGCGGTGACGCGCAACCAGGCCGTCACGATGGCCGAGAAGATCGCGGGGCTGCGGGACGTGCCCGGCTTTGCCGAGGTCTATCTTGACGCGGGGGCGCTGCCGCAGGCGGGGGCGGTGCTTCGGCAAACGGCGTTGGGCGACACGCTTGCCGAGATCGCCGGCGCGGGTCCCGACAGCTTCTATCGCGGGGACATCGCCCGGACCCATGCGCGCTATCTGGAGGCCGAGGGAAGCCCGCTGCGTCTGGCCGATTTTGAGGCCTATCACGCCGAGACGCAGGCCCCGCTCAGGATCGAGACGTCGCACGGCACCCTGTTCAACCTTGGCGCGCCGACTCAGGGCATGGCCGCTCTGGCGATCCTGGGGGTCTTCGACCGGCTGGGGATCGCCACGGGAGAGGGGTTCGACCATATCCACGGGCTGGTCGAGGCGACCAAACAGGCCTTCATCCTGCGCAACCGCGAACTGGGCGATCCCTCCGCGATGCGCGCCCCGGCGCAGGAGTTCCTGACCGACGCGCGCCTTGATGCGATGGCCGCCGCGGTGGATCGGCAGAGCGCGCTGCCCTGGCCGCATCAGCCGAAGGACGGGGACACGATCTGGATGGGGGCGACCGACCGGCAGGGAACCGTCGTCAGCTTCATCCAGAGCACCTTCTGGGAATTCGGAAGCGGCCTCGTCTGCCCCACGACGGGGGTTGCCTTCCAGAACCGGGGGGCAGGCTTTGGCCTTGCGGAGGGGCCGAACAGGCTGGCTCCGGGCAAGCGGCCGTTCCACACGCTCAACCCCGCGCTGGCCGTCCTGAAAGACGGGCGCGTGATGGCCTATGGCACCATGGGCGGCGAAGGGCAGCCGCAGACGCAATCCGCTGTTTTCACGAGATATGTGCAGTTCGGGATGCCGTTGCAGGAAGCCATCACGGCGCCGCGCTGGCTTCTGGGGAAGACATGGGGCGACGAGACGACCAGCCTCAAGCTGGAGTCGACCTTCAACCCGTCGGTGGTCGCGGCCCTGCGCGCGGCGGGGCATGCGGTCGAGCTTTTGCCCGCATGGTCAAGCACGATGGGCCACGCGGGCGCCGTGGTGCGCCACCCCGACGGTCTGGTCGAAGCGGCAAGCGATCCGCGATCCGACGGGCTTGGCTACGCCTTCTGACCAAGCGACGCCGCGCACGGCGCCATGCCCTCGGGACACTGGCCGGGGCAGGGCGGGGGCGACCGGACATCTCCGTCGGTCGCCCGTCTTCGTCGCGGCACAAGGGGGCGTCTTCCCCTTCCGGTGATTGCGCCGATCACGCGCTGTCACAAAAAAATTCACGAAGTTCTCCGCTCACGAAATACTCGTCAGGGTTGACTGTGAGAAATTTCTCATCCATCTTGGGTAACAGGATGTGATGCCGCTGCCACCGGCCAGATAGAAACTTCCTGTCAGGAAATGGTGAAGCGGCATGGCGTGGACCTAAGCGGTCTTGTCGTGCGGAAGTGGTGGAGGCGATAATGATGCATCAGAATGTGATTGCCGATATTTCCTCCCTGCGCCATCAGCGGGTGTCGCGCAATGGATGCGCCGCGTTGCTGGGATACAAGGATCAGGATTACAGCGTGATAAGGGCTGCAATTCAGGACGACCTTGGTCTGAAACTGACGATTTGCGACGATTGGGGAAAAGTAACGGAGCGGCTGGAATTTCTCGCGACCCGAATGGATTTCGCCATTTTCGACCTGAGCAGGATGACGGACCCCGATGATATTGTTTCCTTCGGTTTCGAACTCCGCCGCCGTGTGCCGCGCTTGCCCGTGATCTTCATGCTTGAAGATATTCAGCGCGACGATCTTTCCTGCGAGCGCAGCGCGATTTGCGATGCCACGCTGAAATTGCCGCTTCGCAAGGCGACGCTTTTGCTGGGTATCGATGCCGCCATTTACAATCGCGACCATGTGCTTTCGTGCCGGCCTTGGGAAAGGCTTCGCGCGGTGCGCTGATGCGCGGGATGTGACCGGCGCGCCTGATGCGGGGTGTCCGACGCGGCCCCTCCTCAGGCCATCTGTCGGAACAAAGGGACAAATTTCTCTGTCCCGCCACAGATCTGCTGCGCGATCGGTCGTGATTTGATCTGGATCAAATTCCGCGCAACGCTTTTGCCGCTAAATCCATACAAGGAGTACTGTCTGCTTGCCTTGACCCGTTCCGATCGGTAATTTTGCGTTATGTGGTTACCACTCAAGCGAAATTCAGGAGATATGGGATGGTCTGCCCGCGGATGGAGCTGGACGGTGGCGTCAACGAGAGGTTTCGCAGGAACCTCCATCGCTTCATGCTGGAACGGGGCTTCACTGCAGCATCGCTGTCGCGCGCGGCTGGCCTGAATTCCCGCGCGGTCAAGGACATCGAAGAGGGCAAGGCGCAAAGCCCGCGGCTGACCACGGTCATTGCGCTTGCGCGCGCCCTCGATGTTACCGAGGCGGAGCTTTTGGGTCTTCAGCCTTGCCCGGATCTGTCGAACGCGCTTCACGAATTTCTTCGAGGCTTCGACCTACGTCAGCAAGAAAATCTCTTAGCTCTGCTTCGGAATATCCTTGAGGGTTCACCGGAAGCCGCTGCGCTGCAGACAAAATAGCCCAAAGCATAAGCGGGTCGTCCTGCAAGAGCGTGATGATTTCACGCAACTGATCTTCGCGGAAATTGTCCTTTTGGAATTCTGGGCGATCGTCATCGTATCCGTTCATCCTTAATACCCGATACTATACTTTAGATTATTCCTATAGGCATTGAAATTTGCTGGCAATGAGAAACTTCTCATGGTCTTTCGCGGGTGGAGCGTTTCTCCCCAAGGGCTGACTTAGAAAGGGAGATTTATTCCATTTCGGTCATGGCTTTGGTGAAAGTCTCTCGTGCTGCGTTGCGGCAAGTCAACCCTGAACCTTGGGCCTGTCGGCCCGCGGTCGCGTCGCCGCTTCGGCCTCGGGGGTGATCTGCGCTGGCTGTGCAAGTCGGGATCATGGACGCTGACCGGGGCGTCTTCACGCCTTCAGGTGATCCGGATGGGTGTTGCCAGCGTAAACTTGCACAGGGGCAATGCGGAGGGCGAGATGCGTGCGCTTGTAACGGCTGTGTTTCTGGCAATTTTTCCGGTTTCGGGTATGGCTGCCGCGCCGCAGCCGGGAAATGGTCTTGACGCGCCATTCCAGTCCATCGACGGTGGCACGCTCGATGTCGCGCAATGGGCCGGGCATCCCGTGCTCGTGGTGAATACCGCGTCGATGTGCGGATATACGCCGCAATACAAGGGGTTGCAGGCGCTTTATGACACGTATCGCGCCCGTGGCCTTGTCGTGTTGGCCGTCCCGTCCGACGATTTCAACCAGGAATATGCGACGGCCTCGCAGGTCAAGACCTTCTGCCATGTGAACTACGACCTGACTTTGCCCATGACGGATATCACCCATGTGCTCGGTCAGGATGCGCATCCGTTCTACAAATGGGTCAGGGCGCAAACCGGGTTTGTGCCGCGCTGGAACTTCAACAAGGTCCTGATTTCGCCCGATGGCCGCGTCGCTGCGACGTGGCGCGAGGGCACCGATCCGATGGCGCAGGACGTCCGCAAGACCGTCGAGAAGTATCTGCGC
This sequence comes from Paracoccaceae bacterium, assembly GCA_028875855.1. Classification (GTDB taxonomy): domain Bacteria; phylum Pseudomonadota; class Alphaproteobacteria; order Rhodobacterales; family Rhodobacteraceae; genus Solirhodobacter. Next base: position 26,693 of record JAGWVA010000033.1, read on the forward strand.
TAGCCCCGGGCCGGCGGAACGCCTTGGCCAAGGCGGCGGCACGTGGCGGAAACCCTCGGTGATTTGAACGTCACGTCCCAGCCATCCGCGGCGCGATTGCGACAGTCGGCCCCAATCATCTAGTGGCTGAACCATTCCCCTACCCAAATTGTGGCGCGCCCCCTATAGTGCCGGTGGATTTCGTGAACCGGCCCCCGAGGGAGAGAGCATGCGCTGCCCGTTCTGTGGACATATCGACACCCAGGTGAAGGACTCGCGCCCCGCAGAGGACCACGTCGCCATCCGGCGGCGGCGGTTTTGTCCTGCGTGCGGTGGGCGGTTCACGACGTATGAACGCGTGCAACTCCGCGATCTCGTCGTCATAAAGACCTCTGGCAAGCGCGAGGATTTCGATCGCGACAAGCTTGAACGCTCGATCCGCATCGCGATGCAGAAGCGCCCGATCGATCCCGAGCGCATCGACCAGATGATTTCCGGGATCGTGCGGCGGCTTGAAAGCCTTGGCGAGACGGACATTCCCTCCAAGACGATTGGCGAGATCGTCATGGAAGCGCTCGCGCGGATCGACACGGTGGCCTATGTGCGCTTCGCCTCGGTCTATCGCAACTTCCAGGCCGTGGACGATTTCGACAAGTTCGTCTCGGAATTGCGCCCGACAAGCCCCGGCGCGGACGAGTGACGCCCGAAGACGATGTGCGACACATGCGCCACGCGCTTGCGCTTGGCGCCCGTGGCTTGGGTCAGACCTGGCCCAATCCGGCTGTGGGTTGTGTCCTTGTGCAGGGGGCGCGCATCGTGGGGCGCGGCTGGACGCAGCCGGGCGGTCGGCCCCATGCCGAAGTCGTCGCCCTGCGTCAGGCGGGGGCCGCCGCGGCTGGTGCGACGGCCTATGTGACGCTGGAGCCCTGCGCCCATCACGGCAAGACCCCGCCCTGCGCCGAGGCCTTGATTGCGTCGGGCGTCCGGCGTGTCGTGACCGCGCTGACCGACCCGGATCCGCGCGTTGCCGGCAGGGGGCATGCCCTTTTGCGCGCGGCCGGCATCGAGGTGACAGAGGGTCTTCTGTCCACCGAAGCATGGCGCGCCAACCTCGGTTTTCTCACGCGGGTCCGCGAGGGGCGCCCCATGGTCACCTTGAAGCTTGCGAGCAGCCTTGACGGCAGGATCGCCACGGCCAGCGGGGAAAGCCGCTGGATCACCGGTCCCGAGGCGCGAAGGGTTGTTCATGCCCTGCGCCTTTCGCATGACGCCGTTCTGGTCGGTGCGGGCACGGCGCGCGCGGACGACCCGCTGTTGACGGTCCGGGGCCTCGGCGCGGTGCACCAGCCCCTTCGCCTGATCGCTGCCCGGGGCCTTGATCTTCCGGCGGATGGGCAGCTCGCGCAGTCCGCCGCGCGGGTTCCGCTGTGGCTGCTGCACGATCCCGAGGTTGCCGGACCGCGCATGACGACATGGCACGAGCTGGGCGCGCGTCTGATCCCGGTTCGGTCGGGGGCTGACGGGCAGCTCGATCCGCGCGCCATGCTGGCCGCCCTGGGGGATGCGGGGGTCACACGTGTCTTCTGCGAAGGGGGCGGGGCGCTGTCGGCCTCTTTGCTGAGTGCTGGTCTTGTCGATCACCTCATCACGTTTTCGGCCGGTCTTGCGATCGGAGCCGAGGGGCGGCCCGCCATCGGGGCCCTTGGAGTGGCCGCGCTGGCCGACGCGCCACGGTTTCGGCTGCGCGGCATCCGCCAGGTCGGGACCGATGTCATGCAGCTCTGGGACCGGGTCTAGCAGGCCCGTCCTAACAGAACCCTAATCGATAGCGAAAACTTGAGACATTTCCCGGCGTGATCCGGCGGTGTCGTTCAGACTGTCTTAAGAGTTCAGCGCCACAAATGCGCATGGCCGGCAAAAAGGCCCTGCATCTTGGCCAGTAGGCGGTTCAGCGGTCCGGGGCGCGGGATCGTTCCGTTGGCAAGGCGCTCTGCAATCACCTCGGGCGGGCAGGGCAGGCCGGTCACGGGATCGCGGTAACGCGGATAGGCGATCAGGGCCGCATGGGCGAGGCCCGCGATGTCAGGCCGGCTGCGGCGCCGGGCGGGGACCTTGCCCAGATCCTGGGTCAAACCCCAGCCGGCATAGAAGGGCGTGCCGAGGCAGGTGACAGGCAGGCCGCGCAGAAGCGCCTCGAACCCGAGGGCGGAGGTCATGGTCCAGACCTCATCCACAGCGTCGAGCAGAAGCGCGGCATCTGAATTGTGGGCCACGGCATCGGCCAGCCGGGCCAGGTCCATGTCGGGCACGGCCCCGTTGCGCAGTCCGGCTTCGACGTCGGGATGCGGCTTGTAGATGATGACCGCCTCGGGGTTCGCCGCGCGCACGCGCCGCAACAGGCCAAGGTTGGTCGAGACGGCATCGGCCCCCCGCAGGATGGAGGCGTCGTCCTCGACCTGACCGGGGACAAGAATGCGACGACCATCCGGCAGGGGCGGCAGCCCCGCGCCGCCAAGGTTGTATTTGGTCAGCCGGTCGCGCTTCAGCCGGGCGACAAGACGCTCGGCCCGCAACGCACCGCCGGGGGGCGGCCCCTCGGCGATCAGACGTTCCAGCCGGCTTTCGCGGGTTGGGTCATAGTAGATGCCAAGGTCGTCGGTCACGAGCGACAGGGGCGGCACAAGATCCGCGCCAAGCCCGCGGGACCGCAGAAAGCCGTCCTCGACCCGCCGGACCCGGGGCGGGGCAGGGCGCGCATGTGCCGCGTCCCTTGCGGGGGCAGGCGCACCGCCCGTTTCCTTGCGGGCGGGCGCTGCGGCAGGCATCTCGCCTGTCTCCAGCCGGGCGGCGTCGGTCCGGGATGCGTGCGCGAGCCAGCCAGACGCCGCCCCAAGGTCACCCGGCGCGGCCGCGCGCCCTTTGGCGGTTGCCACGGGCGCCGTCTGGTCCATGCCGCGCGGCGGCACATGCGCGATGCCGTTCTGTTGGCCCAGACCGTCCCATGCCACTGCCGTGAGGTCCGGCGGTTCCTTGCCCGCCCAGACCAGAATGCCGCGCCCGTCCCTTTGCGCCGCGGCAAGCGCCTGTTCGGGCCGGTCGATGAACCGCACCGCCTTGTAGCGCCCGAAAACGCTCTGGATCGGCCGCCGCTTCCACAGCCGCATGCCAAGCGCGACATGGCCAGCCCGATCTTCGCGATAGGCGCGGACTTCCGCCTCGAGCTGATCGACGGCCTCTTCGAAGCGGCACAGCCTGTCGCGGCAGGGGTCATACCAGGTCGGCGCGAGGATCATCGCGCCCGCGAAAAGCTGCGCCCGCGTCAGCGCGCGGCGGCGGCGCGGCACGGGGGCCTCGTCCGAGGTGAGACCCCAGCCCGCATAGAAGGGCTGCCCGAAGACGCGGGGCCGGTGACCGGCAAGGATCGCCTCGAACCCAAGCTGGGAGGAGACGGTATAGACCGCCACGGCCCCTTGCAAAAGCCGCCAGGGCGACACCGGCTCCGTCAGCAGCCGCACGTTTCCGGTCGCGTCCTGCGGCCCGTAATGGCCCGGGCGCAGACCCGCTGCGGTTTCCGGATGGCTGCGGATGAGGATGCGGGCGCCGGGGTGTTCCTCCTGCGCAAAGACCAGCATCTCGCGGAAGGTCGCGGCACTCGCCCCCCCATGCGCAATGGAGGCATCGCCGCGCGTCTGGTCGATCACCAGCACATAGCCCGGCTCGGGCGCGGGCAGGGCGGGGTCGTGCAGGTTGTATTTGGACAGATCGCCCGCGATCAGTCGCCCGATCCCGTCGCGCGCCCGGTCCAGAAGCGCGGTATCGTCCAGCGGATGGGACGCCAGCAGCCGTTCCAGCGCGCTTGGCGTGCCCGCGTCGAAATGCACCCCGCCCGACCGGTCGATCATCAGGCCAAGCGGCGGATCGCCCATGCGCCCGGGGCGGACGGAGCGCAGAAAGGCGTCCTCGATCCGCACGAGGCCGACCTTCCGGCGGGTGGCGATCGTCTCGCCCCGACCGGCGATCGGACTGCGGCCCCAGACCCCCACAAGGTCGTCCGGCCCCGGCAGGCCAAGGCTTGGCGTGAGCCCCGCCAGCGTCAGGATGCGTCTGACCCGGCCCGGGCGCAGAAGGCCGCCCGCGTAACAGAAAAGCCGCCGGGAGGTTTCCCCCCCGGCGGCATCTGTCAGGTCGATCTGCGCCATCCCGCCTAGTGGCCGGAGAGGGTCGTCGAAAGGTTGTTGCCGGTCGTCGCCGTGCTGAGCGCCTGCGCCCCGTTGACGGTGCCGGTGAAGATCGACAGCGTCTTCTGCCACTGGACGAAGGGCGCTTCGGTCACGAAGACGGTATCGCCGTCGCGGATCATGAAGTCGCGCGCCTCGAACATGCCGTCGGGCGCCGTCAGGTTCAGCACGTAGATCATGCGCTGCGCGCCCTTGAGGTCGCTGCGGCCAAGGACGGCGTTGGCGATCTCTGCCGGTTCGTTACGGAACACGAAGACCCCGGTCGGATCGGCAAGGGTCGTGCTCAGGCCGCCAACCTGCGCGATCGCCTCGATGGCCGAGACGGTCTGCGTCGTGAAGGGCACCCGGTTCTGCGAGCCGGTCGCCCCCAGCACGGTGAACGACCGCAGGTCCTTCTGGACATAGACGCGGTCGTTGCGGCGCAGGGCGATATCAAGCTTGGGGTTGGTGTAGAGGTCGTTGAGCCAGACCTTCTCGCTGCGGCCGGCGCGGGTCACCTGCACTTCGGCGCTGTCCACGGGGATGTTCACCCCGCCCGCCTTGGCGATCATGGAACTCAGCCGCCGGGTGCCCTGCGTGATCGGATAGACGCCCTGCACGGCCACCGATCCTTCGACCGTCACCGTGCTGCCGTCACCGGGCACGCGCGAGACCTCGACCTGCGGATCGGGGGTCTGGGCCGACAGCTTGCGGGTGATCTCGGCGCGCAGGCCGTCTGGCGACAGCCCCTCGGCGCGAATGCGGCCCGCATAGGGCACGTAGATGAAGCCCTGACCGTCCACATCGACGCTGGGCAGCACCGTCGCCTTTTGCCCCGGCGCGCCCAGCAGCGGGTTGGCCACGTTTTCGTAAACCGTGATCGCCAGCTTGTCGCCCGAATGGATCGTGTCGGGTCCGACGACGCCGGCATTCAGGAAGTCGCGGGTGAAGCCCAGGGCCGGCACGACCGAGGTCGCGCGCGTCACGCGGTCGTTCACCTGCACGACAAAGGCATCGCCCTTGCGCTGGACGGAACTGGAATAGATCTCTTCCTTGTTCGGGCCGCTGCGCGGCACGCCACAGGATGCGACGGCACCAACAATAAGCAAAAGGGCAAGCCGTCTGGTGCCCTTGGTGGGGAATACTTGCACTGCTCGGGCTCCTTTTGGGGACGTGCCTCTGTCTTTTTTGGATAGGTGTATCGCCAGATGATGAAAATTTCCAGCAGAATCCGGGGAGTTCAGGTCACCGCGCGCAACTGTTGCCGCGGTGCCGCTGTGCCCCGGCGCAGCGCGTCATAGGGATCGTCGGGCGACAGCATCATGTCCACCACCTGCAGCAGCAGCTCGCGCCGGCCGCGGGCGGAGTAGAAACCGCCGGGCACCTGCGAGGTTTCCAGCAGGAAATGCCGGTAATCGCGGTAGGCCCGGCTGTCGGGACGGGTGGGCTGTGCGAAGAAGGCGGCGAGCGGCTGGGACGAGACGAATTCCGGTTTCGCATAGACCGCGCGTCCGAAGACCTTGAGCGGCAGGCCGCGCCAGAGGACCTGCTGGGCGGCGGTGGAATTGACGGTGATCGCGCTGCGGGCATGGTTGAGAAGTGCCGCGAGCTTGCCGCCGCGCACGTAGTGCACGCGCCCCTCGACCCCGTTGGCCTGCGCCGCCTCGCGCAGGATGCGGCGGATCGGCACGCGGTCGTCTTCCAGCGGATGCGCCTTGATGACGAGGTGATGATGTGGCGGCGCGCCGCGGGCAAAGCCCTCGATGCAAAGCGTCAGGAACTCGCCCATCGACCGGAACGGGCTGTGCATCCGGAAACTCGCGTCATGTTCAAGCTGCAAGAGCACAAGATGATAGGGAAATCCGCCGAACTTGATGCGCTGCGTCTCGATGATCCGCTCGATCTTCTGAAGCGGCATCAGCACGAGCCGCCGCAGGTAGAGCCGGAACTCGGCCGCGACCGAAATCTCGCGGTGCGGGCGGAAGTGGCGATAGGCGCCGTTCCGCATCATCACATGCCAATGATAGAGCGCGCCGTAGAAGATGTGTTCGCGCATGTCGCCCCAGCGGGCCGGGGCATCGGGCAGGTCCATGTCCACCTGCGCCAGCGCCGATTGCATCTCGGCGACCGAAAGGTCCATCAGGCGCGAATGCCCGTTCGCTCCGCCGCGTTCGTAGGTGACCCAGAAGGGCCGCAGGTAGCCCTCTTCGAAGACATGCACCGTCAGCCCGCGGGCGCGCGCAAGGCGCACCGCTTCGGCATGGATCGGCCGCGTGTCGCCGTAAAGCACGATGTCGGTGATGGCATGCGCCTCGAGCAGGCGCGCGCAGGCGGCGGGCCAGTCCTCGATCCGGTCCTGAAAGGGAATGTAGCTTGCCCCGTCGCGCCAGAAGCGGCGGTCGCCCGCGTTGAAGCCGACGCGCCAGACCTCGCCACCGGCTGCGCGCAGCATCTGGCCAAGACGGGAAAAGAACGGACCGTGCGGCCCTTGCAGGAACAGGAAGCGGCGCCCTGCGCCCGACCCATTACCCCTCATGAAGGCATTCTCATTAATGCCGTTCCAGAACCATTACCCGTAAGCCTGCGGCGCAGGACGCCTTGGCACCAATTCACCATCGGACTGTGTTCGCCGAAGGGCCCAATTATGACATTCTCACGCGGCCTTGCCACGGGGCGCGGCGACGGTTACCTCGGACAACGAAAGGGGCCCCACATGTTCACTGGCATCATCACCGATATCGGCCGCATCATCGAGATGGAAAAAAGGGGCGACCTGCGCGCCCGCATCGCCACGAGCTACGACATATCCGGCATCGATCTGGGCGCCTCGATCGCCTGCGACGGGGTCTGCCTGACGGTCATCGCCACGGGAACCGACCCCGAGGGCTGGTTCGATGTCGAAATCTCGGCCGAGACGGTTTCCAAGACCAACATCGGGCAGAACCGCTGGGCCATCGGGCATCGCGTGAACCTGGAACGCGCGCTGAAGGTGGGGGACGAGCTGGGCGGGCATATTGTCTCGGGCCATGTCGATGGCGTGGCCGAGATCGTGGAGCGGCGCCCCGAGGGCGACAGCCTGCGCCTGCGCTTCCGCGCGCCTGACGATCTGGCCGGCTTCATCGCGCCCAAGGGTTCGGTGGCGCTGAACGGCACTTCGCTGACCGTGAACGAGGTCGAAGGGGCGATCTTCGGCGTGAACCTGATCCCCCATACCCAGAAGGTGACCACCTGGGGTGAAGCGCAGCAGGGCGATCTGGTGAACCTCGAGATCGACACGCTGTCGCGCTATGTCGCGCGGATGCGGGACTGGGCCGCGCAGTGACGCCGGGTCCGGGCCACAACGGCGGCCCGCCGCTCGCCGGGCTTGGCTGGCAGCGTCATTGCTGGACGAAGGCGCGGGCCGATCTGCTGCCGCATCTGCCGATCGAGGTGGTGCGCCTGCGCGTGCGGCGCGCGGCCGAACTGGGGCTTGATTACCGAAGCTACGCCTCGGTCCGGGCGGCGACGGGGCATGACCTCGTGGCGCTTCTGTTTTCGTCGAACGCATTGCGGGTCTTTCCGCCGCTGCCCGCGCTGCCCGAAGATCGCGCGGCAAAGCTTGGCGCGCTGCGCGCGGTGCTGCGTCTGGGCCTTGCCTGTGGAAAGCTGTCGCCCGAGGCGCTGCAAAGGGTCGCCGGGCTCGATGACGCCCATCCCGCGCCCGCGACGCTCGGGGTCTGGGCGGCGCAAAGGCAGGCGATCAGGGCTGCCCTTGGCGCGCAGAAGCTCTCGGGCGACCGCGTGCTGCTGATCGGCGATCACGGGCTGGAACGCGACTGGTGCGCGGCGGGCGGCCTTGCCGGCTACATCCCGGCAGATCGGTATTTCGCGGCCCCGGCCGCTTGACCGTCTGGCCTTCGCCCTTGCCATGCGCTAGGTCGGGTCCGAGCGGAGGGCGCACCAATGACCGACACAAGCAAAAACGACTATTCCGATGCCGTCTCCTCGATCGAGGAGATCATCGAGGATGCGCGCAACGGGCGCATGTTCATTCTCGTCGATCACGAGGACCGCGAGAACGAGGGCGATCTGGTGATCCCCGCCCAGATGTGCACGCCCGCGGCGATCAACTTCATGGCAACGCATGGTCGCGGCCTGATCTGCCTGTCGCTGCCGGGCGAGCGGATCGACGCGCTTGGCCTGCCGCTGATGAGCCCGAAGAACTCCAGCCGGCACGAGACGGCGTTCACCATGTCGATCGAGGCGCGCGAGGGCGTGACCACCGGCATCTCGGCGCATGACCGGGCGCATACGGTGGCCGTCGCCATCGACCCGACCAAGGGGCCGCAGGACATTGCGACGCCGGGCCATGTCTTCCCGCTGCGCGCGCGCGACGGCGGCGTTCTGGTGCGCGCGGGCCATACCGAGGCGGCGGTGGACATCAGCCGTCTGGCGGGCCTCAACCCCTCTGGCGTGATCTGCGAGATCATGAACGAGGATGGCACCATGGCGCGGCTGCCCGACCTCATCTCCTTCGCGCAGCGCCACGGGCTGAAGATCGGCACGATTTCCGACCTCATCGCCTATCGCCGTCGTCACGACAACCTTGTGAAGATGACGCGCGAAGAGGTCATTCATTCCGAATTCGGCGGCGAATGGGTGATGCGCATCTTCGCCGACACGCCGCAGGGCGCCGAGCACATCGCGCTCATCAAGGGCGATCTGGGCGGAAACGATCCGGTGCTGGTGCGGATGCATACGCTCGATCCGCTGCTGGACGTGGTGGGCCTTGGCGGTCCGGGCCGCGCGGCGGAGTTCGGCCATGCCATGCGGCTCATCGCGCGCGAGGGGCGCGGCGCGCTCGTCCTGTTGCGCGACACCCATGCCAAGCTTGCGACCGATGGGTCGGTGTCGCCCCAGACGCTGCGCCAATACGGGGTCGGCGCGCAGATCCTCAGCACGCTCGGCATCCGGCAGTTGACGCTGCTGACCAATTCCCCCACGCCCAAGGTTGTCGGGCTCGAGGCCTACGGGCTGTCGATCACCGGCACCCGCCCGATCCCGCAGGAGTGAGCCATGGCCGGACACGAGACCCATTACACCCTTCCGCTGCCGAAGTTCGACAAGCCGGTGAAGGTGCTGATCGTCGTCGCGCCCTATTACAAGGACATCGCCGACGACCTGATCGCGGGCGCGCGCGCCACGCTGGCCGAAGCGGGCGCCAGCCATGAGCTGATCGAGGTGCCGGGCGCGCTGGAGATCCCGACCGCCATCGCGCTGGCCGAACGGATGTCGAATTTCGACGGCTACGTGGCGCTTGGCTGCGTGATCCGGGGCGAGACGACGCATTACGACACGGTCTGCAACGACAGCTCGCGCGGGCTCACGCTGCTCGGCCTGTCGGGCGCCTGCGTCGGCAACGGCATCCTGACGGTCGAGAACCGCCAGCAGGCCGTCGTGCGCGCGGACCCGAAAGATCAGAACAAGGGCGGCGGCGCGGCCGCTGCGGCCTTGCACCTGATCGCGCTTTCGCGCAAATGGGCGGGCCAGACCAAGGGGATCGGCTTCAAGCCTGCGGGCGAGACGATCCAGATCGCCGGAGAGACCAGACCCGCATGACCGCGAAGACCGACAAGCGCAAGATGCGATCCGCCGCCCGGCTTTATGCCGTGCAGGCCCTGTTCCAGATGGAAGTGACCGGCCAGACCGTGGACTCCGTCGGCTCGGAATTCGAGACGCATCGCTTTGGCGCGATCTACGACGAAGAGGAAATGGCCGAAGGCGACGTGGACCTGTTCCGCAAGATCGTCGGGGATGCGGTCAACTGGCAGGCGCGGGTCGATCAGATGACCGACCGCGCCCTTGTCGCCAAATGGCCCATCGCGCGCATCGATCCCACGCTGCGGGCGCTGTTCCGCGCCGGCGGGGCAGAGCTCATCGACACGGCCACCCCGCCGAAGGTGGTCATCACCGAATACGTGGACATCGCCAAGGCTTTCTTTCCCGACGGAAAAGAGGCGCGCTTTGTCAATGCCGTGCTCGATCACATGGCGCATGAGATCCACCCCGAGGGGCTTTGATCCCGGCGGTTCGCCGGGGCGGGCAGGGCAGGCGGGATCATCGCGATTTGCGACACGGATCGTTTGCGCAAAAGCCCGGCCTGCGACCTCGAGCCGTTTGACATTCCCGAAGACGCGTCAGATCATGTCACAAAAGCGTCAGGAATCGGATCATGCCTCAGTTGGTGCGCCTTTACATCCGCAACGTTGTTATCGGCTTCGGGATCGCGGCCCTGTTCTCCGCGATGCTTGTCTGGCTTGACGCCGGCGGGCTGCGGCATCTGATCTTTCAAACGGATCTTGGCTGGGTCGCGGCGCTGATGCTGGTGCTGGCCAACGGGACGCTCTTCGCCGGTGTGCAGTTCGCGATTGCCGTGATGCTGATGGCCGAGGACGATGACGAACCGCGCGGCGGGCGCCGCCAGCGTGTCGCGCGCGCGCCGGTTCTGCTGCCGATCCCCGTGCGCGACCGCCCCATGACCCAACGCCACCGTCGCTGACGGCCACGATCGGCTCGCCAGCCTGTCGAACGTAAGCAAAGACCCCGCCGCAGGTTCTGCAGCGGGGTCTTTGATGTGCCATGGGGCGGCGGGAACCGCAGCAGCCGTGCAGGCGTGAATTTCCCGAGAGCCTGGATTACCAGGTGGGCGCCGGTTACCGGGACCACGATCCCGGCAGAGCCAGCCCCCTCGGAGAAGCTTATCGGCCACTGGAAAAGGGCCCGACACGCGCAGAGCAGAACCCGCCTTTACCAATTGTATGCCGCCCCACCGGCTTCGGCAAGAGGCGGATGCGGCAGCCTGCCGTCACCGCGGCTCTGGACTTTTGTTCACGACTTGTTCATAGTCCGTCCATGCCCGACGATCTCGCACCCGGCCAGCTTCTTGCCCGTGGCGTCTGCCGCCACCTGCTGGGGCATGGCTTCGTCAGCGTGGTGGAACTCGTTCCCGCGCCCGGGCTGCGCGTCGATGTGATGGCGCTTGGCCGCAAGGGCGAGGTCTGGATCGTCGAATGCAAATCGAGCCGCGCCGATTTCACCTCGGACCGCAAATGGCAGGGCTATCTGGAATGGTGCGACCGCTTCTTCTGGGCGGTGGACGCGGATTTCCCGACCGAGCTTCTGCCCGAAGACAGCGGCCTGATCCTTGCCGATGCCTATGATGCCGAAATCCTGCGGATGGGGCCCGAGACAAAGCTGCCCGGCGCCCGGCGCAAGGCGATGACGCAGAAGTTCGCCCGCCACGCCGCGCGCCGGTTGCAGGCGCTGCGCGACCCTCGGCCCGTGGGTCTGCTGGGCGGAGACGAGGACGACTAGCGTCCCTTCTTCGGTCCGCCCTTGCCCTTGGGCTGGCTTGCGCCCATCTCGCGCGCAAGCTTGGCCGCGGCCAGAAGCTCCTCGGCGATTTCCTCGGCCTCTTCCGGGTCGAAGTCCAGCGGCAGCTCGATCCCGTCGCCCTCGACATAGATGCGCACCATGCCAAGCGTCGTCGGACCGATCTGCAGGTTCGCGGCCAGATCGCTTTCGCTGTTGATCCCCATGGCACCCTCCGTTTCGGGGCTGCCTAGCGCCGAAAACCCCGGCTGGCAAGATCATCCCGCTTGACCCGGCCTCTGGATCGGCCAAGCTCGGCCCGGGGAGAACGGCATGGATCAGGGTGACAGCGGCAGCGGCATCGTCTTGCGCGATCTCGCGATCGGGGATGCGGGCTGGATCATTTCCCGCCACGCCTGCCTTTACGCCCGAGAGGAAGGCTATGACGCCACGTTCGAGGCGCTGGTGGCCGAGATCCTTGCCGCCTACATCCGCAGCCACGATCCCGACCGCGAGCGAGCCTGGATCGCGTGGCGCGCGGGCGCGCGGATCGGGTCGATCTTCTGCGTCCGGCAGGACGAGGATACCGCAAAGCTGCGCCTGTTCCTGGTCGAGCCCGCGGCCCGCGGCACCGGCCTTGGCAAGCGGCTCTTGCGCGAATGCCTCGCCTTCGCCCGCGCCACGGGCTATCGCCGCATGGTGCTGTGGACCCATGCGAGCCACCGCGCCGCCTGCGCGCTTTATGCCGCCCACGGCTTCCGGCTGACCTCGGAAACGCCGGCGGTGGACTTCGGTCAGGCGGTGATCGACCAGACCTGGGAAATCGACCTGACCTGACCGCGAAGCCCTTGCATTCCCGCGCGGGGGGGGCTAAATCGCGCCTCGTGCCGCCTTAGCTCAGTTGGTTAGAGCACCAGATTGTGGATCTGGGGGTCCCCCGTTCGAGCCGGGGAGGCGGTACCATCGGAACCCCTTATTTTATTGGCGATGTACACGAGCTTGGCGCACAAAGTGTCGCGAGTTCGCAAATCAGTTCGCACTTGTCTTGCCGCTCGTCGTCCGGGGGCTCGGGCGGTGAGCCGGTATCCCTCAAACTCATCGCCGGCACAAAAGCAACTTTTTCGCTTACGGAAATCCCAACTCGCCCCATCTGCCTTTTGACGACGAAAATGTCGAGACGCAGACGGAGCAGAAACGTGTCGGAACAAGGTGCGATTGACCGGATCGGAGTGTTGCCAGACTGGCCGCTGATGCTGTCGGAACGGCAGGCAGCTGAATATGTCCAATTGGCGGTTGCTGCTTTTCTGCGCGCCGTCGCTGCAAGCGAATTACCCGCTCCCCGATTGCTCGCCGGCAAGAAGCGATGGTCAAGGCTCGAAATCGAGAACCACCTTCACAATGGGGGTGGCCTTCTTGAGACAGATTATGACCCAATTGCAGCCTCCATTGAACGGGCGTTCAAGTCATGAAAGTTCAGATCAAGGGGGTATACTGCAAGCGGAAGGCGCTTAAATCGGGCGAGGTCCGGGTCTATTACTATCACAGGGCAACCAACAGTCGGCTACCTAACGATCCGACATCGCCCGAGTTTTTCCAAAAGGTGCGACAGCTAAACAAGCAGCCGATCGGCACGGCACGCGCAGAGAGGAGCTTCTCCGACCTTGTCAGACACTACAGGTCTTCCATCGGCTACCGCGAACTGGCTGTGGCCACGCGGAAAGAATACGATCGGCACATCAAATACGTTGAGCCCATGCTGGGTAGCTTCCTGGTTGCGCAAATCCAGCGAAAGCACCTCGAGCAGATCATGGCAATGTATGCTGAGATGCCAACGCTTGCCCGCTCTATTGGCCGGACAATGTCCCTCTTGTTTTCCTATGCGTTGGATAAGCTCCAGTGGATCGAGGCAAATCCGTTCCTGAGGATGCAAAATCAGCGGGTTCGGCGCCAAAAAGAAAGTGGTCAAAGGCCCTATACCGAAGCTGAAATCGCCCGATTTCGGCAGGCGAACCCCCTTGGCTCGCGTGAACGACTCGCTTTTGAGATCGCTCTCGTGACGGCACTTCGGATCGAGGACCTCGTCAACGTACCCGCCGCCGAGATGTTGGCCGAGACGATCCCGATCCGAGTCAAGAAGACCGGCGAAATCATTTCGGTGCCAGTCGGTCGCCAGATGCGCGATGCTTGGCTCGCATGGGAGGAAACCCGGAAGAAAGCGGGGGGCGGAGCCAGCCGCTTCGCCGTCTGTTGCCTTGACGGATCCTCTCTGAACAAATCCACGCTTAGCCACGAAATGCTCGATGCTTACAAAAGGGCGGAGTTCGACGAAGGGCAGCGCACACATGCTCTGCGCTACACAGCTTGTATTCGGTTGTTGGAGGCTGGGTACGCCTTCGGAGACATCGCCGAGCATACCGGGCACAGGATGGCGTCGATGGCCGCAGAATACTGCCGAAAGCGCCGCAACGCTGTTGAACGTGGCATCTCCTTGGAGGCAGTGGAAGAAATGCATGAGAAGCGTCTTGCAGCGTCTCTCTTGCATCGTTCAGGCGACGCAGAGCAGTCCGACGTGCCCGGTGGATCGGCTTCGTTCAAGACGCGGCGTCTCAATTGAACTGTCCAAGGACGGCAAGGAAGCGGATGTGTTTCGCTGCCTGGGCGCGCGGTGTCAGGGGAAACATGCAAAGTCGCCTGGTCGCTGCAAAATCTTGCTGCAAATACCAACAACACGCAGGGAGCGGACTTGGTTCGCTGAAAGCCTGCCTGAAATAGCCAGATCCTTTCGGCGCTCGGGCCCAACAAGAGTTCGATCAGCGCTTATGTCGGATAAGACGTCACTGATGAAGAGATATAACTGGTATCGCATAAACAGGTGGCAGCCCCGCTGTTAATTTTGCGTAGATGTCGTCCGTAAGTGCGAATGTGCGATCGGATGGTTGTTGCCAATACATGTTACATCGGGAATCATCATACGCAGGGCAAACCGTGTGGCAGGAGGTGCGGATGCGTCAGTACCTGAAAGAACCGATCCCGGAGATCTTCTCGGCTTACTTCGCGCTATCAAAAGCCGTAGATGCCCACCTTACGGGCGATTACAAACAGGCTGCTGTATGCTTCGACAAGGCTAACTCCCCAGAGGTTTGGGATTGGCTCAATTCATCGTGGATGAACGTAGAACAGCATGTAGTCACGATGAAACCTATATCCGACACCCAGATCGTTCCACGCGAAGACCGGGACCCGGATCGGAACATTGCAAGCGCCATCAAGAGGCGAGTTCTCGAACGTGACGGCCATAGATGCCGTTACTGCGGCCTGCCGGTGATTCATGCCGACATCCGAAAGATCGCTCACACCCTCTACCCTGAAGTCGTCCCATGGCATCCGAATGACGCCAAACTTCAGCATGCTGCGTTTCAAGTGTTCTGGCTTCAATTTGACCATGTAGAACCACACAGCCACGGAGGCAGATCGACAGCCGAAAACGTGGTAGTGACCTGTGCCCTCTGCAATTTTGGCAAGGATAGGTTCACTCTCAGGCAACTTGACCTGGAAGATCCTCGGCTTCGCCCTCCCGTTCCTTCTGAGTTTGAAGGTCTCGAACGGTTTCGGGCTGCAGCCCCCTCGCGGCAACGGCAGACGCCGCAAGAAACCAACGCCGAAGCCTTCGCTAAAGTTACGCGGGAGGATGGTCAGCCAGATTCGGCTTTTTTCTTCCCAGGGGCCTGGATCGGCGGAAATTACGTGAACATCCCGCCGCTTCAAGGGAAGAGCCGTTGGTTCAAGTTGGGAGCAAACGTGTCAGCCGAACCAGTGGTTCGCAACGGCGTTGAAGGCTGCGTGGTAACCTGTCCGCGAGTTCACTTGGAACGGCGAGGTCTCGACGTGGAGGCTTTGCTAGACAAAGGCCCAGATAACTGAACGTTTGGTTCCTCCCATTTTTGCAGGGCGTTTGTCGTAGAGTTTATGCGGCCATTTTCGGTTTCTGGGCGGGTGTCATGCCGTCGTTGCCCATATTGGGACGTTCGTTGTTGTAGGACCATAGCCACTCGACGGTCGACGGTGTTACAATTTCCACAGCATACGCGACACGCCTTGACTCCTGTCCGCCCAAGACGCGCTACTGGAAGAAACAAATTTCCAAAGGGAGGAGACATCATGCGCCTTTTCACACTCACCATTGCCCTGTCGCTCGCAGCGGCCTCCGTCGCCGCTGCCGGTACGCTGGCGGATGCCAAGAAGGCCGGCGTGATCCGTATCGGCACACCGGGCGATTACGCACCCTTCAGTGTGCGTCAGCCCGACGGCAGCTACCGGGGCGCCGACGTCACCGAGGCAGAGCGTATTGCAACTGCACTGGGCCTAAAGATCGACTGGGTGAAGACAAGCTGGAAAGACTTGGCCACCGACGCCAAGGCCAACAAGTTTGACATGGCCGTGGGCGGCATCACCATCACCGACGCACGTAAGAAATTCGCCGATTTCACCGTACCTTTGGTGACAGACGGCAAGCGTCCGATCGTACGCTGCGCTGATAAGAATAAGTACACCACGCTCGCGTCAATAGATAAACCGAGCGTCAAGGTTGTGGTCAACGTGGGCGGAACGAATGACGCCTTTGCAAAGGCCCATTTGGCGCAGTCAGACCTCACGCATTTCGATGACAACACGAAAATCTTTGGCCAGATCATCTCGGGTAAAGAAGACGTAATGGTGACCGACGGTGTCGAGGTGGACCATCAGTCCTTGCTGCATCCCGGCGTCCTCTGCCCCGCAGCCGTGAAGGAGCCGTTTACGCATAGCCAGAAGGGATACCTTCTCCAAAAGGACCCTGAACTGAAGGCTGCGGTGGACAAGATTCTACAAGCCGACATCTCGTCAGGCACATGGGAAAAGACCCTGACCGAGGCTGAAAAACAGCCATAACCACATCGCACGGACAGTGTGCTGCTGTATCGCTTGCTGCAACTTTGGGGTGGCGAGACGATCATTCTGGCGGTCCAAGTCAAGCGACAGGTGGTGGTTGCCGCTTCGGAGCCCGCTGCACCGACACTAATCGGGTTACAGTTGGCGAATGGCCACTGCCTGGGGCTTGGCGTGACTGTGGACGCTGTTCCGCCGGCCACCATAGCCGGGCGATCGTGAGGTGATCTACGTGGATGGGGGGGACGTTGTCAGCTCTCCACCCGACAACGCCGTCCTGCCGCGCCGCGGCAGCGAGTTCCAGACGAGCAGGCCGTCAGACCGACTTGACCGGCAGGACCCGGCCCTTACCGGACATTCGCGAACGCAGACCTCGCTCCGGCGCAGCTTCCCCGAAGCAGTCGTCTGCACTTGAGTGCAGCAATGCTCGATAGAGAAAGACCTTCGAGGCTGCGCTAAGTCCCCCGGGCGCGGTTGATCTCTACGGCAGCGCATGAGGCGCACCTGCGGAGAGAAGCGGCGAGAAGTCGTTTGCCGCGACTGCCTTGCGGACGTGCGACAGATAGCAGTTTGAACCGCTCCGGGTTTGCCGGAGGCTGATTTTGGTTAGTTACGCGGCCATGTCTTCAGTTTCCAGAGCCGCGTAGAAGTTTGCCTCTGCTTCCGCCGGAGGGATGTTCCCGATCGGCTCGAGCAAGCG
>JAGWVA010000142.1 GCA_028875855.1 Paracoccaceae bacterium
GCGGGCATCCGCCCGCGTCCACCAGTCGCCCACGTCCTCCAGATCCCAGACGCTGATCGTCTGGCCCTGCATCAGCGCGATCATCTTGCCCAGATCGAGCGCCGAGCCGCCGCCGAAGCAGATCACCCCGTCATGCCCGCCCGCGCGGTAGGCGGCGATGCCGGCGATCATGTTCGCCTCGGTCGGGTTCGGGTCCACCTCGCTGAAGACGGCGCGGCCCAGCCCGCCCGCCTCGAGGATGTCGAGCGCGCGCGCCGTGATCGGCAGCGCGGCAAGGCCGCGGTCGGTCACCAGCAGGGGCCGGGCGATGCCCGCCTCCTTGCAGAAATGCGCCAGCTCCTGCACCCGGCCGGGACCGAACTTCACGGCGGTGGGATAGGACCAGTTGGCGGTCGGAACGGTCGTCATGATGTCACCTTCTTGAGATGGTAGGATTTCGGCCGCGTGACCGCCTGATAGCCCAGCACCGACAGCGATGTGCCGCGGCCGGTGTCCTTGCAGCCGGTCCAGCAGAGCGCGGGGTCGAGATAGTCGCAGCGGTTCATGAAGACGGTGCCGGTTGCGACCCGCGCCCCCACCGCCGCCGCGCGCTCCGCATCGCGTGTCCAGAGCGAACAGGTGAGCCCGTAGGGCGAGTCGTTCATCGCCGCCACCGCCGCGTCGTCGTCCGCAACCGGCAGGATGCCGACCACGGGGCCAAAGCTTTCCTCGCGCATCACGCGCATCTCGTGGGTCACGTTCACCAGGATCTGCGGCGCGAGATAGGCGCCGCCGTCATCGGCCGGGAACAGGGCAGGATCGATCAGGGCGCGCGCCCCTCCGGCCACCGCCTCGGCGATCTGGCCGCGCACGACCCGGGCGAAGCGCGCATGCGCCATCGGCCCCAGCGTCGTCTCGGGGTCGAAGGGAGTGCCGAGCCGCAGCCCCTTCACCCAGGCCACCGCCTTCTCGACGAAGGCGTCATAGAGCGTGTGGTGGACATAGATCCGCTCGATCCCGCAGCAGCACTGGCCGGCATTGAACATCGCGCCGTCCATCAGGCCGTCGACCGCGGCATCGAGGTCGGCGTCGTCCATCACGTAGCCCGGGTCCTTGCCGCCGAGTTCCAGCCCGAGCCCGGTGAAGGTGCCCGCCGCCGCGCGCTCGATCGCGGCGCCGCCCGCCACCGAGCCCGTGAAGTTGATGAAGTCGAAGGCCCGGCTGCCGATCAGCGCCTCGGTCGTGGGATGGTCCATCACGACATTCTGGAACACCTCCGCCGGCACGCCGCCCGCGTGCAGCGCCTCGGCCAGCCGCTCGCCGACCAACAGCGTCTGGCTGGCGTGCTTGAGTACCACCGCGTTCCCGGCGATCAGCGCGGGCACGATGGTGTTGATCGCGGTCAGATAGGGATAGTTCCACGGCGCCATGACGAAGACGACGCCCAGCGGTTCGCGCGCGATGCGCCGCTCGAAGCGGTCCGAGGCCTCGATCACGGTCGGCGCCAGCGCCGCCTCGGCGATCCCGGCCATGTAGCCCGCGCGTTCGTTCACGCCGCCGAATTCGCCGCCGTAGCGGGTCGGGCGGCCCATCTGCCAGGCCAGTTCCTCGACCACGCGGTCCTTCATCGCATTCAGCGCGGCGATCCCCGCCGTCACCTTGGCGATCCGTTCGGCCAGCGGCAGGGCGGCCCAGCCCCGCTGCGCGGCCCGCGCGCGCGCAACTGCGGCCGTGGCCGCCTCGAGCGTCAGGGCCGGACGCTCGGCATAGACCCGCCCGTCCACCGGCGAGATGCATTGGATCGTCTTCGTCATGTCATCCTCTTGTCGCGCCGTCCCGACGTCCTGGCGGGCACGGTCATCCTTGTCCCCTGCACGGCCGACCGCCGTTGATCTGCCGCGTAGGCTTAGGCCCGTTCCAGCCCGCGCTGCAACTCCCAGTCGGTCACGACGCGGTTCTGTTCCTCGATCTCCCAGATCGCGGCGCGGTGGTAGTGGTCGATCACCTCCCCGCCCATCGCCGCGCGCAGCATGGCCGAGCCGCGCAT
>JAGWVA010000034.1 GCA_028875855.1 Paracoccaceae bacterium
CTTGCGGCTGCCGATCCTTGGGAAGGCATAGAGCGTCAGGCTATTCAGGAAGTCGGCAGCGTGTTTTTCATTCCGCCAAGTCGGGCGGTAGATTTCGTGAACCTTCCGGGCGGTTTCCTCGAACGTCAGGACGGCGCGGGCCTCGCGCTTCTCGGTCAGGGGGTCGCGGCCTTCGGCAACGGCGCGCAGATTGTCGAGAGCTATGCGACGGGCGGCAGCCAGAGAGACAACAGGGAAGCCCCCCAAGCCGATTTCGCACCGCTTGCCGCGAATGACGATCCTTTGGCCCCAGCGCTTCGTGCCTGTCTTCGCGACGGTCAGGAAAAGCCCGGTGCGGTTCGCGTCGAAGTATCGGCCCGGCTCGGTCTTCGTCTCCACCCCGCGCGGCGTAAGGCCCTTTGCTTCCTTGTCCGCCATAGGTCACCCCCCATTTCGCCCCCCACAAAAACGGGGATTGCTTCGGATTATGCCGGATCATTTCGGACGTGGAAAGACGCTAACTACTGTTTTTCTTGGATTTCTTCGGACGGTATAATCTGCCTTGGATTTCAATATGGGGGACCTAGGCTCCACCAGAAACAACTTGTTTCAAATGAAAACAGGCGCCTGCGGGCGCCTGTTTCGTTTTGGATCGCGGCTTCCCGCGCCTCAGCCGACCCCGTTTGCCTTCTTCACGAAATCCGTCAGGTGCGGCACGTAGTCCTCGGGGCCGTTGCCGCCTGCGTTGACCGCGGAGGCGTAGCTGTTCTTCACCGTGCTCGCCATCTGCGTGACGACGCCCGCGGCATTGGCCATCGTCTCGAGGTAGCGCAGGTCCTTGGCGGCGTTCGACAGGGTGAAGCGGTGGGCGTTGCGGTTGCCTTCCAGCGCATGGCCCATGAAGGTCTGGTAGAAGCCGCAATCCATCCGTCCGCCGCGGATCACGCTGTCGAATTCCGCGACCGAGATGCCGACCTTGGCGGCCATCGCCAGCGCCTCGGCGTAAAGCGCGCCGTATCCGAGCGAGATGAAGTTGTTCAGAAGTTTCATCTTGTGGCCGTTGCCGGTGGGCCCGATGTGGACGATCTTGCCCGCCCATGTGGCGATGACCGGCTCGATGCGGTCGAAGACGTCGGGGCTCGCGCCGACCATGCAGTCAAGCGTGCCCTCCCAGGCCTCCTTCGGCGTGCGGCTGAGCGGCGCATCGGCGTAGTCCACGCCCTGCGCCGCCATCTCTGCCGCCAGCTTCAGCGTCATCGTCGGCTCGCCGGTCGAGCAATCGACGATCACCGATCCGGGTTTCAGGCCGGGCTTCAGGGCCGCCACCACCGCCTCGGCCTCGGCCGCGCCGGTCAGGCACAGGAAGACGATGCTGGACCGCTCGGCCAGCGTTTTCAGGCTGTCCGCCTCGGTTGCCCCGCGCGCGACCAGATCCTCGACCGGCTTGCGATTCCGGTGCGCAATGACCGTCAGCGGGTAGCCCTTTTCGACGATGTTCTTCGCCATGCCGTGACCCATCAGGCCTACGCCGACAAATCCGATGCGTTCCGCTGCGCTCATGCGTTCTCTCCCGATCGATGGATGCCCATTCCCCGGCCCTTGCACCCGGATGGGCCGAAAGGCTAGGGATGCGCCACCGACGCTAGCATCGCGTCCTGACCGGCTCAAGCGACCGCAGGGCCATGAGGCCCAGAGCCCCGATCGGAAGGAGAGATCATGACAAAGCGCATCGTCTTCACCGGAGGCACCGGCAAGGCCGGCCGCCATGTCGTGCCCTACCTGCTCGACAAGGGCTACAAGGTGCTGAACGTCGATCTCAAACCGCTCGATCATCCGGGCGTGAACACGCTGATCGCCGATCTGACCGACAGCGGCGCCGCCTTCAACGCGCTGACCACGCATTACGGCTTTGACGGCTTCGAGGAGGGCCGCCCGGCGCAGGCGCCCGACGCGGTGGTGCATTTCGCGGCCATTCCGCGCGTGCTGATCGAGCCCGACAACGTCACCTTTGCCGCCAATGTCACCAGCACCTACAACGTGATCGAGGCGGCGATGAAGCTGGGCGTGAAGAAGGTCATCATCGCCTCGTCCGAGACGACCTATGGCGTCTGCTTTGCGGAAGGCGACAAGGACTTCCATTCCTTCCCGCTGGAAGAGGATTACGACGTGGACCCGCAGGACAGCTATGGCCTGTCGAAGGTCTGCAACGAAAAGACCGCCCGCGCCTTTGCCGAACGCTACGGCACCGACATCTACGCGCTGCGCATCGGCAACGTGATCGAGCCGCATGAATACGCGAAGTTCAAGGATTTCGTCGCCGATCCGATGAGCCGCAAGCGCAACGCATGGGCCTATATCGACGCGCGCGACCTTGGCCAGATCGTGCATCGGTGCCTCGAGACGGACGGGCTGGGCTTTCAGGTCTTCAACGCGGTGAACGACACGATCACCGCGGACATGCCGACCGAGGCGTTCCTGAAGAAATATTGCCCGAACACGCCGATCACCCGGCCCATGGGGCAAGACGAGGCGCCGTTGTCCAATCGCAAGGCGCGCGAGGTTCTGGGGTTCCGCGAGGATCATCCCTGGCGGAACTACGTGACGCTCTGATCGTCCCGTCCCGATTGCCTCAACTGGTCAAACGCCCGGAAAGCCTGCCATGAGCTACCAGATCCACATCGGCCCGAATATCCGCAAGTCGCCCTATTTCGACGCGACGGTGGCAGAGGGGGTGCGGTCCTTCTCGGTTTACAACCACATGTTCATCCCCGGCAATTTCGGCGATCCGGAGGCGGAATACGACCGGCTGCTGACCGGGGTGGCAATGTGGGACGTGGCGGCCCAGCGGCAGGTCGCGCTGGAGGGGCCGGACGCGGCGCGGCTCGCGCAGATCCTGACGCCGCGCAAGCTTGCGGGCATGAAGGTGGGGCAGGGGCGTTACGTGCCGATCTGCGACCACGAGGGGTGGCTCATCAACGATCCCGTGCTGCTGAAGCTGGCCGAGGATCGGTTCTGGCTCTCGATCGCGGACAGCGATCTGGTGCTCTGGGCCGGCGCCATCGCGCGCGAGCGGGGGCTGGACGTGCGGGTGTCTGAACCCGACGTCTCGCCGCTGGCCATACAGGGGCCGAAAGCCGTCGAAGTCGCGGCGGCGCTCTTTGGCGATTGGGTGCGCGAGCTGCGCTATTTCTGGTTCCGCGAATGCGATCTGGACGGCATCCCGCTGGTCGTCGCCCGCTCCGGCTGGTCCAAACAGGGCGGATACGAGCTTTACCTGCGGGATGGCCGTCGGGGCAGCGAACTTTGGGACAGGGTCAAGGCGGCGGGCGCTCCCTTCAGCATCGGACCCGGCGCGCCGAACGATGTGGAGCGTCTGGAAAGCGGCCTGATCTCCTACGGTGCGGACATGCGGCGGCAGACGCATCCGGTCAATCCGTTCGAGATGGGCTTTGGCGCGATGATCGACCTGGACGGCGGCCATGAGTTCATCGGGCGCGACGCTCTGGTGGCGATGAAGGCGGCCGGTCTCGCGCGCCGCCGCGTGGGCGTGGTGATCGACGGCGCGCCGGTTCAGGGCAACCAGCATCCTCTGGACCTGATGCAGGGCGACACGGTGGTGGGATATGTGAGCGAGATCACCCATTCCCGCCGGCTGGGCTGCAACATCGGCGTGGGGCTTGCGGCGACCTCGGTGCCCGATGGGGCGGCCGATCTGACCATCCGGCTGCCCGAAGGTCCGCGCGCCGTGACGCTTGCCCCCCTGCCGTTCGCCTGAAGCCATCCGCAGATGAAAAAGCCGCCCGGGCACAATGCCGGGCGGCTTGCCTTGCGGCGTGTGGCCTGTCAGCCGCCGATCTTGGCCAGCAGGGCGGCGGTGTCGGGCATGTAGCCCTCGATCCCTTGCGGCTTTCCACCGGCGTCGCGGAACAGCATGTAGGGCGTGCCCTTGATGCCCTGCGCCTTCATCCATGCGTTGTTGTCCTGCACCTTCGCCACGGCGGCGGCATCCGACGTGTCGGGGGCGATGCTGCCCTCTTCCTTGGCGGTGTCGAAATGCGCCTCATCCTCGGCCAGCGCGGCGGCGGGGTCCTTGGCCGCGAAGATCGCCGCGGCCTTCCCAAGCGAGCTTTGCTTGAGGAAGCCGACCTGAATCACATGCACCTTCACTTCGCCCGCATCGACATGGGATTTCAGCCCCTCGAACAGCTTGTGGCAGTAGATGCAGTTGGGATCGAAAACGACCCACAGTTCCTTTTTCGCGCTGTCCTTCCCCCAGAGGTAGGTATGCGTCTTCGACAGCACCGCGAAGTTCTCGGCTGGCGTCGGGGGCTTCGGCAGGAACTGGTCGGCGGCGAGCCGGGTCATGTTGTCGCCGGTCGCGCTGATGATGATGCCTTGTATCAGGTATTTTCCGTCCGGCGTGGCATAAAGGATCGAATCCCGCCCCTGACCCGCGCTGATCGCGACGCCGATGAGACCGGCGGGGGCCTGGAAGGCCTTGAGGATCTTCACCTGGCCACCGGTCATCTTGTCCACGGTCGCCGCCACCGGGGCGGGGATGTCGATTGCCGGCTGGTCCGTCGTCTGCGCCATCGCGGGCGCCGCCATCGTCAGGGCCATCGCGCCGGCCAGCGCGAGGCCCATCAGGGCGCGGGGACGGCGGAACGCCGGGGTCGGATGCGTCATGCTATGCTCCATTCTGTTTCCGTGCTTCCGGCACGCCGGGGTGCGGACCGGTGCGTCTGCCGGAAGATTGACAAACTCTCGTGAACCTTGCCCCTTCTTGGCAAAGCCGCGCGCAAAGGTCGAGACACGGTTTGTCGATCAGGGCCGGGTTCGGCGGCGCGATGCCGCACCGGGCATGACTTGCGGGACAGTCGCCCTATCTGTCGGTCAGTCCCAATGGATCTATGAACGCATGACCCGTGCACCGCAACCGCCCGCCGACGTCACCGTGTTCTACGACGGTGCCTGCCCGCTCTGCTCTGCCGAGATCGGGCTTTACCGCGCGCAGGACCGTGACGGGGCCCTGTGCCTTGTCGATGTCTCTCGCCCCGAGGCGGCCCTGCCTCCGGGTGTCACGCAGGCCGAGGCGCTTGCGCGGTTCCATGTCCGGGCGGCCGACGGCCGCGTGCTGTCCGGCGCCGCGGCCTTCGTTGCCGTCTGGCAAAGCCTGCCGCGCTGGCGCTGGCTGGCCCGGCTGGCGCGCGTGCCCGGGATGCTGTGGGTGATGGAGCGGGGCTACCGGCTGTTCCTGCCGCTGCGCCCCGCGATCGTTGCGGTCTATCGCAGGCTCGCGCGCAAGCCGGCCTGAGCGGTCACGCCGTCGCCTTGCGCTTGCGGATATACCACATGAGCCCGATCACCAGGGCGACGACGACCACGGCGTCCAGACCGTGCATCGCCCGCTTCAGCGCGGGGCTCTGGTCCCAGGCTTCGCCCAGCCGCATGCCGACATAGGCCAGCGCGAAGCACCAGGGCCACGACCCGATGAAGGTGTAGATCTGGAACTTCCAGAACGGCATCCGCGCGATCCCCGCGGGCAGCGAGATGAAGGTGCGCACGATGGGCAGAAGCCGCGCGATGAAGACGGTGGCCGACCCGTAGCGCTGGAAGAACCGGTCCGCCCGGTCCAGCTCGGCCTCACGCATCATGATGTAGCGGCCGTAGCGTTCGACCAGCGGCCGCCCGCCATAGGCGCCAAGCGCGTAGGCAAGGGTGGAGCCGATGTTGCAGCCGACCGCGCCCGCGGTCGCAACGATCCAGAGCTGAAACTGCCCCGTCGTCACAAGGTAGCCCGAGAACGGCATGATGAGTTCCGACGGCAACGGGATGCAGGCGGATTCGATCGCCATCAGCGCGGCGATCCCGGCATAGCCGAGGCTCGAGATGGCGCCGGTGATGAACGTCGCAAGCGGGGCGAGGATCGCGGTCAGCATGGGCTTTCGCCTCAGATCAGGTGCAGCGCCGGCAGCGCCAGCAGGAACAGGCCGAACACGATCCGGTAATAGGCGAAGAACGTGTAGCGATGCGACCGGATGTAGCCCAGCAGCCATTTGACCGCGATGAAGGCGGTGATGGTCGAGACCACGGTGGCGAGGATGAGCTCGTTCCAGTTGGTCACCACGGCCCCGTGCTTGACCTTGTGCAGAAGCTCGTAGCCGCTGGCGGCATACATCGTCGGGATGCCGACGAGAAAGGCGAACTCGGTCGCCGCCGCGCGGTTGCTGGTGCCTGCAAGCATCGCCGCGAAGATGGTCGAGGCCGACCGCGAGGTGCCGGGGAAGATCCCCGCCACGATCTGGGCGATCCCGACGACGATGGCGACGCGCCATGTCACCTTGTCCGACTGCGGCAGCTTGGCGGCGAAATGTTCTGCGGCAAGCATCCAGAACCCGCCGATGATCAGCGCCCAGGCGATGGGTGTGATGTTGCTCGGAAGCTGGAAGCCCATCTTCTTCGCGATCAGGCCCAGAACGCCGGTGATGACGAAGGCAAGGATCAGCTTGAACAGGTAGTCGCGGTTTTCGCGGTCGCTCCAGTTCGTCAGAAGTTCAAGGATCCGCCGCCAATAGACCAGCGTCACGGCCAGGATCGCGCCCGCCTGGATGACGACGTTGAAGACCTCGCTGCGCTGGCCCATCCAGTGTTCGGCGATGATCAGGTGCCCGGTGCTCGAGATCGGCAGGAATTCGGTGATCCCCTCGATGACACCGAGCCCGATGGTGTTCAGGATATCCAAGGTCGCCTCCTTTGGCGCAATGACTTGGGGCCGGGCTGGTCAGGGCCCTGGCCGAAAATGCCGCCGCGCGGCTCACGAGGCGATACGATGCCGCGCCCCATGCTGTCCAGCTTGGCCGGGATTACAAATCCGTATGCCGGCGAAAAACCGGGCCATCGCGCCCCGGCGGGCACAGCGCAGGCCCCCTAGCCGCCAACCGCGCGGATCTTTTCCAGCAGCGCGCCCTGCGCGGGCGTGGGGGTCCAGCCCTCTCGCATGGTCAGGCCGATGGGGCGGGCAGACCTCCCCATGTCCACCGGCAGCACCTGCACCAGCCCGCGCGCGATCTCGCGTGCGGCCTGAAGGCGCGACACGCAGGCAAGATGGCGGTCGTCCTGCACCATCTCGCGCATCAGGATGACGGAACCGGTTTCGATGATGCTGTGCGGCGGCGAGACGTCCGCGGCGGTGAACAGCAGGTCGAACTGCCGCCGCGTGGGGGTGCCGCGCCGGGCGACGAGCCAGGGCCACTCCGCCAGATCGGCGGGGGTGGGGGCGGGGCGGCCCAGCAGGGGATGACCGGCACCGGCAAGGATCGTCAGCGTGTCGTCGAACAGCCGCTCCTGCACCACGTCGTCGATCGGCAGCGGGTCGCGCAGCGCCCCGATCAGGATGTCGATCTCGCCCCGGCGCAGACCGGCAAGCAACTCGTCATAGGGCCCGTCCAGCACGCGCACGGCCATGCGAGGGCGCTCTTGCCGGAAGGCGGCCAGCGCCTTGGGCAGCACATGCGACCGCGACAGTGGCATGGCGCCGATCACGATCTCGCCCACCTCGCGACCGGACAGGTCTCCCAGTTCGGCCACGGCCTGTTCCAGTTCCGCGAACGCGAGCCGCGCGTGCCGGGCCAGCGTCACGCAGCCCTTCACGGGCACGATGCCGTGCAGGCTGCGCTGGAACAGGATGCGCCCGGCCTCGCGTTCAAGCTGGGTGATGGCGCGGTGGACGGTCGGCTGCGAGATCTCCAGCCGCCGCGCGGCCAGCGAGAAGTTCTGCGCCTCGACCGCCGCGATCAGCGCCTGCAACTGCGGGCGGGTTGCGGTCAGCTTCAGCCGCGGTGCAATCTCGGTCAGGGCCGCGTCGAGGATCGACATGGCCCGCGTCGTGCGCTGGGTCAGGATTTCACCCGCCCGGGTCGGAAAGAGCCCTGCGGCGTGCGGTGAAAGAGCGGCTCGCCCGCCTCGGTTTCCAGCTTCGAGATCGCCTGCGTCACGGCGGGCTGCGAGACAAAGGACATCTCGGCCGCGCGGGTGATCGAGCCGGTCTTCGCAACCGCAAGGAAGACCCGCAGGTGGCGCAGGTTGGACCCGATCATAACCGGGTCAGGATCATTGCGACCCTCTCGTCCAGATCGCCGTCTTTCCCCGCCAGCCCCATCGCGCCGATGCGGTCGTGCCAGTCGGCCACGGCCCCGGTCAGCGCCGAGGGCAGGCCAAGCCCGTCCAACGTCACCACGACCTCGCGCATTTCGGCCGCGCGGCGCAGCCCGTGCTGCATCATCCGTTCGAGGTTGTAGGCGCCGCGCGTCGGCCAATCCATCTCGGGGTTCGACGCGGTCAGCGATCCCATGACCTCAGCGGCCACCCCGGCACGCTCGGCGGCAAGGAAGCATTCGGCCGTCAGCGCCTCCAGCCCCTTGATCATCACGGACCGGATCATCTTCACGGCCGAGGCGCTGCCGACCCGCCCGTCCAGCCGCCGCGCGGTCATGCCGAGACCGGCAAGGAACGGCTCCGCCGCCTCGGCGCCGGGGCCGGAGATCAGGAGCGGCGTCCGGTGCAGGCGGGGATGGACCGGGGCCATGACGGCGACATCCACATAGACGCCTCCCGCCGCCGCGACGATTTCCGCGGCGCGCCGCTTGCTGTCGGGCGCGCAGGAATTGCAGTCGAGCCAGAGCGCGCGAGGCCGTAGCGCGCGCGCCGCCTGTTCTGCCGCAGCCACGGCCTTATCGGCGGTGACCAGCGAGAAGACATGGCCTGCCGTCGCCAGCGCCTCGGCCCGGTCCTTGCAAAGCCGCACGCCAAGACGGTCGGCTGCCGCCAGGATCGGCGCCGCCGCGGCGGCATCCGCGATCTTCGCGTCGAAGGCTGCCACATGCTGCGACACCGCCCGCCCCCAGCCTGTCGCAAAGGCCTGTGCCGCTTCGCCGAACCCGATTGTCGCTATGTGCCGTGTCACGCCAAATCCCCTCTCGAGCACGGCAAATCTTGCCCAAAGCGATGCCCAAGCCAAGTCGCTATAGCTTCATCTTATGTGCGTGTCGGTCTTTCCAATTTGTCCTTTCAGCTCTTTGTGTCCTTCTTTCGGCCAGCACGCCATCGGAGGACGCCATGCCCGAGAAGAAGACCGCCCTAGTCATCAGCGCCCATGCCGCCGATTTCGTCTGGCGGTGCGGCGGGGCGATCGCGCTGCACGCGGCCAAGGGTTACAACGTCACCGTGGTCTGCCTGTCCTTCGGCGAGCGCGGGGAAAGCGCGAAGCTCTGGAAGCAGGCGGGCATGACGCTCGACCGGGTGAAGGATGCCCGCCGCAAAGAGGCCGAGGCCGCAGCCGAGGTGCTGGGCGTGCATGACCTCGTCAGCTTCGATCTGGGCGACTACCCGCTGGAGCTTTCGCGCGACGACAAGTTCCGGCTGGTCGAGGTGATCCGCGCGGTGCAGCCATCCTTCATGCTGAGCCATTCGCAATACGACCCCTACAATACCGACCACATGTATGCCACGCAGGTCGCGCTGGAATGCCGGATGATCGCGCAGGCCTGGGGGCACGAGCCGGGCCAGAAGGTTCTGGGCGCCCCGCAGCTCTACCTGTTCGAGCCGCACCAGACCGAGCAGATGGGCTGGAAGCCCGATACCTTCCTTGACATCACGCCGGTCTGGGACCGCAAGCGCGCCGCCATCGAATGCATGGAAGGTCAGGAACACCTGTGGGACTATTACACCCGCGTCGCGATGAACCGTGCCAACCATTTCAAGCGCAATTCGGGCGGTCAGTCCGGAGGGCGCGACTGCAAATACGCCGAAGGGTTCCAGTCGATCTTCCCGCGTACGGTGGACGAACTTTGACCCTGACGCCCGGCGGCGACCGCCGGGCCGTGACTGACATGGACTGCCCTGCGCGAACGGACGGTCGCTTTCCGGAGGAGACCCATGACCGACCCGACCAATCCATCCTTCGACATCGCCCATCTCGGCCATGTCGAGATGCTGACCGACAGGTTCGACGAAAGCCTTGATTTCTTCACCCGGATCTACGGGCTGAAGCTGTCGGGGCAGGATGACCGCTCGGCCTATCTGCGCGCCTGGGACGACTACGAATTCGCCACGCTGAAGCTGACGCGGGCGGGCACGACGGGGGTGGGCCATATCGCCTACCGCGCCGCCTCGCCCGAGGCGCTGGCGCGGCGGGTGAAGGTGATCGAAGCGTCCGGCTACAGGGTGCATGGCTGGATCGACGGCGATCCCGGCCATGGCCGGGCCTTCCGGTTCGAGGACCCCTTTGGCCATGTCTTCGAGATCTACTACGACACCACATGGTATGCGCCGCAGGACGCCGCCGACCGGCCCGCGCTGAAGAACACCGCCAGCGCCTTCACCGGCGTGCCGCCGCGCAGGCTCGATCACCTGAACCTGCTGGCCGAGGACGTGACCGAGTTCCGCCGCTTCATGGAGACCTGCCTCGGGTCGCGCGTGACCGAGATGATCCAGCTCGACAATGGGCGGATCGGCGGCTGCTGGTTCACGGTGAACAACAAGACCTACGATCTTGCCTGCACCGAGGAACACGGCGGCGGGCAGGGGCGTCTGCACCACGTCACTTATGCCACCGACCAGCGCGAGGACATCCTGCGCGCGGCCGACATCTTCCTGCAGAACGGTGTCCATATCGAGACCGGCCCGCACAAGCACGCGATCCAGGGGACATTCTTCCTCTATGTCTGGGAGCCCGCGGGCAACCGGGTGGAACTGGCCAATTCCGGCGCCCGCCTGATCCTTGCCCCCGACTGGACGCCCGTCGTCTGGACCGAGGCCGACCGCAGGAAGGGTCAGGCCTGGGGGCTGAAGACCATCGAGACGTTCCACACCCACGGCACCCCGCCGGTTCGCACGTAAGGAGGCCCCATGCCCGTCGTCGTCCAGACCATCCCCCGCGCCGCGCCCGAGGTGATCGACGGCCTTGCCCGCGCGGGCGTGGCCACCGTGCATGAGGCGCAGGGCCGCCGTGGCTGTCTGCAAAGCTACCTGCGCCCGATCTACGCCGGCGCGCGCATCGCGGGATCGGCGGTCACGATCTCGGCCCCGCCCGGGGACAACTGGATGCTGCATGTGGCGATCGAGCAGGTGCAGCCGGGCGATATCCTCGTGCTTGCACCTACCTCGCCCTGCGACACGGGCTATTTCGGCGACCTGCTGGCGACCTCGGCCATGGCGCGGGGCTGCCGGGGGCTCGTGATCGACGCGGGCGTGCGCGACGTGCGCGAGCTGACCGGGATGGGCTTTCCGGTCTGGTCGAAGGCGATCAGCGCTCAGGGCACGGTGAAGGAGACGCTGGGGTCGGTGAACGTCCCGGTCGTCTGTGCCGGAGCTGCGATCGAGGCGGGCGACGTGATCGTGGCCGATGACGATGGCGTCGTCGTCGTCCGGCAGGCCGAAGCGGCGGAGGTGCTGGCCAGGGCCGAGGCGCGCATGTCGAACGAAGAGGCAAAGCGCAAGCGGCTCGCGGCCGGGGAACTGGGGCTCGACATCTACGACATGCGGGGCCGTCTGGCGGAGAAGGGGCTGAAATACGTCTGAGCGGGAAGGGGGCGCTGCCCCCGTCGCCTGCGGCGACTCCCCCGGGATATTTGGGCCAAAGTGAAAGGGCTTGGCATGAGCGACGAGGGCATTCGCTGCCTGTGGATGCGGGGCGGGACGTCGAAGGGCGCCTATTTCCTGGCCGAGGATCTGCCGGGGGAGGAAGGCGCGCGGAACGACCTGCTGCTGCGTGTCATGGGCTCGCCCGATCCGCGCCAGATCGACGGGATCGGCGGCGCGGACCCGCTGACCTCGAAGGTGGCGGTGCTGTCGCGGTCTGCCCGGGCGGATGCGGATGTGGATTACCTCTTCCTCCAGGTCTTCGTGGATCAGGCCGTGGTTTCGGGGGCGCAGGGCTGCGGCAACATCCTTGCCGGGGTCGGGCCGGCCGCGATCGAGCGGGGGCTGGTGGCGGTGGCGGGCGACGTGACGGCGGTGCGGATCCACATGGTCAACACGGGCGAAGTGGCCGTGGCGCAGGTGCAGACGCCGGGCGGGCGCGTGCGCTATGACGGCACGGCGCGGATCGACGGCGTGCCGGGGACGGCGGCGCCGGTGCCTCTGATGTTCCGCGATATCGCGGGGTCGATGTGCGGCGCCCTGCTGCCGACAGGGAATGCCGTGGACAGGATCGATGGCGTGGCCTGCACGCTGATCGACAACGGGATGCCGATCGTCGTGATGAAGGCCTCCGATTTCGGGATCGCCGGGACCGAGGCGCGCGAGGAGATGGAGGCGAACGCGCCCCTGCGCGCCCGCGTCGAGGCGATCCGGCGGAAGGCGGGGCCGATGATGGGGCTGGGGGATGTGGCCGATAAGTCGGTGCCGAAGATGACGCTGGTGTCGGCGCCGGTGGCGGGGGGCGCGATCAACACGCGCTCGTTCATTCCGCACCGCTGCCATGCCACCATCGGGGTCTTCGCTGCCGTGTCCGTGGCCACGGCCTGCACCCTTCCCGGCACGCCCGCGGCCGAGCTTGCCGTTCTTCCCGAGGATGGCCGCTTCCGGATCGAGCATCCGACCGGCGCGGCCGAGGTTCTGGTAGAGCGCGACGCCACGGGCAGGGTGACCGGCGCGGGCACGCTGCGCACGGCGCGCAAGCTTTTCGACGGGCAGGTGTTTCCGATCCCCTGAGTGCGTTTCGGGCCGAAGGTCGCAGCCTCGCGCCCTTGACAAGACCGCCCCGAATGGCCGCCAATCCCCCCGATGCGAAAAGCAGGCGGCGGGACCGCCACGGGAGGGATCATTGGGCTGGCTACCGGACGAGAGGGGCTTGGAGAAATGCGCGGCGAACTTCGTGCCGCTGACGCCGCTGTCGCATTTGCGGCGCGCGGCGGATGTCTTCGCGGAGCGCACCGCCGTCGTCTATGGCGACACCCGGCGAAGCTATGCCGATTATGCCGCGCGCGTCTCCCGGCTTGCCTCGGCGCTTGCGCGGCGGGGGGTGAAGCCCGGAGACGTGGTGGCGACGCTCTTGCCCAACATCCCCGAACAGGCCGAGGCCCATTTCGGCGTGCCGGCAGCGGGCGCGATCCTGAACACGATCAACACGCGTCTCGATGTGGAGACGGTCGCCTATATCTTCGGTCATGGCGGGGCGAGGATGGTGCTGGTCGATTCCACGCTGATCCCGCTTGTGGAAAACGCGATCCGGGCGATGGAAGGCCCCGCGCCGCAGATCGTCGAGGTGGCCGACGCCGAAGCCGGGCACCTGCCGACGGGGCATTACCTCGATTACGAAGGCCTGCTGGCCGAAGGCGATCCCGATGCGCCCTGGATCATGCCCGGCGATGAATGGGAGAGCATCG
Source organism: Paracoccaceae bacterium (assembly GCA_028875855.1). Lineage (GTDB taxonomy): Bacteria > Pseudomonadota > Alphaproteobacteria > Rhodobacterales > Rhodobacteraceae > Solirhodobacter. The sequence continues at coordinate 13,365 of JAGWVA010000034.1, forward strand.
CGCTTAACTACACCTCCGGCACGACGGGGCGGCCCAAGGGCGTCGTCTATCATCACCGGGGCGCCTACCTTGCCACGATGGGCAACGCGATCTCGTGGCGGATGGTGCTCTATCCGGTATACCTGACCATCGTGCCGCTGTTTCACTGCAACGGCTGGTGCCACACCTGGATGGTGCCGATGCTGGGCGGCACGCTGGTCTGCTGCCGCGACATCACCGCGAAGAATATCTACGACGCCATCGCGGACGAAGGTGTGACCCATTTCGGCGGCGCGCCCATCGTGCTGAACGCCATCGTCAACGCGCGGGACGAGGAACGCCGCGACTTCGCCCACGTGGTCGAGGTCTTCACCGCCGGCGCCCCGCCGCCCGCCGCGACGCTGGCCGCGATCGAGCCGCTGGGTTTCAACATCACGCAGGTCTATGGCCTGACGGAAGTCTATGGCCCGGCGACCGAATGCACGTGGAAGCCGGAATGGGACGCCGTCGGCACCGATGAGCGGGCGGAGCTGAAGGCGCGCACCGGCGTGCTGATGCCGATGATGGAAGAGGCGCTGGTCCATGACACCCACGGCGTTCCGGTCGCCCGCGACGCCGCCCATCTGGGCGAGATCGCGATGCGCGGGAACGCGGTGATGAAGGGCTATTACAAGAACCCCGAGGCCACGGCCGAGGCATTCAAGGGCGGCTATTTCCGCTCGGGCGACATCGCCTTCCAGCATCCCGACGGCTACATCAAGATCACCGACCGCGCGAAGGACATCATCATCTCGGGCGGCGAGAACGTCAGTTCGGTCGAGGTGGAGGGGGTGCTGATGCGCCACCCCGCCGTCAGTCTGTGCGCCGTGGTGGCCAAGCCCGACGACAAATGGGGCGAGGTTCCCTGCGCCTTCGTCGAGCTGAAGCCGGGCGCCGAGGCGACGGAGGAGGAGCTGATCGCCTTTGCCCGCGCGCGCCTTGCCGGTTTCAAGACACCCAAGCAGGTGGTCTTTTCCGACCTGCCCAAGACCTCGACCGGCAAGATCCAGAAGTTCGAACTGCGGGCGGTGGCGAAGCTCCTATGACGGGGGCCGGGGCGGGTTGTCCTGGATCATTTTGTCCCTGCCGAACCGCGGCCAGACTGAGGCCTGCGGTTCCGGAGCGGGAGAGGCGGCTGTGACGAGATCCGATACAAGCACGCGCGGAGACGGGGCGTGACCCCGCTTCTGTTCCGTCTCGGGCTTGCGGTTGCCATCGGCCTTCTGGTCGGTCTCGAGCGCGGCTGGCGCGAGCGCGAGGCGATCGGCGGCAGTCGAACCGCGGGCATCCGGACCTATGCGATCACAGGTCTTCTGGGTGGCGTGCTGATGGCCGTGGTGCCCCCACCCGCGATGCCATGGCCCTTCATCGCGGGGCTGATCGTCTTCGGTCTGCTCTTCGGCGTCTTTGCCCTGCGCGAGGCGCGCAGCGACAAGACGTTCAGCGTCACCGGGACCGTTGCGGCGCTTGCCGTCTATGCCTTGGGCGGGCTTGCCGTGGCGGGGCAGGTGACGGCGGCGGCAGCCCTTGGCACGGCGCGGGCCGCGCTGCTGACCGGACGCGAGGTGCTGCATGAGGGGCTGCGGCGGATCACCTGGGCGGAACTGCGCTCGGCTGTCACGCTGGCCGTCATGACGGCGGTCGTGCTTCCGGTCCTGCCGGATCGGGCGGTCGATCCCTGGGGCGGGGTGAATCCGCATCAGGTCTGGGTCTTTACCGTGCTGACGGCGGCGATCTCGTTTGCCGGCTATATCCTGACCCGGGTTCTGGGGCCGTCGCGCGGCCTTGTGCTGGGAAGCCTTGCCGGGGGGCTTGTCTCGTCAACGGCGGTGACGCTTGCCATGGCGCGGCTGTCCGCGGGTGGCGGGCCGGTTCGGCTGCACGCCGGATGCGCGGCGCTGGCGGCGATGGTGTCCGTCCTGCGTGCGCTCGTAATCGTGCTGGTCGTCGCCCCGGCGGTCCTGCCGGGCATACTGCCTGCGCTTGGCGCGGGGGCACTGGTCTTCGGGGTGGGCGGCGCGGTCCTCGTCTTCGGGGCGCGCACCGAAGGCGCCGCCCCCGAAGGGCCGCGCAACCCGTTCGACCTTGGTCCGCTTCTGGCCTTCGCGGGGTTTTACGCGCTGGTCTCGCTGCTGACGGCGGCGCTGGCCTCCGAGCTTGATCGCGGCGCGCTGCTGGCCAGCACGTCGCTTGCTGGCGTGCTGGACGTCGATGTGGCCGTGCTGGGGGCACTGCGCCTGCTTGGGGATGGCGCAGGTGCAGTGGTCGCGGGCGTGGGGCTCGCGATCCTGGGCGGTCTGGCCGCGAACGCCTTGGGGCGTCTGGTCCTTGCCGCCACGGCCGGCGGGGCGCGGTTCCTGATGCCCTATGGCGCGATCACCGCGATGGCGATCTGCGCCGGGGGCGCTGTCGCGCTGCGCCTCGGGCTGATCTGAGGCGGGCCTCGACGCGCCGCGCCCCTTGGGGCGCGACGCATGGTCTTCGGTCCGCAGGCCGGGCGCTCAGCCGTCGATGCGGATGCGGGCGTTGGTCGGATCGTAGGGGCTGTCCTCGGTCACCACCGCATCGAACAGTTGCCGGAACATCCGCACCTGAAGCTTCGTTCCCGGCTCGGCCAGATCGGGACGCACGTAGCCCATGCCGATCTGCTTGCCGAAGGCGACCGAATAGCCGCCCGAAGTCAGACGCCCGACCTTCTCGCCGTTCGCGATCAGCGCCTCTTTCCCCCAGGGATCGGCATCCGCCGGCCCGTCGATCAGAACCGTCACGCATTTCGACCGGATGCCTTTGTCCAGCATCGCCTGCTTGCCGGTGAAGTCCTTCTCCAGATCGACGAAGCGGTCCAGAGCGGCCTCGAGCGGCGTCGCGTCGCGGCCAAGTTCGTTGCCGAAGGCGCGGTAGCTCTTTTCCTGACGCAGCCAGTTCTGCGCGCGGGCGCCCACCAGCTTCAGCCCGTGCTTCTCGCCCGCCGCCATGAGCTGGTCGAAGAGGTTGTTCTGCATCTCGATCGGGTGGTGCAGTTCCCAGCCAAGCTCGCCCGTATAGGCAACGCGGATCGCGCGCACCGGAACCATGCCCAGCTCGATGCTGCGCATCGACAGCCACGGGAAGCGCTTGTTCGACAGCACGGTGTCCGGCGCGGCGTCCTTCACGATCTCGTTCAGGATGGCGCGGCTGTTCGGGCCGGCCAGCGCGAAGACGCCCCATTGCGTGGTGACGTCGTGGATGTCGATGTAGCCCCCGCCGCCGGCCATGAAATCCTCGGCCGACTTGCGCAGGTAATCCGCGTCATAGGCGGTCCAGGCCCCGGCGGAGACGAGATAGTATTCGTTCTCGGCCAGCCGGACGATGGTGTATTCCGTCCGCGTCGTGCCCGCCTCGGTCAGCGCGTAGGTCAGGTTGATCCGGCCGACCTTCGGCAGCTTGTTGCAGGTGAACCGGTCGAGGAACTCGGTCGCCCCCGGCCCGCGCAGAAGGTGTTTGGTGAAGGCGGTCGCGTCGATCAGGCCGGCGGTCTCGCGGATCGCCTTGGCCTCTTCAACCGCGTATTGCCACCAGCCGCCACGGCGGAAGCTGCGCGAGTCGTGGTCGAAGGACGCCGGGGCGTCGAGCGGCCCGTAATAGTTCGGGCGGTCCCAGCCGTTCACCTGCCCGAACTGCGCGCCGCGCATCTTCTGGCGGTCGTAGGCGGGCGAGGTGCGCAGCGGACGGCAGGCTTCGCGCTCTTCGTCCGGGTGGTGAAGGATGAAGACGTGCTCGTAGCATTCCTCGTTCTTGCGCGCGGCATATTCCGTCGTCATCCAGTCGCCGTAGCGCTTGGGATCGAGCGAGGCCATGTCGATCTCGGCCTCGCCTTCCGTCATCATCTGCGCGAGGTAGTAGCCCGTGCCGCCGGCGGCGGTGATGCCGAAGCTGAAGCCCTCGGCAATCCACATGTTGCGCAGTCCCGGAACCGGGCCGACCAGCGGGTTGCCGTCGGGCGTGTAGCAGATCGGGCCGTTGAAGTCGTCCTTGAGCCCCACGGTCTCCGACGACGGAAGCCGGTGGATCATGCTCATGTATTCCTCTTCGATCCGTTCGAGGTCGAGCGGGAAGAGGTCGGCGCGGAAGCTTTCCGGCACGTCATAAAGGAAGCGCGCCGGGGCGCCCCGTTCGTAGGGGCCAAGGATCCAGCCGCCGCGTTCCTCGCGCACATACCACTTGGCATCGGCGTCGCGCAGCACCGGGTGTTCGGGGTTGCCGGCCTTGCGGTATGCGACCAGCGCCGGGTCGGGTTCGGTAACGATATACTGGTGCTCGACCGGGATCGCGGGGATCTTCACGCCCAGAAGCCGGGCGGTGCGCTGCGCATGGTTGCCGGTGGCGGTGACGACGTGTTCGGCATGCACTTCGGTCTTTTCGTCCGAAGGGACGAGGTTGCCGCCCTGCTCGACCATCTTCGTCATGCCGACGATCCATTCGGACCCGGTCCAGCGGTAGCTGTCCACCTGCCACTTGCGCTCGATCATCACGCCGCGCTGGCGGGCGCCCTTGGCCATGGCCTGCGTCACGTCGGCGGGGTTGATGTAGCCATCCTGCGGGTGGAACAGCGCGCCCTTCAGATCGTCGGTGCGCAGAAGCGGCCAGCGGTCCTTCATCTCCTTCGGCGTCAGGAATTCGTGATAGACGCCCGCCGTCTCGGCCACCGACGAATACAGCATGTATTCGTCCATCCGGGCATCCGTCTGCGCCATGCGCAGGTTGCCCACGACCGCAAAGCCCGCGTTCAGCCCGGTCTCGGCCTCGAGCGTCTTGTAGAAATCCACCGAGTATTTGTGGATGTGGGTCGTCGCGTAGGACATGTTGAACAGCGGGAGCAGGCCCGCGGCGTGCCAGGTCGAGCCGCTGGTCAGTTCGTCGCGTTCCACCAGCATCGTGTCCCACCCCGCCTTGGCAAGGTGATAGGCGATCCCCGTGCCGACGGCTCCGCCGCCGACGACAAGAGCTTTGACATGCGTTTTCATGGGCGAGTCCTCCGGCCGAGTTTACGCACATATGGCCAGATCGACGTCGGTGCGGGTAGGTCTGCCCGACATTTCAAGGCGGAAAACGACATTCGCCGCCTGCGGCGTGCACGCTCACGGGATCGGGAAAATGCAAAGCCGCGCCCCGGGGGGCGCGGCGCCTGTCTCGGGGCCGGGCGTGTCTCAGCCGTGCTCGACCTTCTTGAGCTTGTCGATGCCCAGCATCTTCATGGTCGCGGCCTCGTAGAACGGCTCGGACGTGCCCTTGCGCACCTTGCGCATGAAATACTTCTCGAACCCGATCTTGGCGAGGTGAACCCATTTGCCGGACGAGGACCAGTTCACGTTGCGCGGCGGGATCTGCGGCTGGGCGACGAAGGCGATGCCGCTGTCGCCGAAATCGGCAAGGCAGACGGCGTTCCACGTGCCTTTCTGGTCGGGTTCCTTGCCGCGCAGAAGGTTGCCGATGTTGTGCGCGGTCGCCGTCACCATGGATTCGATCATGAAGCCCGTCTTCGGCACGCCGCAGGGCACCGGCGTCGGTCCCATCGGCGGGATCGCGATGCAGACGCCGACGCCGAAGATGTTCTTGTAGGTCGGGTTCTGCTGGTGACGGTCCACGATGGTGAAACCGCGCGGGTTCGACAGCCCCTCGATCCCCATCATCGGCTTCACGCCCCGGAAGGCGGGCAGCATCATCGCGAAACCGAAAGGCAGTTCCTTCTCGCCAAGGCTGCTGCCGTCGTCGGCGATCTGTTCGACGGTCATCTTGCCTTCCTCGACCTTCTTCACCTTGGTCGAGGTCATCCACTTGATGTGATGGTCGCGCAGTTCGCTTTCCAGAAGCCCCTTGGTGTCGCCCACGCCGTCAAGGCCGAGGTGGCCCACGTAGGGTTCCGAGGTGACGAAGGTCATCGGCACCTTGTCGCGGATCTTCCGGCGGCGCAGCTCGGTTTCGAGGATGAAGAGGAATTCATAGGCCGGCCCGAAGCAGGAGGCGCCCTGAACCGCGCCCACGATGATCGGGCCGGGGTTCTGGCAGAACTTCTCGAAGGCCTCGTTGGCGAGCACCGCGTGATCGACATGGCAGACCGACTGGGTAAAGCCGCCGTGCGGACCCAGCCCCTCGATTTCGTCAAAGGCCAACTCCGGCCCCGTGCAGATCACGAGGTAGTCGTAGTCAAGCGATGTGCCGTCCGCCAGCATCAGCCGGTTTTCCTGCGGCACGACCTTTTCGGCCGGGACCGCCTTGAACGCGATGCCCTTGCGTTTCATCGTCTGGGCGAGGTCGATGGTGATGTCCTCGCGCTTGCGCCAGCCCACGGCGACCCAGGGGTTGGACGGGACGAAATGATAGAGCGGGTCTTTCGTGACGACGGTGATCCGGTCTTCCTTGCGGATCTGATCCTTGAGTTCGTAGGCCATGATGGACCCACCGAGGCCCGCGCCCAGAACGACGATATGTGCCATAGTCTCTTTCCTCCTGTGGCGCGTTTCTCCGCCTCGATCGTGACTTTATATCACATATGCTGAATATGTCTTGTGTAAAGTTTAACCCGCCAGGTGCGACATTTCATTGCGCAAACGCAAAGGGGCCCGGCGGATGCCGGGCCCCTTTCGGTCTCTTGTCTGCCGATGATTACTTCGGGATCGAGCCGGTCAGGCCTTCGACGTAGAAGTTCATGCCCAGAAGGTCGCCGTCCTTCGCCACCTCGCCCGGCTTCAGCCAGACAGAGCCGTCCTGCTTCTTCAGCGGGCCGGTGAAGGGGTGATACTTGCCGCTGCCGATGGCCGCGATCATGTCCTTGGCTTCCTTGGCGACCGCCTCCGGCATCGCCTTGTTGAACGGCGCGAAGGTCACCATGCCGGCGCCGATGCCGCCCCAGGTGTCTTCCGACTTCCAGGTGCCGTCCTGCACGGCCTTCACGCGCTTGATGTAGTAGGGGCCCCATTCGTCCACGATCGCGGTCAGCTGCGCGTTCGGGCCGGATTTCGCCATGTCCGACGACTGGCCGAAGGCATAGATGCCCTTCTTCTCGGCGATGTTCATCGCCGCCGTCGTGTCGGTGTGCTGCATGATGATGTCCACGCCCTGCTGGATCAGCGCGTTGGCGGCATCCGCTTCCTTCGCCGGATCGGCCCAGGTCGAGACCCAGACGATCTTGAATTCGACGTTCGGGTTCACCTTCTTGGCGTGGATATAGGCCGCGTTGATGCCGCGAATCACTTCCGGGATCGGGAACGAGGCGATGTAGCCGATCTTGTTCGTCTTGGTCATGCGGCCCGCGATGGTGCCGATCACCGCGCGGCCTTCGTAGAACCGGGCCGAATAGGTCGAGACGTTCGGAGCGCGCTTGTAGCCGGTGGCGTGCTCGAACTTCACATGCGGGAATTTCTTGGCGACGTTGATCACCGCGTCCATGTAGCCGAACGAGGTCGCGAAGATCAGCTTGTTGCCGGCCAGCGCGAGCTGAGTCAGCGTGCGCTCTGCGTCGGCGCCTTCCGGCACGTTCTCGACATAGGACGACTTCACGGAAGCGCCGAGCGCCTTCTGCATTTCCTCGCGGCCGAGGTTGTGCTGGAAGTTGTAGCCCAGATCGCCGATCGGGCCGACGAAGATGTAGCCCACCTTGGTCGCTTCCGCGGCAAGCGCGGCGCCGCTGGCGGCAAGGGCTGCGGTTGCCGCGGTGCCGGCTAGAAACGTTCTTCTTTTCATTTCACTCTCCCTGTTGGGCCGGTTACTGGCCGGTCGTTGACATGGCCTCAATACGAGGCGTGGAAGCTCTTGCCAAGCGAGGCGGGGGCGTTCAGCGACGCCCGCGAGCGATTGGCGGACATGATGACAAGCACGAGGATCGTTATCAGATACGGTGACATCGACAAGTATTGCACCGGAACCTTCACGCCGGCCGCCTGCAGATTCAACTGCAGGACGGTGATCCCGCCGAAAAGATAGGCACCCAGCAGGACGCGCCAGGGCTTCCAGCTTGCGAAGACGACGATGGCCAGCGCGATCCAGCCCGCGCCCGCCGTCATGCCCTGCGTCCAGCTGGGCACGCGGATCAGGCTGAGGTAGGCCCCGCCCAGCCCCGCGCAGGCGCCGCCGAACATGAGCGCAAGGATGCGGATGCGGATGACCTTGTAGCCAAGCGCATGGGCCGCGTCGTGGTTCTCGCCGACCGCGCGCAGGATCAGGCCGACCCGGCTGTATTTCAGCACCGCCCAGACCGCCGCCACGAGGGCGAGCGAGACATAGACCATGAGGTCGTGACGAAAGAGGATCTCGCCCAGCACGGGGATGTCGGACAGGATCGGGATGCGCAGGTCGGGCGTCAGCGGCGGCTTCATGCCCACGTAGCCCTGTCCGATCATGGCCGAGAAACCCAGCCCGAACAGCGTGAGCGCAAGACCGGTGGCGACCTGGTTGGCCAGCAGGTATTGCGTGAGCACCGCGAAGATCAGCGACAGCAGCGACGCCCCCACGGCCGCGGCGATAAAGCCTGCGACCGGGCTTCCGGTCTCGACCGCCGCGGCAAAGCCGCAGATCGCGCCGGTGATCATCATCCCCTCGACCCCGAGGTTCAGGACGCCCGACTTCTCGACCACCAGCTCGCCGATGGCGGCCAGCAGGATCGGCGTGGCCGACACCATCAGCGAAGCGATGAGGACGGCGGGATTGATTGCCGAAAGGTCCATCAGCGGGCCTCCTTCAGACCGAAGCGGATGCGGTAGTTGGACAGAAGGTCCACGGCGAGCAGGAAGAACAGCAGCATCCCCTGGAAGGCCTGGATCGCGGCCGAGGGCAGGCCGAGGTTCGACTGCGCGATGTCGCCGCCGACATAGGTCAGCGCCATCAGGAGCCCGGCAAGCAGGATGCCCACCGGATGCAGCCGGCCAAGGAAGGCCACGATGATCGCGGTGAAGCCGTAGCCCGAGGCGAAGTCGATCGAGATCTTGCCCGCCGGCCCCGCCACTTCGAACATGCCGGCAAGCCCCGCCAGCGCGCCCGACAGCCCCATGCAGATCAGTACCAGCCGGTCGGGCTTCACGCCTGCGAAGCGTGCCGCGCGCGGGGCCTGTCCGGCCAGCCGGATCTGGAAGCCGAGGATATGGCGTTGCAGCAGGACATAGGCCGCGATCACCGCGACAAAGGCCGCAATGACGCCCCAATGGATGCCCGTGCCGGGGATCAGTTCAAGGTTCGCCGCCGACGGATATTGCGACAGGTCGCGCGAACCGGGGAAACCCGACCCCTGGGGATTGCGCAGCGGGCCGATGGCCATCTCGGCCAGCAGGTTCTGCGCGACATAGACCAGCATCAGCGACACGAGGATCTCGTTCGTGCCGAACTTTGTCTTCAGCACGGCCGGGATCATCGCCCAGGCCCAGCCGCCAAGGGCGCCCGCAAGGATCATCAGGGGAAAGATGTACCAGTGCTGGGCCGGGTAGAAGGCCAGCCCCACGGCCGCCCCGCAGATCGCGCCAAGGATATACTGACCCTCCGCCCCGATGTTCCAGATCCCCGCCCGAAACCCAAGGCTGAGGCCGATGGCGATCAGCACCAGCGGCCCCGCTTTCACCAGAAGCTGCGCGCGGTAATACCACGCGTTGTCGCCAAACAGCGGGTCGAAGAAGATCGTGCGGATCGCCTCCAGCGGGTTCTTGCCCAGAAGCGCGAAGAGGATACCGCCCGCGATCATCGTCAGCGCCACGGCAAGGATCGGCGTCGCCCCGGTCCAGAACCGCGAGGGCGAGGGGCGTTTTTCAAGCATGAACATGGGCAACCTCCATTCCGTGGGCGCCGCCCATCATCAGGCCGATCTCGTCCACCGTGAGGCCCTGCACGGGCCGGGGCGCGCTGAGCCGTCCGCCGTTCAGCGCGCAGAAGCGGTCCGCGATCTCCAGCAGCTCATCAAGGTCCTGGCTGATCACGACGACCGCCGCCCCGGCCGCCGCCCGGTCGATCAGCGCCTGCCGGATCGAGGCCGCCGCTGCCGCATCCACGCCCCAGGTGGGCTGGTTCACGACGATCACCGAGGGCTCCTGGCTCAGTTCCCGACCGATGACGAATTTCTGCAGGTTGCCGCCCGAGAGCGCGCGCGCCGCCGTGCCGATGCCCGGGGTGCGGACGTCGAAGTCCTTCACCACGCCTTCGGCAAAGGTGCGGGTGGCAGGCCAGTCGATCATGCCGCCCTTGACCAGTTCCTTGCGCACCGCCCCCGACAGGAGCGCGTTTTCCGTCAGGCTCATGTCCGGCGCGGCCGCGTGGCCCAGCCGTTCTTCGGGCGCCGCGACCAGTCCCGCGCGGCGGCGTTCGTTCGGTCCAAGATCGCCCACGCCCCGCCCGTCGATCTTCACCGCGTCCGCGGCGGTCCTGATCTCGCCCGACAGCGCCAGCAGCAATTCGTCCTGCCCGTTGCCCGCCACACCGGCGATCCCGAGGATCTCGCCCTTCTGAACCGTCATGTGGATGTTCTGAAGCGAGGTGCCGAACGGATTGGGCGAGGCGACCGACAGGCCTGTGACGTCCAGCGCCACGGGCCCCGGCGCCTTGCCGGTGCGCGCGGGCGGGGTGAGCGTTTCGCCCACCATCAACTCGGCCAGTTCGCGCGCCGTCTTTTCGCGCGGGTTGCAGCTTGCCACGACCTTGCCGCGCCTCAGGATCGTCGCGCTGTCGCAAAGCGCCCGGATCTCTTCCAGCTTGTGGCTGATGTAGAGGATCGCGGTGCCTTCCGCCGACAACTGGCGCAGGGTCTTGAACAGGATATCGACCTCCTGCGGCGTCAGCACCGAGGTCGGTTCGTCCATGATGAGAAGCTTCGGGTCCTGCAGCAGGCAGCGGATGATCTCGACGCGCTGGCGTTCGCCGGCGGACAGGTCGCCCACCAGCCGCGACGGGTCGAGCGGCAGGCCGTATTCCTCGCTCACCTGCCGGATGCGGCTGGCCAATTCGGCGAGCCGGGGCGGGTTCTCCATGCCAAGGGCGACATTCTCGGCCACGTTCAGCGCGTCGAACAGGCTGAAATGCTGGAACACCATCGCCACGCCCGAGGCCCGCGCCTCGCCCGGCTTGCGCGGTTCATAGGCCCCGCCGCGCAGCGTCATGCGGCCACTGTCCGGCTTCACGAGGCCGTAGATCATCTTCACCAGCGTGGATTTCCCCGCGCCGTTTTCGCCCAGGAGGGAATGAACCTCTCCCTCCCGGATCTCGAATGACACGTCGGAGTTCGCCACCACGCCCGGATAGGCCTTGGTGATCCCCTCGACGGCCAAAAGCACCTTTTGCGTCCCTGTCATGTCGCGCTGTCCCTTTGCGATGCGGTTGCGCTTTGCTTTCTTATCATCTCTGCCGCAACCCCGATGGCGATGGCTTGCGGATGTTTTCCCAAGGTCCTGTCGCCGATCGGACACCGGATGGCGCCGATCCGCTCCGCCGGATGGCCAAGGGCGCGCAGGCGGCTGCGAAAGCGCGCCCATTTCGTCTCCGAACCGATCAGGCCGAGACGGCCGAAGCCGTGACCCAGCAGGCGGTGGCACAGTTCCAGGTCGAGCGCATGGGAATAGGTCAGCACCAGATGCTCGGCCGTGGTCGGCGCCTCGGCCACCAGATCGGCGGGATTGGCGGCCCAGCGGGCGGTCACGCCCGGCGGAACGGTCGCGGGAAAACGCTCGGGCGCGGTGTCGATCCAGGTGATCGCGATGTCGGGAACCGGGGCGATCACATCGACGATCGCGCGCCCGACATGCCCTGCGCCCCAAAGCCAGAGCAGCCGCGAGGGGGCGGCGACCGGCTCGACCATCCAGCCCTGGATCAGCCGGGGCAGGGGGGCCACGCCCTCTGCCCGCGCCCGGTTCAGGATGCGGCGCACCGCCAGCGGCATATCGCCCGCCCCGCTGACGCGCCGGGCGATCACCGGGCCATCGAGCGCGGCAGCGGTCGAGGCGTCGAAAACCTCGGTCAGCACCGTCACCGCCCCGCCGCAGCACTGGCCGAGGCTTGGCCCCAACGCCATCCGGTCCAGCCGCGGGGCGGTTTCGGCCAGATGCGCCTTCGCCCGGCCGACGGCTTCCCATTCCAGCGCGCCGCCGCCGATGGTGCCCGACTGTCCGTCGGCCCAGACCAGCATCGCGGCCCCCGTCTCGCGCGGGGAAGACCCGTCGTGGCCGGCGATCACGACGCGGGCGACGCGGCCATGCGCGGCGGTCGCCGCGCGGAGGGCGGCAAGGTCAAACATCGCCCCGCACCCGCTGCACGGCCGCAAGCACGCGTTCCGCCGTGGCAGGCGCATCCAGCGCAGGATAGATCGTCCCGTCGCCGCAGGCCGCGACCGCATCCGACAACGCAAGGAAGGCCGAGACGCCCAGCATGAAGGGCGGCTCGCCCACGGCCTTCGACCGGTAGATCGTCTCCTCGACATTGCGCCCGGGCCAGAGATCGACGTTGAAGACCCGCGGCCGGTCGGAACAGGCCGGGATCTTGTAGGTCGAGGGGGCATGGGTCATCAGTCGGCCCTTGGCGTCCCAGACCAGTTCCTCGGTCGTGAGCCAGCCTGCGCCCTGAACATAGCCGCCCTCGATCTGGCCGCGGTCCAGCGCGGGGTTCAGGCTGGTGCCCGCGTCATGCAGGATGTCGGTGCGCAGGATGCGGTTTTCGCCCGTCAGCGTGTCGATGACGACCTCGGTCACCGCCGCGCCATAGGCGAAGTAGTAGAACGGCCGACCCGTGCCCCGCACCCGGTCCCAGGTGATCTTGGGCGTCTTGTAAAAGCCCGTGGCCGACAGGCTCACCCGGCCCTCGTAGCAGAGCTTGGCGACCTGCTCGAAGCTGTAATCCGCGCCCCCCACGAAGACGCGGCCTTCCTCGAAGAAGACCTCCTCCGGCGTCACCTGGTGGCGTTCGGCAAGGAAGTCGGCCATGCGCTGCCGGATCGTGTCGCAGGCGACCTTCACCGCCATGCCGTTCAGGTCAGACCCCGAGGACGCCGCCGTGGCCGAGGTGTTGGGCACCTTGGACGTATCGGTGGCGGTGATCTTCACCAGCCCCACATCCACCCCGAAGGCCGCCGCCGCCACCTGCGCGACCTTGCGGAACAGGCCCTGTCCCATCTCGGTCCCGCCGTGGTTCATGCGGATCGAGCCGTCCTGATAGACATGGACCAGAGCGCCCGCCTGATTGAGATGCGTGAGCGTGAAGGAAATCCCGAACTTCACCGGCGTCAGCGCGATCCCGCGCTTGAGCAGCGGGCTGGCCGCGTTCCATTCGGCAATCGCCGCGCGCCGGGCCTTGTAGCCGGATGTCTTCTCCAGTTCTGCCGTCATCGCATGCAGGATGAAATCCTCGATCTCCTGCCCGTAGGGCGTGGTCTGAGCGACCTTCCCCGTGGGCGGGCTGGCGGGCGGAGCCCCCGGAAGCGCCGCCGCGCAGTCCGCGTAGTAGTTCGCGCGCCGCACCTCCACCGGGTCGCGCCCAAGCCGGAAGGCGATCTCGTCGATCACGCGTTCGATCGTCACCACGCCCTGCGGCCCGCCGAAGCCGCGATAGGCGGTGGCAGAGGTCGTGTTGGTCTTCAGTCGGTGGCTTTCGATGCGGACATGGGGGATGAAATAGGCGTTCTCGGCATGCAGCATCGCCCGGTCGGCGATGGCAAGGCTCAGGTCCTGGCTCCAGCCCGCGCGGCACAGTTGCACGAACTCGGCGCCAAGGATGCGGCCCTCGGCATCCACGCCCACGCGGTAATCCATGCGGAAGTCGTGGCGCTTGCCGGTGATGACCATGTCGTCGTCGCGGTCATAGCGCATCTTGCAGGGCCGCCCCGTCCGCGCGGCGGCCACGGCGCAGGCGATGGCCAGCCAGTTGCCCTGACTTTCCTTGCCGCCGAAGCCCCCGCCCATCCGGCGCACCTCGACCTTCACCGCCGACATCGGCAGGTGCAGGGCATGGGCGACCTTGTGCTGGATCTCGGTCGGATGCTGGGTGGAGGAATGGACGGTCATCTCCCCCCCCTCCTGCGGCAGGGCGAGCGCGGCCTGCCCTTCGAGGTAGAAATGCTCCTGCCCGCCCATGCGGAAGCTGCCCTCGACGATCTGCGCGGCCCCCCGGATCGCTGCGGCCGGATCGCCCTTGGTCCAGACGATCGGGCCGGCCTCGAACCGGCTGTTGGCGGCCAGCGCCTCCTCGACCGTCAGGATCGCGGGCAATTCGCGGTAGTCGATCCGGCCCAGCCGGGCCGCCTTGCGCGCGGCAAGGTGGCTTTCGGCGATGACAAGGAAGATCGGCTGGCCCACGAAATGGACCGTGCCGGTGGACAGGAGCGGCTCGTCGCCCGCGGCGGGGGAGCAGTCGGGGACCGCGTCGAAATCCGCGGCCGTCAGCACCATCATCACGCCGGGTGTCGCGCGGACAGCCGAGAGGTCCATCCCCGCGATCTCGCCATGGGCGACGGTCGAAAGGCCGAAGGCAAGGTGCAGGGTGCCGCGGGGCGTGGGGATGTCATCGACATAGCGTGCCTCGCCCGTGACCTGCAGGGCGGCGGTGTCGTGCGGGATCGGTTTGTTCACGCTCATGGCTGCACCTCCAGCACCTGAACGGGCGTGCCGGCAAGGTCATGGAAATACCGCACCAGCATATTCCGTGCCGTTGCCATGCGATAGGCAGAGGAGGCCCGCATGTCGGTCAGGGGGGCGAAGTCTTCGGCGAAGGCGGGCAGGGCGGCGGTCACCGTCGCCTCGGTCCATTGCTGGCCGATCAGCGCGGCCTCGACCACCTTCGCGCGCTTGGGAATGCCGGCCATGCCGCCGAAGGCGATGCGGGCGGCGGTGACGATGCCGGCCTCGACCATGACGTTGAAGCAGCCGCAGACGGCGGAGATGTCCTGATCGAACCGTTTGGACAGCTTGTAGCAGCGCAATGCGGGCGCCTTGTCCGGGAAGGTCACGGCGGCCACGAATTCGCCGGGGCGGCGGTCCTGCTTGCGGTAGTCGAGGAAGAAATCCTCGAGCGGGATCGCGCGCGTTTCGTCGCCGCGGCGCAGGTGCAGCGTCGCGCCAAGCGCGATCAGCGCGGGCGGGCTGTCGCCGATGGGCGAGCCGTTGGCGATGTTGCCGCCAATGGTCGCGGCGTTCCGGACCTGAAGCGAGGCGTAGCGGCGCAGGAGTTCCGCGAAGGACGGGTGCATCTCGACCATGGCAGCCCGCAGCGCCTCGATCGTGACGCAGGCGCCGACGCCCACCGTCTCGCCACGCTGCTCGATGTGCTGGAGATCCGTCACCCCGTTCAGGAAGGCGACCGGCGCGAGGTCGCGGAGCTGCTTGGTGACCCAGAGGCCCACGTCGGTCGCACCCGCGATCAGCGTCGCCTCGGGGTGGGCGGCGTACCAGTCGGCCAGTTCGTCGGACGAGTTGGGGCGGAAGGCCCGGGGGGCGCTGCCCCCCGCCTGCGGCTCCCCCCGGGATATTTGCGCCAAGGTGAATGTGGAAAGCGCCTGTCGGTCGGCCTGCATCCAGTCGGGGACTGGTTCGCTGGCGGCGGCTTCGGCGGCGCGGATGATGGGTGCGTAGCCGGTGCAGCGGCAGAGGTTGCCGGCCAGAACATCGTCGTGATCCGTACGGCCCTCGGCATGGGCCGCGGCCATCGAGACGACGAAGCCCGGGGTGCAGAAGCCGCACTGGCTGCCGTGGTGATCCACCATCGCCTGCTGCACCGGGTGCAGCGTGCCGTCGGGGCCGGTCAGCCCCTCCACCGTGCGGACCGCCTTGCCGTGAAGCTGCGGCAGGAACAGGATGCAGGCGTTCAGCGCCTTCGGGCCCTCCGCATCGGTGACCATCACCGTGCAGGCACCACAGTCGCCTTCGTTGCAGCCTTCCTTGGTGCCTGTCAGCCCGCGCTCTTCGCGCAGCCAGTCGAGCAGCGTCCGCGTGGGCGGCGCTTCGCTCAGGTGGACCGGCGTTCCGTTCAAGAGAAACGCGATCTCTGCCATGTCTTTTGACCCGCCGCCTTACTCCCCGTCCAAGGCCGTTGCGCGCCTGCCCGATGCGGCGTAAAGCAGGTGCGCGCCCTTGTTCCCTTGTGTCATGAAGCCGGGCCGGGGGCGATATGGCAAGAACAACTTTTCGTGCCCCGGGGGAAGGAGTTTCGCCTTTTGCCAAAGAATGCGCCGATTGTCGTGCCGGATTGCCGCCCCGCGAGGCGCGCCGCATGAGTCTGGCGACGGGCGAGGCGATGCCGGGCCGTCCGGGCTGGGGCAGTCGGGCGGCGCAGGGGGCGATCCTTGCGCTGGGTGCGCTGCTCTGGGTCGTCTCGACCCGCTATCCCGCGGACATGCCGTTGATCGGGCCCTATGATTTCAGCGCGCCGATCTATTTCGCCACGACCTTCACGCTGTTCTGGTATCTGCGCGGCCTGACCCGCATGGCCGAGGCCGAGCGGCCGGTGCTCTGGCGACGGGTGAGCTTTGTCGCGGGCGTGCTGCTTCTGTACGCCGTGGTGCAGACGGCGTTCGATTATCCGGCGCAGCGGATGTTCTTTCTTAGCCGCATCCAGCATGTCGTGCTGCATCACATCGGCCCCGTGCTGATCGGGCTCAGCATGGCCGGGCCCGTGATCCTGCGCGGCGCGCCGGGGTGGCTGAGCGCGCTCACGCAGAGCGGGCCGGTGCGGGCCTTCATGGCCGTCATCCAGCATCCCGTGCCGGCGACGCTGCTGTTTTCGGGGTCGTTCTACTTCTGGCTCTGGCCGCCGGTCCATTTTGTGGCGATGCTGAACCGGCCGCTGTATGAGCTGATGAACTGGACGATGGCGGTCGATGGCATCCTGTTCTGGGCCATGGTTCTGGACACGCGCCCGAAGCCCCCGGCGCATGCGCGCTTCGGCACGCGCGCGGCGCTGTCGGTGGCGGTGATGTTTCCGCAGATCGTGCTTGGCGCGATCATCACCTTTTCCAACCGCGACCTCTATCCCTTCTACGCCTATTGCGGGCGGTATTTCCCCAATATCAGCGCGGTGACGGACCAGCAGATCGGCGGCATCGTCATCTGGATCCCGCCTGCCATGATGAGCGCGGTGGGCCTGCTGGTCGTGCTGGGCAACATGCGCCGGGCCGAGGCGCGGGGGCGCAGCTAGGTTCCCCCTTGCGCCCGGCGCCCCTGCCGCTTGCTTTCAGGCTGAAAGGTAACTGAAAGAATCGGCCGTTAACCTTTCCTCAATGACTTCGGGTGGGCCGCTGGCCGCAAGCCCCGAAGGAGGGGAGGAAAGACAGTGACATTGACGACGAACGGGTCGCTGGCGCAGAGCGCCGGACCCGACAGGAGCCATGCGCCCGGTCGCATCGGCGGCATCGAGCTTCGCAACGTGACCAAGCGCTTCGTGACGCCGACGGGCGCCGCGATGACGGCGATCCGCAACATCAACCTGACCGTCGAGCCGGGGCAGTTCTGTGCCGTCGTCGGCCCGACCGGCTGCGGCAAGTCCACGACGCTGACCCTTGCGGCGGGGCTCGAGATGCCGAGCGCGGGAACGGTGCGTGTCTCGGGGCAGGAGGTCACGGGCATCACCAAGGGGGCAAGCTTCGTCTTTCAGAACGATGCCCTGCTGCCGTGGAAGCCGGTGCTGGACAACGTGGCGCTCGGCCCGATGTTCAAGGGGATGAACAAGGCCGAGGCGAAGGCGCGCGCCCGCGACTGGCTGCGCACCGTGGGCCTCGCCGGCTTCGAGGACCACTATCCGCACCAGCTTTCGGGCGGGATGCGCAAGCGCGTGAGCCTTGCCGCGGCGCTGATCAACGAACCTTCGGTCCTTCTGATGGACGAGCCGTTCTCGGCGCTGGACGTTCAGACGCGGGCGATCATGTCGAACGAGCTGCTGACGCTCTGGGACCGGCAGAAGCCCTCGGTCATCTTCGTGACCCACGATCTGGAAGAGGCGATCGGGCTGGCCGACAAGGTGGTGGTCATCACCGCGGGTCCCGGCACGGTCAAGGCGGAATTCGACATCGACCTGCCGCGCCCGCGCGGCGCGTTGCAGGACATCCGCTTCGACAAGCGGTTCCTGGAACTCTACCAGAACATCTGGGAGGCGCTGCGCGAAGAGGTGCAGCAGACCTATTCCCGCGCCGCCCAGGCAAGCCAGGGGGGGCGGGCATGACGATGCAGGACGTGACGGCGCCGCAAGAGGCGCCCCGGATCGATCAGGGCAAGGACGAGGCCACCATCGCCGCCGAAGCGCGCGCGCGGCACCGCAGACGGCGGCGGGATGTGCTGCTGGGGCAGGTGGCGATCTTCGTGCTGATCGTCGCCGGCTGGCAGATCGCCGCTATGACCGGGTTCATCGACCCGTTCTTCTTCGGCTCGCCCGCGGGCATCGTGCTTCGGCTGGTGGACTGGGCGCAGCACGGCACGGCCTACGGGTCGTTCTGGTTGCAGATCTGGGTGACGCTCGAGGAATCCATCCTTGGCTTCATCGCCGGCGTGGTGAGCGGGATCATCCTTGGCGTGCTGCTGGGCGAGATCCCCTATCTGGCCGAGGTCGTCGGCCCCTACATCAAGATCGTCAACGCCCTGCCGCGCATCGTGCTTGGGTCGATCTTCGTGATGTGGCTGGGGCTCGGGCTTCCGTCGAAGGTGCTTCTGGCCGGGGTGCTCGTGTTCTTCGTGGTCTTCTTCAACGCCTTCCAGGGCGTGCGCAGCGTGGACCGCAACCTGATCTCGAACGCCCGCATCCTTGGGGCCACGCGTCTTCAGGTGGTGCGCCACGTCGTGTTCCCTTCGGCGATGAGCTGGATCATCGCAAGCCTTCACGTCGCGCTCGGCTTCTCGATTATCGGCGCGATCGTGGGCGAGTTCCTTGGCTCGCAGCGCGGCCTCGGCCTCGTGATCGCCACGGCGCAGAACACCTTCGACGCAAACGGCGTCTTCGGCGCCATGCTGGTGATCGGGATGCTCGCCCTGACGGCCGAATGGCTGATGTCGGTGATCGAGAAACGCCTGCTTGCCTGGCAGCCCAACAACACCCGCGAAAGCAACATTCAGGCCCTGTGACCGGCGAGGAGGCCGGCCGCATCCCCAGAGTTCAACACGGTCCACTAGAGGAGGAGACCCGATGAAACTGACGAAAATGACCAGCACGCTTGCCCTTGCCACGGCCCTTGCCGTGCCCAGCGTGGCGATGCTGTCCGCCCCGGCGAAGGCCGCGTCCATGCCCAGGGTGACCATGATGGTCGGCGGCATCGACAAGCAGATCTACCTTGAATACCAGCTCGCCAAGAGCCTTGGCATGTTCAAGAAATACGGCGTGGACATGCAGCTTTCGACCGAACAGGCGGGCGGCGTCGGGGCCGAGGACGCCATGGTGTCGGGTCAGGTGGACATGGCCGGAGCCTGGTATGTCCACACGATCGACTTCCAGCAGGCCGGCAAGGATGTCGTCGGCATCGTGCAGCTTGCCGTTGCCCCGGGCGAGCGGATCATGTGCAAGAACGGCTCGAACGTGAAGCAGCCGACGGACTGGAAGGGCAAGTCGGTCGGCGTGACCGACATCGGGTCGGGCACCGACGATCTGGTCAGCTATGTTTCGTCCCGCGCGGGCATGACCACGCATGACTACAGCCGCATCGCGGCCCATGCCGGTCAGACCATGATCGCGGCGCTGAAATACAACAAGGCGGTCTGCGGCATCACCAGCCAGCCGACGGTCAATGCCGTCGAGAAGCTGGGCGTGGGCTATTCGGCGATCGACCTGTCCACCGGCGCGGGCGTGCAGAAGTGGCTGGGCGGCGACTATCCGGCGGCGAACGTGCTGGTGCGCGCCGACTGGCTGAAGACGCACGAGAAGGAAGCCCAGGGCGTCGTGGACGCGCTGGTGGCCACCCTTCACTGGATGAAGACGCACAGCGCGGCCGATGTCGCCAATGCCCTGCCGGCGGATTTCGTGTCGAACCCGCTGACCTCGAAGGCCGAGTATATCAAGGCGCTGCAGGCCGACTGGGGGCAGTTCAACCTCGATGGTCTGGGCATGATGCCGGCGAACGGTCCGCAGACGGTCTTTGCGATCCAGAAGGCCGCGGGCAAGATCAAGGGCAAGCCGGTCACGCTGGCCAATACCTTCACCAACAAATACGTCGAGGCCGCGAAGAAGCTTGAAGGGCTGAACTGATCCCTTGGGCCGGGTCGCGCGATGCCGCGGCCGGGGGCCGATCCGCAAGGATCGGCCCCGCCTTGCATGGCAGGGCTTGGACGGCGCGCCGAGTTCTTTCATGCTGTAGCTATCCGTATTTGGGAGGATCGGATGCAGCGAAATGGCCTTTGGGTCCTGCGGCTGGGATGTGCGGTTCTGTGGCTGGCGACCTGCCTCGGCGCGGCGCAGGCAGAGACCGTTTCGCTGATGGTCGGCGGTCAGGAAAAGCAGATCTACCTGCCTGTCGTGCTGGCTGAAAAACTTGGATATTTCCGGGACGAGGGGCTGGACGTGCGGGTTCTGAGCGAGCCCGCCGGCATCGAGGCGGCCGACGAGATGCTGGCCGGCGCAGTGCAGGGGGTGATCGGGTTCTACGATCACAACATCGAGCTTCAGAGTCTCGGCAAATACACGATGTCCGTCGTCCAGCTTGGCGTCGCTCCGGGCGAGGCGGAGATGATCACCTCGCGCGCGCCGCAGGTGAAGGGGGTCGGCGATCTCAAGGGCCATCGGCTGGGGGTGACGGGGCTCGGGTCCTCGACCGACTTCCTGACGCGCTACCTGCTGGCCAAGGCCGGGCTGAAGCCGGGCGCGGCGGTGCTGATCCCTGTCAGCGCGGGCGATACGCTCATTTCCGCGATGGAGACGGGGCAGGTCGAGGCCGCGATGACGACAGAGCCCACGGTCTCGCGGCTGATCGCGTTGCATCAGGCCCGCGTGCTGGTCGATCTGAGCACCGACCGGGCGACGCGGGCCGCGCTCGGCGGCCCCTATCCCGCGGCCTGCCTTTACATGGAGGCGGGTTGGGTCGAGGCGCATCGGCCGGTCGTGAAACGTCTGGTTGCGGCCCTCGTGCGGTCGCTGCATTTCATCGCCACGCATGACGGGGCCGAGATCGCGGAGCATGTCCCGCGCGGCTTTTACGCCGGTGACCGGGCGATGTATGTGGCCGCGCTCGATGCGGGCAAGGGCATGTTCAGCCCCGACGGCCTGATGCCCGAGGGCGGGCCGCAAAGCGTTCTCAAGGTTCTGCGCGAGGTGCTGCCCACGGTGAGGTCGGCGCCGATCGACCTGTCACGGACCTACACGAATGCCTTCGTGACGGGGCTGCACTAGGCCTCGGGGTCAAGCGGCAGCAGGACCGCGATGCGAAATCCCGGCGCGTCGGGGTCTGGCAGGGTGACGAAGCCGCCGAACATCTCGGCGACTTCGGCAACGATGGTCAGGCCCAGGCCGGTGCCTTCGGCACGCGTGCCCTTGCCGCGGGCAAAACGCTGGAAGAGGCGGGCACGATCCGGCGCGGCAAGGCCCGGGCCGGTATCGGCGACGAGAATGCGGCCCATGCCATCCGCCACGTCGGCCGACAGCGTCGCCACCGCCCCCCGGCCCGCGTGCCGTATCGCGTTCTCGACAAGGTTCGCCACGATCTCGCGCAGCAGCACCCGGTTGCCCCGGACGAACACGGGCACTTCGGCGTCCAGCACGAGGTCCAGCCCATGGTCGAGCGCGCGCGGCGCGGTTTCTTCCACCACGTCGCGCAGGACTGCGCGCAGATCGACCCGGCGCAGCGCGGGCAGGGCGCGTTCGTGTTCCACCCGCCCCAGTGTCAACAACTGGTTCGTGGTCCGCGTCATCGCGGTAAGGCTCGCATCCACCTTTTCCAGAACGGCCGAGACGCGTTCGGGGCTGTCGCTGCGCCGCGCGACACCGATCTGCGTCTTGAGGATGGCAAGCGGCGTCCGCATCTGATGCGCGGCCCCGTCGAGGAACCGCCGCTGGCGGTCGAGATAGGCGCCAAGCCGGGCCATGTGATCGTTGAGCGCCGAGACCAGCGGGCGCAATTCGGCCTGCACCGTGTCCACCTCGAACGGCTCGACGGAATTCGGCGGCCGGTCGCGGACGGCACGGCCAAGGCGTGTAAGGGGGCGCAACTCGCGGCTGATCCCGACCCAGATCGAGATGGCCGCCGCCAGCACCAGCGCGGCCTGTTCGGCAAACCCGCGCATCCAGAAGGCCCGCACCAGCGCACCGCGCGCATAGCCGGTCTCGCCCACGCTGACGGTGACCTGCACCGTGCCGTCCGGCGTGATGACGGGCTGACGCATGGTGACCGCGTGCATCGCTTCGGTCCGGAACATCGTGTCATAGGTGACCGGTCCGGGGGGCGCATCGGGCGGGATCGGCGCGGGATCGAGCCCGGGGAAGCCCGCGATCAGGTTGCCCTTGGGGTCGAAGACGGCATAGGCGGCCTCGTCATGCGCGTCGGTGGCAAAGATCTCCAGCGCCGCGGGCGGGACGTTGGCTTCGATCAGCCCCTCGCGGTAGCGGATCTGTTCGGCGATCATGCGGGCCGATGCTGTCAGGTTCCGCGTCTGGATCAGCGTGGCAAGCCGGCTGGCGCGGGAATAGGACAGCCACAGGCTGGCCACGAGGATCAGGGCGACGGGCCCGCCAAGCCACAGCATCAGGTTGAGCCGCAGGCTCTGGCGCGCAAGGCTGGGCATCACGCGCTGGCCTGCCGCAGGACATAGCCGAAGCCCCGCACGGTGGCGATCGAGACGGCGCTGCCCTCGAGCTTTCGGCGCAGGCGGTGCACGACGACCTCGACCGCACCGGGGCCGACCTCGTCCTCGAAGCTGTAGCCGGCTTCCAGCAGGGTTTCCTTGCTGACGGTATTGCCCGCGCGGCGCAGGAGCGCCTCGAGGATCGCATGTTCGCGTGGCGTCAGCGCAAGGGGGGCGTCCGCAAGGGAAAAGCTGCGGGCGGTCTGGTCGAAGGCAAGCGGCCCGAAGCTGAGCGCCCGTTCGGCCTGCGTTCTGGGGCGCCGCAGGAGGGCGCGGATGCGGGCCTCAAGCTCCGGCACCTCGAAGGGTTTCGTCACGTAGTCGTCTGCGCCCGCGTTCAGCCCCGCGACACGGCTGTCGAGCGCATCCTGCGCGGTCAGGATCAGGATCGGAAGCGTCTCGCCCGCCCGGCGCAGGCAGCGCACCACCTCGATCCCGCCGACGCCGGGAAGGCCAAGATCGACGATCGCAAGGTCGTAAGGGGCCAGATCGACCCCGTTCAGCAGCGTCTCTCCGTCGGGGACGCAATCGACCACGTAATTCTCGCCGCGCAAGAGCTTGGCCAGCCATTCCGACAGGCTGACGTTGTCTTCGAGGATCAGGATACGCATGGCCCCTCCCGGCACGTGCCCGGCAGAGTTCCCCGAAGCGTCCAATGCGTCAAGGGAAAGCCGCCGGGGGACACCGGCCCCTATGGCCGGGCGCGTCCCTGCCTGTTCCGCATGTGCGTTTTGTCCGCAAATCGCGTCGCTCTGGCGGCCGAACCGGTCTCGCGTGATCACTTTTGTTTCGTTTGCGCGTCAATATTGACAAAATGACAACCGGGAATTGCACCTTTGGTCAGGGCGTAGTAGCGTTGGGAGGTTGGCTTGCCGAGCTAGGGAAGGGGTTCATCGCGTCGTTTCAAGGACAGACCGGATCATGGCGTTAAATATCATAGATCTGAGTACGGTTCCCGCGGACGCGGAGAATTTAACGAGCTTTCTCGACCAGCTCTGTAATCAGCTCGATCTCGATTTTGCATCCTATGCCATGGTCGATCCGTTTCACGGGTCCGTGCATGGCTATGCCAATTATCCCGACACCTGGAAGCAGCACTACATGCAGCGCGGCTTCCAGAATATCGACCCGATCCTGCACAAGGCGTCGCGGAGCATCGCGCCCGTGGACTGGACGCGATTCGAGAGGGACGATCTTTTCGCCAAGGTCTTCCACGAGGCGGTGGACTTCGGGATCACGCCGCAGGGCCTGACCGTCCCGATCCGGGGGCCCTTCGGCGAACAGGGGCTGCTCAGCGTCACGCGCAATTGCAAGCAGGGCGAGTGGGAGAAGGTCCGGCGGCACATGATCGGCGATCTGCAGCATGCGGCGGTGCATCTGCATGACTCGGTCATGTCGTCGTCCACGCTCGCGCGCCTGTTGCTGCGTCCGCAGCTTTCCGAACGCGAGCGCGAGATCCTGCAATGGGTGGCGGCAGGCAAGCAGCAGCAGGACATCGCCTGCATCCTTGCCATTTCCGACCGCACGGTCGAGGTTCATCTGCGGTCGATCCGGACCAAGCTCGGCGCGCTGACGACGCCGCAGGCCGTGGGGCGTGCCATCGGCTATGGCTTCATAAGCCCGCAGTAGGCCCGCCCTACGGGAATCCCCGTATAGAATTTTCGCATGTAAGTGTGAATGCTTAACCCAGGATCAACTGGGGGATGTCATGATTTACGTTGTGGACGGTCTGAATGCTGACCTTCATGGTGAGTTGCTTGACGGAATGTTCCGACTTCGGGCCCGTGTTTTCGAGGGCCGACTGGGCTGGGATGTCGAAGTGCGCGATGGACGTGAACGCGACGTCTTCGACAGCATCGATCCGGCCTACATCATCAGCGTGAACGACGCGGGGCGCGTCGTCGGCTGCATGAGGCTGTTGCAGACGACCGGACCGCACATGCTGTCGGATGTCTTCTCCAGCATCCTCGACGGCGAGCCGCCGCTGCGCAGCCCCACCGTCTGGGAAGCCACGCGCTTCTGCGTGGACACCCGGGAACTTGGCGCAGGCCGGTCCCGCAACTCGGTGTCCTACGTGACGAGCGAGATCATGATCGCCGCCTTCGAATACGGCATGGCTGCCGGCATCACGGATGCGGTCGCGGTCATGGACCCGATCATGGACCGCGTGATGCGGCGCTCGGGCAACGGGCCCTATGGCTATCTCGGGTCCGCCAAGCCGATGGGCAAGGTCGTGGCGCTGGCGGGGCTGATGGACTGCTCGCAGGAACGGATCGACCGCATCCGGGAATTCTCCGGCATCCGGCACGATGTGTGCCAGCCGGAACGGACAGATATCGCCGCCTGACGCGGCATCAGGGCTGTCCGGCACCGCAATCAACCGGGGCCGGATCGCCGCAAGGACACAAGAACCGATGGCCGCAGGAACGGGCGGCCGGGAACTCGCGCATTTGGGGGCGCAAAATATGGATCACCGCTGGATCGTGGCATCCCTGATCGAAATGCATGACTACGCAGAGCGATTCGATCTGGAAGGCGTGGCAAGCGATCTTGCCGCCGCAATTGAAAAGGTCTCGCCCGCTCTGGGCGGGGCGCTCGCGAATGGAAAGCGCGCCGGGAAGACCGGCGGCTTGCCGGGGTTCGTCACGCAGGGGTCGAATGTCGTTCCCCTGCCGATGCGGCGGGCCGAGGCGGCAAAGGTCAACGCCTGAGGGACCGGGCGTGAGGCAGGCAGCGGGGGGCGCTGCCTGCCTCTTTCATGTCCTGCCGAAGCTGCGCGCGCCCCTCAT
Organism: Paracoccaceae bacterium; assembly: GCA_028875855.1. Lineage (GTDB taxonomy): Bacteria > Pseudomonadota > Alphaproteobacteria > Rhodobacterales > Rhodobacteraceae > Solirhodobacter. The sequence goes on from JAGWVA010000034.1 coordinate 38,905, forward strand.
GCCGCAAGGGCCGGGGCGCGATCGTGTCAGCCTTGCAGTGTGCGGACTCGGATATCGCCTTCGCGCCGGGCCCTGATGGCTTGAACGGCGGCCATGCTGCCCGCGGCGGTCGTGTAGTAGGGAATCTTGTCGTAAAGCGCGACGGCGCGGATGGCCCGGCTGTCCGCGATCGACTGCGTGCCTTCGGTCGTGTTGAAGACCAGCGCAACGTCGCCGTTCTTCAGCATGTCCACGATGTTCGGGCGCCCCTCATAGACCTTGTTCACCAGATCGCAGGTCACGCCAGCTTCCGACAGGAAGGAGGCCGTGCCGCGCGTCGCCACGATCTCGAACCCGAGGTTGGTCAGCTGACGGACGGACTCGGCCATCACCGGCGTCTTGTCGCTGTCCTGGATCGACACGAACACCCGGCCCGCGTCCGGCAGATGCGTGCCCGCGCCCTGTTGCGCCTTGAGGAAGGCCAGCGCAAAGGACCGATCCCAGCCCATCACCTCGCCGGTGGACCGCATCTCCGGCCCCAGCAGCGTATCGACGCCCGGGAAGCGCGCAAAGGGCATCACCGCTTCCTTGACCGAGAACCACGGCGTCTTGGGATCGGCCAGCGTCAGCGGATCGGCCAGCGGCAGCGCGGTGTCGGGCCCCACGCCCTCGGGATAGGCGGCGCGCTGCGGGAAGGCGGAGAGCTTTTCGCCCGCCATGACCCGCGCCGCGATCGAGGCGATGGCGCTGTCGGTCGCCTTGGCGACGAACGGCACGGTGCGGCTTGCGCGCGGGTTCACTTCCAGCACGTAGATCGTGCCGTCCTTCACCGCGAATTGCACGTTCATCAGGCCGACCACGTTCAGGCCCTTGGCCATCAGCACGGTCTGGCGCTTGAGTTCGGCCACGATGTCGTCGGACAGCGAATGCGGCGGCAGGCAGCAGGCGCTGTCGCCCGAGTGCACCCCGGCCTCTTCGATATGTTCCATGATGCCCGCGACATGGACATCGGTCCCGTCGCAGAGCGCGTCCACGTCCACCTCGATCGCATTGGTCAGGTAGCTGTCGAGCAGGACAGGGTTCTTGCCCGAGACCTGAACAGCCTCGCGGATGTAGCGTTCTAGCTGCGCATCGTCGCGGATGATCTCCATCGCGCGGCCGCCCAGCACGTAGGACGGGCGGATCACCAGCGGGTATCCCACGTCCTTGGCCACGGCAAAGGCCTGTTCGGGCGACGAGGCGATGCCGTTCTTGGGCTGGTTCAGGCCGAGCGTGTTCAGAAGCTTCTGGAACCGCTCGCGGTCTTCGGCAAGGTCGATCGCGTCCGGCGAGGTGCCGAGGATCGGGATGCCTTCTTCGTAAAGCGCATTGGCAAGCTTCAGCGGGGTCTGCCCGCCGAACTGCACGATCACGCCGTGCAGCGTGCCGTTCTCCTGCTCCACCCGCAGGATCTCAAGCACGTGTTCCAGCGTCAGCGGTTCGAAATACAGCCGGTCCGACGTGTCGTAGTCGGTCGAGACGGTTTCCGGGTTGCAGTTGACCATGATGGTCTCGTAGCCCGCATCGGTCAGCGCGAAGCAGGCGTGGCAGCAGCAGTAGTCGAACTCGATCCCCTGGCCGATCCGGTTCGGACCGCCGCCGAGGATGACGACCTTCTTGCGGTCCGAGGGCCGCGCCTCGCATTCCACGTCGCCCATCGCGGGGGCCTCGTAGGTGGAATACATGTAGGGGGTCTGGGCCTCGAATTCGGCGCCGCAGGTGTCGATGCGCTTGAAGACGGCCTTCACGCCCAGCCGCTGGCGGGCGCGGCGCACCTGTCCTTCGTCACGGCCCGTGAGCTTGGCAAGCCGTGCATCGGTAAAGCCCATCATCTTGATCTGCCGCAGGCCTTCTTCGGTCACCGGCAGGCCGTCCTTGCGGATGGCGTCTTCCATCGCGACGATCTCGCGGACGCGCGAGAGGAACCACGGGTCGAACGCCGTCGCCTGCTGGATCTCGTCGTCGCTGAGGCCGTGACGCATCGCCTGTGCGATCAGCCGCAGGCGGTCCGGGGTCTGGCTGCTGATCGCCTTGATGACGGCGGCCTTGTCGGGCGCGCCTTCGATGGCGATCTCGTCGAACCCGGTCAGGCCGGTTTCCAGCGAGGCCAGCGCCTTTTGCAGCGACTCGTGGATGGTGCGGCCGATGGCCATCGCCTCGCCCACCGATTTCATCGCGGTGGTCAGTTCCGGCTTCGATCCGGGGAACTTTTCAAAGGCAAACCGCGGGATCTTGGTCACGACATAGTCGATGGTCGGCTCGAAGCTCGCCGGCGTGACCTTGGTGATGTCGTTGTCCAGCTCGTCCAGAGTGTAGCCCACGGCGAGCTTCGCCGCGATCTTGGCGATGGGGAAGCCCGTCGCCTTGGAGGCCAGCGCCGAGGACCGCGACACCCGCGGGTTCATCTCGATCACGACCATGCGGCCGTCCTTCGGGTTGATCGCCCATTGCACGTTCGACCCGCCGGTCTCCACGCCGATCTCGCGCAGCACGGCGATCGAGCCGTTGCGCATGATCTGGTATTCCTTGTCGGTCAGCGTCAGGGCGGGCGCGACGGTGATCGAGTCGCCCGTATGCACGCCCATCGGGTCCACGTTCTCGATGGAACAGACGATGATGGCGTTGTCGGCGCGGTCGCGCACGACTTCCATCTCATATTCCTTCCAGCCCAGCAGGCTTTCGTCCACCAGCACCTGCGCCACCGGCGAGGCGTCGAGACCCGAGCGCACGATCCGTTCGTAGTCGTCGCGGTTGTAGGCCACGCCGCCGCCGGTGCCGCCCAGCGTGAAGGCGGGGCGGATGATGGCGGGCAGGCCGATGTCGTCAAGGGCGGCCATCGCCTCGGCGACGCCCGCGTTGATGTCGTATTTGCCGTTCGCCTTCTTGGGGGCCGCGACGATGGTGGCCTTGGGGTTTTCCAGTCCGATCCGGTCCATCGCCTCGCGGAAGAGCTTGCGGTCTTCGGCCATCTCGATGGCAGCGCGGTTGGCGCCGATCAGTTCGACGCCGAACTTTTCCAGCACGCCCATGTCGGCCAGTGCGAGCGAGGTGTTGAGGCCCGTCTGCCCGCCCATCGTGGGCAGGAGCGCATCAGGGCGTTCGGTCTCGATGATCCTTGCGACGACCTCGGGGGTGATCGGCTCGATATAGGTCGCGTCGGCCAGCCCCGGGTCGGTCATGATCGTGGCGGGGTTAGAGTTCACCAGGATGACCCGGTAGCCCTCTTCGCGCAGCGCCTTGCAGGCCTGTGCGCCGGAATAGTCGAACTCGCAGGCCTGCCCGATGACGATGGGTCCGGCTCCGATGATCATGATCGACTTGATATCGGTTCTCTTCGGCATGCCGGCCCCCTGTGCGCAAATCGTCCGGGGTTATAGTCAGACCGGGGCGCGGCGCAACCCCTGATCGGCGCGCATGGGGGCCCTCCGCCGCACGGGACGAAGGGAAGCCCGGTCGGAAGCTTATTCCGCCGCCCGGGACGCCATCTGGATCTCCGGCGGATAGAGGTAGGTCCGCGTGAGCGGCACCGCCTCTTGCCGGCGCGCAAGCTGCACCTGGAAGACACATTGGCCGTAATGGCGAAAGCTCATCTCGGAGGCGATCAGGTAATAGCGCCACATCCGGCAGAACCGCTCGTCGTAAAGCGCCTTCGCCTTGTCCTGCTTCGCGACGAAACGGTCATGCCAGTGCCGCAGGGTGTAGGCGTAATGCATCCGCCACACCTCGATGTCGGTGGACCATAGCGCGTTCTTCTCGACCGCGGACATCATCTCCGAGAGCGCGGGCACATAGCCGCCGGGGAAGATGTATTTCAGGATCCACGGGCTGGTCGAGCCGGGCGGGGTCACCCGGCCGATCGTGTGGATCAGCGCGACCCCATCGGGCGCAAGCCGGTCATGCACGGCGCTGAAATATTCGCGGTAATGCGGCACGCCCACATGTTCGAACATGCCCACCGAGACGACCCTGTCGAAGGTCTCGGTCACTGTGCGGTAGTCGCACAGCCGGAACTCCACCCGATCCGACAGGCCCGCCTCCTTCGCGCGGCGCGTGGCGACCTTGTGCTGTTCCTCGGAGAGCGTCACACCCACGACCCGCGCCCCGTAGTCGCGCGCCAGCGTCAGCCCGAGCCCGCCCCAGCCGCAGCCGATGTCGAGCACCGTCATCCCCGGCTCCAGCAGAAGCTTGTTGGCGATGTGGGCCTTTTTCGCCCGCTGCGCCTCTTCCAGCGTCATCGACGGGTCGGCGAAATAGGCGCAGGAATACTGGCGGTCCTCGTCCAGAAACAGGTCGTAGAGTTCGCCCGACAGATCGTAGTGATGCGCCACGTTCCTGCGCGCGCGGCTCA
>JAGWVA010000143.1 GCA_028875855.1 Paracoccaceae bacterium
CCAAGTGCAGAGCTACACCCGGCCACAGGCGCCCGACATGCTGGACGTGTCCGCCCCGCCGGCGCCGCTCGAACTCGGGCCGGGCGACCGGGTACGGTTCACCCGGCCTGAGCGGGAGGCATCGGTGCAGCGGTCGTCCTTCGGCACGGTGCTGTCCGCTTCGGCATCCGAGATTGTCGTGGCCGTGGACGGGCGACCCGATCCGGTGCGCCTCGATCCCGCGCGGTTCCTCGACCTGGACTACGGCTACGCGGCGACCATTCACAAGTCGCAGGGCATGACGGTCGATCGGGCGCTGGTGCTCGGGTCTGAGACGATGAACCAACATCTTCTCTATGTGGCCCTTTCTCGGCATCGCGATCACGTCGAGCTGCACATGCCGCAAAGCAAGCGGGTACGCGGTATGCGCGACCTGATCGCGATCGGTCAGCGCAAGGGCTACATGACGCTCACCGATGGGTTGACGGATCACGATCCGGCTGCGCCGCTGCCGTCTTCCGTGCGCGCGCTCTTTGAGACGCTGCCGGGGTTGGCAGGGCGCGCCGATGTGCGGGCGCCGGACGCGTTGCCAGAACACGTCTCGCAAGTGGACGATGTGGAGCTGGTGCAGATCGCCACGCGCACCGCCGGTCTTCTCTCCGCCGACTTCGTGCCCGGTCAGTCTCCGTTGATGGCGGAGGCCGGAGGCTTCGTGGAAGATCCGCGCAAGCTCGTGGAGGATCTTCTGGCGCAGCGCTCTGCGATCACGGCCGAGGATATCGCCCGCGCGATCACCCGCCAGGTCCGCGAGCCGGAAACCTTCGTGCGGCTTTTCTTCGAGGCGATGGCACATCCCGATCTCGTGGCGGTGGAGCGCAGCGGGGCAGCACAGGGGCGCCTTTACACGACCGTGGGGCAGGTTTTGGCGGAAGCCGCTCTGTCCGACCGTGGGGTGCGCTTGGCCGCGCGCGGTGGCGAGGCCATTGCCTTTGATCCCGCGTCCTACACACTCAATGGGGCGCAGCACTCCGCGTTGAGCGAACTCTTGCGGGGCAGGGGGCTTGGCATTCTGTCCGGTGCGCCGGGCAGTGGCGTGACCTGGACCCTTGGGGCTCTCCACCATGCCTATGAGGCGGCGCATTGGGATGTGATTGGCGTCGCGGCCACCGGGCAGGGGGTCGATGCGCTGCGTTCCATCGCTGGTCTCGATCCTATGACAGCAGCGGCCTTCGTCGAACGTGTCGCCTCGGGCCGCATCACCCTTGGCTCGCGCACCGTTGTGCTGGTCGATCAGGCTGATCGCCTTGGTGTATCGGCGATGAACAGCCTTATCGGGGCCGTCGAAGCGCGCGGCGCGCGCGTGGTGCTGGCCAGCAGCGCGCTCGATCACGATCCGATGGAAGCCGGGGCGGCTCTGCGCCTTCTGGCGAGCCGGGTAGGCGCGGCCGAGCTTGACAGGGCCGAGCGGCAGCGTGATCCGGCAGCCCGTGAGGTTGCGCAACTGTTGGCCGGGGACCGGGCCGCGGCGCGCGCAGCGGTCGCGCGGTATTTCGAGGCGGGGCAAGTCGTCGCCGCCGGTCGTTCCGAACTTGCCGTGGCCGCTCTGGCAAAAGGCTTCGCGGAAGATCCTGCCCACGACAAGATTGCCCTTGCGCAGTCGCGCGCGGATGCCGCCGCCCTCAATGTGGCCATTCGTGACGCCCTGCGTGCGCGCCTGACAGAAGATCAGCGTCCGGCCGAGCAAGTCTATCACCGCGCCGATGGTCAGTCTTCGCTTACACTCGCAGAGGGTGACCGGATCAGCTTCGCACGGGGCTTGCCGGAGATCGGCCTGCGCAGCGGGGCAAAGCTCGATGTCATCGAGGCCGGTGCGGAGGCTGTTATTCTGGGCAGCGGGGCAGGGGAGGCGCGTCAGCTCCTTCGTCTGACGCCCGACCAATTGGCGGGGGCTGATTATGCCTGGGCGACGACGATCCATCGTGCGCCAAGCGAAGGCGTGGCCTCCGTTCACGTGCTTGCCGAGGCCGGTTTCGATCACGCA